>NZ_PTRD01000047.1:0-57605 GCF_002965005.1 Escherichia sp. MOD1-EC7011
AAGATACCAGATAACGATGGAAAGAGAATTTTTGCTTTCACTTAAGTTCCTTTTATATTGATGAATGGAATAATATTATATTTTTAATATATTGAACAGGCGGGATTATATACGCAAATAAATATTTATAAACAATTTTTTTTGCGGGAATTATAAAAGTAATTCTAAACATATAATGCTGGTGAATATGTTTAATTTTTAATAATCGTATATTATTATTCTTTTAGGTAATGTGGTGGTGAATATTATTATTTATATCAATTAGTTTCTGAAGGGACATAATAAAGCTACTTTTAGATAGCGAGTGTCAATACATGGAAATGTGAAGTTAAGTAAAAAATAGAGAGCAGTTATTCTGAAATATTCAGCGTGGATATGAATGGCAGGAGGTTTTCACGTCCTGCCAGTGAAGATTATTCAAGCGCCTGTGCCAGTAATGTTATTGGATGTTCGCAGCGTTTGCTGGTTGACATCTCAATCTGCCATTTACAGGTTTCGCAGTCGGTGACCACCAGATCCGCGCCGCTCTCTTCTATCTGGTGGAACAGCGGTGCACCGATGGCTTGTGAGGTGGGGTAGTTCTCTTTCTTGAAACCGTAAGTTCCTGCAATACCGCAGCACTGGGAATCCAGCACTGTTAGCTCAAGCCCTGGGATTTTGCGCAACAATTCCAGGGTGTAGAGCGTCCAGCCCATTTTTTCCATATGGCACGGGGTGTGATAGACCACTTTTAGCGGCAGTGGCTTCAGTGGCAAGGTTTTTCCTTCGTCCAGCTTGCGCCACAGCCAGCGGGTTGCCAGTTCGATATGATCGCGCAAGCCTTTGTTGTCGACATTCAGCACCTCCGGGTACTCGTCGCGCAGGGCAAATGTACAGGTTGAGGAGGTGGCAATCACCGGAATGCCTTTTACCCCCACAACTTCGCGGATCGACTCTACATTCGTGATTGCCTGTTTACGTGCTTTATCGGTAAAGCCGTTGGCGATCAGTGGTACGCCGCAGCATTTTTCTTTGCTGAGCAGTTGCACGCCGGTGCCCATCGCGTTGAGCACTTTAATTAAATCTTTGCCTAACTGCGGATGGTTGTAGTTAACGAAGCAGCCGTGGAAAAAGGCGACCTGGTCTTTATATTGCGCCTGCTGAGCCGCCACGCTGCGATACCAGCGACGGAACGTGCCGAAGGAGTATTTCGGCAGCGTGCGGCGATGATCGATTTTTAACGCCGCATCAAGCAGCTTCCGCACCGGTTTCAGCGAGGTGGCGGTGTTGACGATAGGCGCGAACGGCGTAGAAACGCTACCCATCAGGTCGGTATGACTCAACACAAAATTGCGCAGCGACGGGCGCGTGGTGTCATATTTCGCCCGCGCGCGTTGGATGATATCGCCAATCTTCACATCGGATGGGCAGGCGACTTCGCAACGTTTGCAGTTGATGCAATATTTCAGCGCCTCGTCATAAAGTGCACCATCTTTTAAACGCAGACGCTCACCGTCCGGCCCGGCCTGTTTGGGCCCCGGATAGCCAGGATTTACCCGGCTCACCGGGCAGGCGGTGGTACAGACGGTGCACTTAATGCAATTTTCGAAGCTGGTATCGTTCATTGTTGGCCTCCTGCGCGTTGGGCAATCTGTTGAGCAGCATGTAATGCACTGACAGCACAAACGCCGCCGCCGCATCCCTGAGCGATAGGATCAAATCCGCCCAGCACTGAACCGATGGCAAACAAGTTTTCTACCGTCTGGCCTGCCAGCGACGGACGTAGCGTCTCATCAGTGGTTACACCGAACTGCTGCCACGGTTGCGGCGCAAAAAAATCACTTCGATACCACTCACCCCGCGTGGTGGTTTGCAGCACATCAAGGCCGAGAATCGGCTCGCGGATGCCGTTACGTTCCGCGACCAGCCCGCCGCTAAAGAAACTGCCGCTGGCAAGTACCGCAAAGCGCGGACGTAGCGGAATATCGGCGTGATTACGTGTCCATATTTCACTGACTACGCCATTTTTGCAGGTCACTTTTTTCACCTCATCGCCCGGCATCCATACACCGCCCTGGCGCACGAACTGGCGCTGCAACTGGTTTTGCAGACGGATGCCCAGCACGGAAGGTGGCAGTGTCGGCAGTAACATTAATGAACAGGGCAATTGTTCGTTCAGCCAGCGCCAGAGTTTGTCATCAGCCAGGCCGAAGCAGGCGGGCATCAGGATCATTTCGCAGGTGTTGGCAACAGGGATAAGCGCATCAAGCAACAGCGGCCAGTTTTCTTCGTTATCAAGGAAACGGGCAATATTTACCGCGCGGAACTCGGTGGCGTTATTACGTAGCACATCCAGTTCCGGCAGTTCAATTTCTGCGGTTTCAACCGAAAGATCCAGTTCACGTAACGAAGCCGCCGCAAGATGCGCCTGAAAATCCATCAGGCCGCTAATTCCCACCACACATATTTTCTTCGCTGGCAGCGGCCAGACGGGGACTTCTGGCGAACTTAGCCAGGTTGAGCGCAGAGTGCCGAGCGGTGTAACTCGCTGGTGAGCCAGTTCAACGCTACCCTGCAATTGTGCACCGTTTTCAGCGATCAATGCCTGCGCCCGGCAAGCGAGATCGAGCACGCGCTGTGAGCCGAGAACACTGTAAGGATGGGCAGGAGCCTGATGGCTCAAAGATTCCAGGCCATCGTGAATGTCTGTCACCGGTTGACCGTCCGGTAGATGGCTCAGTAAATCCAGCGACCCGGACGAAAAATGCAGCGCGCTCTGACCACGAGTGACAATCGCACAACGCAGCCCGTGTTTTTGTAGTTGCAGGCCGCAGAGTAATCCGGCAAGACCGCCGCCCATAATGACAGTATCAAATCGCATCTTTCTGCTCCTTCTCCAGACCACACAGTCCCTGATAAACCCAACGGGTAAATTCGCTTTCGCGCAACGCATCGCCCCAGGCAACAGGTTGCACGCCTTTCCAGCGTTCGTTCAGGAAGGTGGAAAGTTGCTCGATAGATTGCGCAGATGTGGTGACATTAAAGCGTTGCAGCAGTCCGGCGGCGCGGCAGGCGCAGAGTTCGCCCTGGCAGGTGCCCATTCCCACACGGGTACGACGGCGCAAATCTAACAGGCTGTTAACGTTCAAATTTTCTACTGCATATTGCACTTCGCCTGCGGTAACGGCTTCGCACTCACAGACCAGGCTGCGGTGCAGACGGCCTTCGCTCAGCCAGGCAGGCGTGCGATCGCCATGACGATAAACCGCTGAACCGCGAAGTGGCGCTGGCAGAGAGATGACTTTTTGCAGGGTGACTTCAGCCGGTTCCTGTGAGCCAGGTAGTGCCAGGTCGGCGGTAGTGCAGGGGCGCGTGTTGCCCAGTTTGCGACATACCGCGTCGGTAGCCCATTCCGCCATCAGCCGATAGGTCATCAGTTTGCCACCGGTGATGGTGATAAATCCGTCAAGGCCATCGCGTTCAGCATGGTCGAGCAGCACAATGCCACGGCTGACGTTACGCCCACTTGGGTCGTCATCGCTGGCAACCAACGGGCGCACGCCAGAGTAGGCTCGCAGAATACGCGTTTTCGCCATCACCGGAGCCAGTTTCTCCCCTTCACGCAGCAGAATATCAACTTCTTCTGCCGTCACTCGATTATCGTCAATCTCATTGTAATCAATACGTAAAGAGGTGGTGCCAATCAGCGAAATGGTATCGCCAGGCACCAGAATATCGGCGTCGGAAGGTTTGCGGCAGCGGTTGATCACATGCTGATTTATGCGGTGATCCATGATCAGCAACGATCCTTTCGCCGGGAACATGCGAATGCGCAGATCGGCATATTCGGCAATGTGTTGCCCCCAGATCCCGGCGGCATTAACTACGACAGGCGCATGAAGTGCCTGAGTTTCGCCGGTGAGATGGTTACGTACACGAACACCGCACACCGTCGCGCCTTCACGAATCAGCCCCGTGACTTCATGAGCGGTAAGGATAACGGCACCGTGTTCTTTGGCATCCAGCATGTTTGCTGCGGTCAGACGAAATGGATCAACGGTGCCATCCGGAACTTTCACCGCGCCAATCAATGCCGGGTTAACGGAAGGTTCGATAATGCGCGCTTGCTGCGGGTCTATAGCTTCTGCGCTGATCCCTGCTTCTTCGCAGGCGCGAATAAAAGTGGCCTGGAAGGAGAGGTCATCTTCCGGCAGGGTGATAAACAGGCCGTTGGTTGGTTCAACGCAGTGACGTGCAATGCGTTTCAGGATCTGGTTTTCACTAATGCATTCGCGGGCCGATTCTGCATCGGTTACCGCATAGCGCGCGCCGCTGTGCAGCAGGCCGTGGTTACGCCCGGTGGCACCGGTTGCGATGTCGTGGCGCTCAACCAAAATCACGCGCAGCCCGCGCAGGGCACAGTCGCGGGCAATCCCGGCTCCCGTTGCGCCGCCGCCAATGATAATCACGTCACTTGATTGCGAGTCGCGAGTTTTCATTGCTATCCCTCTGAAGTTCGTTTTTTACCATTTAGCCATAGTAAAAACATGAATTGTTTGATTTCGCGCATATTCGCTCATTATTCGAAAGTGAAACGTGATTTCATGCGCCTTTCGGAACATTTTGGCAATCTTATTTAATAATGTGTGCGGTAATTCACATTTAATTTATGAATGTTTTCTTAACATCGCGGCAACTCAAAAAAACAGCAGGTTCTTCCACTGAATCAGGCTGTTAATCATAAATAAGACCATGGGCCACGGAGGCTATAAATGTTGAGTATTTTTAAACCAGCGCCACATAAAGCGCGCTTACCTGCTGCGGAGATCGACCCGACCTATCGTCGATTGCGCTGGCAAATTTTCCTGGGGATCTTCTTTGGTTATGCCGCTTACTATCTGGTTCGTAAGAACTTTGCTCTTGCAATGCCTTACCTGGTGGAGCAGGGATTCTCGCGTGGCGATTTAGGTTTTGCGCTTTCAGGGATCTCAATCGCCTATGGATTTTCGAAATTCATCATGGGCTCGGTATCGGATCGCTCGAATCCGCGCGTTTTCCTGCCAGCAGGTTTGATTCTTGCTGCGGCAGTGATGCTGTTTATGGGCTTTGTGCCGTGGGCGACTTCCAGCATTGCGGTGATGTTCGTGCTGCTGTTCCTCTGCGGCTGGTTCCAGGGGATGGGGTGGCCGCCGTGTGGTCGTACCATGGTGCACTGGTGGTCACAGAAAGAACGTGGCGGCATTGTATCGGTGTGGAACTGTGCGCATAACGTCGGTGGTGGTATTCCGCCGCTGTTATTCTTGCTGGGGATGGCTTGGTTCAATGACTGGCACGCGGCGCTTTATATGCCTGCTTTCTGTGCCATTCTGGTGGCGCTTTTCGCTTTTGCTATGATGCGCGATACCCCGCAATCCTGTGGTCTGCCGCCGATCGAAGAGTACAAAAATGATTACCCGGACGACTATAACGAAAAAGCGGAACAGGAACTGACCGCGAAGCAGATTTTCATGCAGTACGTACTGCCGAACAAACTGCTGTGGTACATCGCTATCGCCAACGTGTTCGTTTATTTGCTTCGCTACGGCATCCTCGACTGGTCGCCAACTTACCTGAAAGAGGTGAAACACTTCGCGCTGGATAAATCTTCCTGGGCCTATTTCCTTTATGAGTACGCGGGCATTCCGGGCACCCTACTGTGCGGCTGGATGTCGGATAAAGTCTTCCGTGGCAACCGTGGTGCAACCGGCGTTTTCTTTATGACTCTGGTGACCATCGCAACTATCGTTTACTGGATGAACCCGGCGGGCAACCCGACCGTAGATATGATTTGTATGATTGTCATTGGCTTCCTGATTTATGGCCCTGTCATGCTGATCGGTCTGCATGCGCTGGAACTGGCACCGAAAAAAGCGGCAGGTACGGCAGCGGGCTTTACCGGTCTATTTGGTTACCTGGGCGGTTCGGTGGCGGCGAGCGCGATTGTTGGCTACACCGTGGACTTCTTCGGCTGGGATGGCGGCTTTATGGTAATGATTGGCGGCAGCATTCTGGCGGTTATCTTGTTGATTGTTGTGATGATTGGCGAAAAACGTCGCCATCAGGAATTACAGCAAAAACGCAACGGAGGCTAATGGCATGAAATTGACGCTGAAAAACCTTAGCATGGCGATCATGATGAGTGGAATGATCATGGGAAGCAGTGCAATGGCGGCAGACAATAGCGAGAAAATTGTAATAGCCCATCGCGGCGCCAGTGGTTATTTACCGGAGCATACGCTGCCAGCAAAAGCGATGGCATATGCACAGGGCGCTGACTATCTGGAGCAGGATTTGGTAATGACCAAAGACGACCATCTGGTCGTCCTGCATGACCACTATCTTGATCGCGTTACTGATGTCGCCGATCGTTTTCCGAATCGGGCGCGTAAAGATGGTCGCTACTACGCGATAGATTTCACGCTGGATGAAATTAAGTCTCTGAAATTTACCGAAGGTTTCGATATTGTAAACGGCAAAAAAGTGCAGACTTTCCCCGGGCGATTCCCGATGGGTAAGTCTGACTTTCGTGTCCACACTTTCGAAGAAGAGATTGAATTTATTCAGGGATTAAATCACTCGACGGGGAAAAATATTGGCATCTATCCAGAAATTAAAGCGCCGTGGTTCCATCATCAGGAAGGGAAGGATATTGCGGCAAAAACGCTGGAAGTGTTGAAAAAATATGGTTACACCAACAAAGGGGACAAAGTTTATTTGCAATGCTTTGATGCTGATGAGCTGAAACGCATTAAAAATGAGCTGGAACCGAAAATGGGCATGAATCTCAATCTGGTTCAGTTGATTGCTTATACTGACTGGAATGAAACTCAGCAGAAGCAGCCGGACGGAACCTGGGTAAATTACAGCTATGACTGGATGTTTAAGCCGGGTGCCATGAAGCAGGTGGCGGAATATGCCGACGGTATTGGCCCCGATTACCATATGGTGATTGATGAGACATCACAGCCGGGCAATATCAAACTGACTGGAATGGTGAAAGATGCACAGCAGAATAAGCTGGTGGTGCATCCTTATACCGTGCGGTCGGATAAACTGCCGGCATATACGACCGATGTGAATCAACTGTATGACGCTCTGTATAACAAAGCAGGTGTTAATGGGTTGTTTACGGACTTCCCGGATAAGGCAGTAAAATTCCTCAATAAAGAGTAAATTCAGTGTCGGATGGCACTTATGTGCCATCCGATGCCACTCTTCATCCACACCCCTACATATAGTGGACATAGTTAATTCTTAAATAAAATCTGTTGGTTATCCTTACTTGCTGTTATTTAGAGCGGGATGACTTGTTCCCGGCAAAAGAAATCCATTAAGAAACACTTTTTATTAAGTTTTTCTTAAGGTAAACACCTATAGTCATTGTCGTTAACAATAAAGACAGGCGACAGGGTATGGCTGTTTCAGCAAAACACGATGAGTTTAATCATTGGTGGGCTACAGAAGGTGACTGGGTTGAAGAGCCGAATTTCCGCCGCAACGGCATGAGCGGGGTGCAATGCGTCGAGCACAACGGCAAAAAGTTGTACGTGAAGCGCATGACTCACCACTTGTTTTATTCTATCCGCTATCCGTTTGGGCGTCCGACGATTGTGCGCGAGGTTGCGGTGATAAAAGATCTGGAACGCGCTGGCGTGATTGTGCCGAAAATCGTTTTTGGAGAAGCGGTGAAAATTGATGGCGAATGGCGCGCGTTGCTGGTGACTGAAGATATGGCGGGGTTTGTCAGTATTGCTGACTGGTATTCACAACACGTAGTAATGCCTTATTCCGATGATGTACGGCAAGCCATGTTGAAAGCGGTGGCGCAGGCATTTAAAAAGATGCATAGCGTTAATCGTCAGCATGGTTGCTGTTATGTTCGCCATATCTATGTCAAAACAGAAGGTAAGGCAGAAGCCGGTTTTCTTGATCTGGAGAAAAGTCGCCGTCGTCTGCGTCGCCATAAGGCGATTCATCATGACTTCCGCCAGCTGGAGAAATATCTGGAGCCGATCCCCAAAGCGGATTGGGAGCAGGTGAAAGCGTATTACTACGCCATGTAATCGTTGTAGACCAGATAAGACGCATAAGCGTCGCATCTGGCGTTAGTACCCGATCACATCTCGATTTCAATATCGCCTTTTGCCCGGCAACAACAGGGCAAAATTTCCCCCGGCTGAATAAAGGCTAACGGTTCGGTAATCCAGTCAACCTGGCCTGCAACAAGGCGCGTGCGACAGGAGCCGCAGTAGCCTTCGCGGCACTGATACTCAACTGCCACATTGTGGGATTCCAGCGCCGCCAGCAGGGAAGGGTGTTCATCCTGGCACAGCAGTTGTGTGCCAGTGATGCGCAGGGTAACGCGAGCCATCAGAGTTGGAAGTTACTCAAATCGTCGGTGTCTACTTCCGAGTCAATCTGTCCGACCAGATAAGAACTGACTTCCACTTCCTGCGGAGCAACCTGTACGTTATCAGACACCAGCCAGGTGTTGATCCACGGGATCGGGTTGGAGCGCGTCTGGAACGGCAGATCTAAACCAACCGCCTGCATACGGATATTAGTGATGTACTCGACGTACTGGCAGAGAATGTCTTTATTCAGACCAATCATCGAACCGTCACGGAACAGATAATCCGCCCAATCTTTCTCTTGCTGTGCCGCCTGGACAAACAGGTCATAGCACTCTTGTTTACACTCTTCGGCAATTTCCGCCATCTCAGGATCGTCCGCGCCGCTGCGTAACAGATTCAGCATATGCTGAGTACCGGTCAGGTGCAGGGCTTCGTCACGGGCAATCAGACGAATAATTTTAGCGTTGCCTTCCATCAGCTCACGTTCAGCGAATGCGAAAGAGCAAGCGAAGCTGACGTAGAAACGAATCGCTTCCAGCGCGTTAACGCTCATCAGGCAGAGATACAGTTTTTTCTTCAGCTCGCGCAGGCTAACGGTCACGGTTTTGCCGTTGACGGTATGAGTGCCTTCGCCAAGCAGATGCCAGTAACTGGTCATTTCGATCAGTTCGTCGTAGTAAGCTGAAATCCCTTCCGCGCGTTTCTGGATCTGCTCGTTGGTGACGATATCGTCAAACACAACAGACGGATCGTTAACGATATTACGAATGATGTGCGTGTAGGAGCGGGAGTGAATTGTTTCCGAAAACGCCCAGGTTTCTACCCAGGTTTCCAGTTCGGGAATGGAAATCAGCGGCAGCAGCGCCACGTTCGGGCTACGACCCTGAATGGAATCCAGCAGCGTCTGATATTTCAGGTTGCTGATAAAGATGTGTTTTTCGTGCTCCGGCAGCGCCTGATAATCGATACGGTCGCGGGAGACGTCAACTTCTTCCGGGCGCCAGAAGAAAGAGAGCTGCTTTTCGATCAATTTTTCGAAGATTTCATATTTTTGCTGATCGTAGCGAGCCACGTTGACCGGCTGACCAAAGAACATGGGTTCTTTGAGCTGATCATTCTTCGTCTGTGAAAAGGTGGTATATGCCATGAATGTGTCCTGTGGTTTTATTACCCCTCACCCTAACCCTCTCCCGCAAGGGGAGAGGGGACGGTTTGGTGCAAAGGCTGGGGGATTATCAGATCTTACATGCGCCGCTTTCGCAGCCATCGTCCTGGATTGACGGCACCAGATCGTCCTGCGCGTCTTCAGCGCCGTCACGGGTGTTCTGATAATACAGCGTTTTGACCCCGAATTTGTAGGCGGTGAGCAGGTCTTTCAGCAACTGCTGCATCGGCACTTTTCCTGACGGGAAACGTGACGGATCGTAGTTGGTGTTAGCAGAGATCGACTGATCGATAAATTTCTGCATGATACCCACCAGTTGCAGGTAGCCATCGTTACCCGGCATTTCCCACAGCAGCTCATAGGCGTCGTGCAGGTGTTCGTAGTCAGGCACCACCTGGCGCAGAATACCGTCTTTCGACGCTTTAATGCTGACGTAACCGCGCGGCGGCTCAATACCGTTAGTGGCGTTGGAGATCTGCGAAGAGGTCTCGGACGGCATCAGAGCAGAAAGCGTGGAGTTACGCAGGCCGTGCGTTTTGATTGACTCACGCAACGCTTCCCAGTCGTAATGCAGCGGTTCATTGGCGATAGCATCCAGATCTTTCTTGTAGGTATCGATCGGCAGGATGCCTTTCGCGTAAGTGGTTTCGTTAAACCACGGACACGCGCCTTGCTCTTTCGCCAGCTCGTTAGACGCTTTCAGCAGGTAATACTGAATGGCTTCGAAGGTTTTATGCGTCAAGTTGTTGGCGCTGCCGTCGGAGTAGCGTTTACCGTGCTTCGCCAGGTAGTAAGCGAAGTTGATTACACCAATACCCAGCGTGCGACGACCCATCGCTCCGCGTTTGGCTGCCGGGATCGGGTAGTCCTGATAATCCAGCAACGCGTCGAGTGCGCGTACCGCCAGAATCGCCAGCTCTTCCAGTTCATCCAGGCTATTAATTGCGCCCAGGTTGAAAGCAGACAGCGTACACAGCGCGATTTCACCGTTTTCGTCGTTGACGTCATTGAGCGGTTTGGTCGGCAGGGCGATTTCCAGGCACAGGTTAGACTGGCGCACTGGTGCAATAGCCGGATCAAACGGGCTGTGGGTGTTGCAGTGGTCAACGTTCTGAATATAGATACGACCGGTAGACGCACGTTCCTGCATCATCAGCGAGAACAGCTCAACGGCTTTCACACGCTGCTTGCGGATGCTGTCGTCTTTCTCATATTTGGTATACAGACGTTCAAACTCTTCCTGATCGGCGAAGAACGCGTCGTACAGCCCCGGTACGTCGGACGGGCTGAACAGAGTGATATCTTCACCTTTCAGCAGGCGGGTATACATCAGTTTGTTGATTTGTACCCCGTAGTCCATATGACGGACGCGGTTGCCTTCAACCCCACGGTTGTTTTTCAGCACCAGCAGGCTTTCTACTTCCAGATGCCAAATTGGGTAGAACAGCGTTGCTGCACCGCCGCGCACACCGCCCTGAGAGCAGGATTTCACCGCCGTCTGGAAATGTTTGTAGAACGGAATACAACCGGTGTGGAACGCTTCGCCACCGCGAATCGGGCTACCCAGCGCACGAATACGCCCGGCGTTGATACCGATACCCGCACGCTGGGAAACGTATTTTACAATCGCGCTGGAAGTCGCGTTGATGGAATCCAGGCTGTCGCCGCATTCGATCAGTACGCAGGAGCTGAACTGACGAGTCGGGGTACGCACGCCGGACATGATTGGCGTCGGCAGCGAAATTTTAAATGTGGAAACCGCGTCGTAAAAACGCTTCACATATTGCAGACGGGTTTCACGCGGATAGTTTGAGAACAGGCAGGCAGCAACCAGAATATACAGGAACTGGGCGCTTTCGTAGATCTCGCCGGTTACGCGGTTTTGTACCAGATATTTGCCTTCCAGTTGCTTAACGGCAGCGTAAGAGAAGGTCATATCACGGTCGTGATCGATAAACGTGTCCATCTGCTTGAACTCTTCTTCCGTGTAGTCTTCCAGCAGATGATTATCGTATTTGCCCATTTCGACCATTTTCTTCACATGGTCATACAGCGCAGGCGGCTCAAACTGGCCGTAGGCTTTTTTACGCAGGTGGAAAATTGCCAGGCGCGCGGCGAGGTACTGATAATCCGGTGCTTCACGGGAGATCAGGTCTGCGGCAGCCTTGATAATGGTTTCGTGGATGTCAGAAGTCTTGATACCGTCATAAAACTGAATGTGGGAGCGCAGTTCGACCTGGGAAATCGAAACGTTATGCAGTCCTTCTGCCGCCCAATCCAGAACGCGATGGATTTTGTCGAGATTGATGCGCTCTGTGCTACCGTTGCGCTTTGTCACCAGCAGATTCTGATTCATGTATGTAGTACCTGTTCTTTCCGAAATAGTTTCATGCAGACTACCTGTAGTGAGGGAAGTCGCTACAAACACTATATATAGGGGGTATGTTTGGGATTCACTGCAAGATAGTGTGAAAATGGCCCTCTTGCAAGTGTATAACTTTGTGGATAACTCGCGACGGAAAAGGCGGCTTCCACGCACCTTAGGTCAGACAAGGTGTTCGGGAAAGTCAATGGGAAGAGAAAAAATTGTTAAAAATAACCGTTCGGTGATTTCTTGAACGTTCAATTTAAGATAATTATTGATCCAGGTTATTTATTGCGCTTATGTCAGATGTGGCGAAAATTGATACCATCACAAACTCATATCACGTCGACACTTATTGTTATGTTTATGATGTGAGCAAATGTAAAGAGGTGTGGTTCACGAAACAGATATTTTTTAATCAGTAGATGTAAAATAAAAGTTTGCGATATTGATTATTCCAGGTAAACAAGAAATGAATTAATCAGTTTAATATGTTTTAATTATCATTGTTTAATAATCAGGTAAACTTTGAAAGAAATAATTAATTCCTTTCTGTAAATATTATTGCTGGTACGCTTATTTTAAAAATTTCTTGTTTACAATTGGTTATTATCTACAATCGCAATATGCCTTTTAATGATAGCCTGTTATTTCTCACAGGCTGTCAGATCATGAATAAAAAATGGATTATTTTTATCAGGAAAGGATATCTGTTAATTTTCCTGGCTGTCGTTGCTTGCGTGTTTACGCGTGCAAACGCGGCGTCGCAGATTCTGTCTTCATGTCAGGGGGTTAATGTTTCTACCAGTTGCCTGGCCAGTCGCCAGAGCCTCTCAGGTAGTATGCAGACCTGGAGTGTTGCTGACGGGCAATGGCTTATTTTTTCCTCTATGGCAAATGATGCCAGTGGCGGGGCGGTATTTTTACAACAAGGAGCTGATTTCATATTGTCAGCACAAGGTGGAACAGGTATGACTCTGTTCGAAAATAATACCGTGAGTGGTGAATATAATAATGGAGGTGCTATTTTTGCGAAAGAAAACTCAACGCTGAATCTTACTCAGGTTATCTTCGACAGTAATGTGGCAGGAGGATATGGCGGGGCAATCTATTCTGCGGGTACAAATGACGCTGGTGATATTGATCTTAGCGTTACCAATGCTGTATTTACAGGTAATATTGCTAACGACGGCAAAGGTGGCGCAATTTATTCGATTAATAATAATATTTACTTAAATAATACGATTTTTAATCATAATCGGGCATATACATCAACAAGTTACAGTGATGGCGATGGTGGCGCTATCGATATCACTGATAATAATACGGAAACCATTCACCCATCAGAGTTCACAATAATTAATAACACCACGTTTACAGATAATATTGCTGAAGGTTACGGTGGCGCAATTTATAGCAGTAGTACGAACTCTCCCTATCTTATTGATATTTCGGTTGATGCCAGCTACAGCTACAACGGTGGCGTTTTGATGGATGAGAACAACAGTGCCGCAGGATATGGCGATGCGCCATCTGCATCGGCGGGCGGCTTTATGTACATCGATTCAAGTCAGGTCAGGTTTGATATCGCTGGTAATAAAACGTTGATTATTGGTGACCTGAGCAACGATGGTGCGCTCGATTCCATTGCCGGAACCGGAAGTATCAGCAAAACCGGCGCAGGCGAACTGGTGCTTAATGCGGATAATAATAATTTTACCGGCGAGATGCGGGTTGAAAACGGTGAAGTGACGCTGGGGCGTAGCAATTCGCTGATGAATGTTGGCGATGATCGTTGCCAGAGTAATCCACAAAATTGCTATGGACTGATGGTCGGCAGTATCAGTCATCGGGATGATCAGGCAGAACTTAACGTTGGCGCAACACAGCAGACTTTTGTTCACTCACTGACGGGTTTTCAGAATGGCACTTTAAATATTGATGCTGGCGGTAACGTGACGGTAAATGCCGGTGGGTTTAGCGGAACTATTGAAGGTGAAGGGCAACTGACCATTGCCGAAAATGGTAGCTATGCGCTGGCGGGGGCGTCGTCGATGGCGCTGACCGGCGATATTGTGGTGGAAGATGGCGCAATCCTCTCGCTGGCGGGAAACGCGGCGGATCTGGCGGCGATGCAGGACGATCCGCAGTCAATTGTGTTAAACGCTGGCGTATTAGATCTCTCCGATTTCACCACCTGGCAGAGCGGTACGTCAGAGAACGATGGGCTGGAAATCAGTGGTAACGGCGGTACGGTGATTGGTCAGCAGGACGTTGTCGATCTTTATAGTGGTGAGGATTTGCATATTGGCGATGACGGGAAAAAAGGCGTCTATGTAGTGGTAGATGCAGGCGATGGACAGGTAAGCCTGGCGAATGACAATCAATACCTCGGCACAACACAAATCGCTTCCGGCACGCTGGTAGTGAGCAACAATTCTCAGCTTGGTGATACTCACTATAACCGCCAGGTTATCTTCACTGATAATCAACAAGATAGCGCGATGGAGATTACGGCTGATGTCGATACTCGCTCTGCGATGGCTGGTCATGGGCGTGATATCGAAATGCGCGCTGATGGCGAAATTGTGGTTGATGATGGTGCTGTGACGCAGTGGGGCGCATTGATGGCCGACAGCAGTGGACAGCACCAGGACGCGGGAACCACACTGACGAAAACCGGTGCAGGCACGCTGGAACTGACTGCCAGCGGCACGGCGCAGTCGGCGGTGCGAGTGGAAGAAGGTACGCTGAAAGGTGATGTTGCGGATATCTTTCCTTACGCTTCGTCGCTGTGGGTTGGTGACGGGGCAACGTTCGAGACTGGCGCGGATCAGGATATTCAGTCTATTGATGCCAGTTCCAGTGGCACTATCGACATCAGCGATGGCACGGTTTTGCGTTTAACCGGGCAGGATACGTCTGTGGCGCTCGACGCCTCATTATTTAACGGTGGCGGTACGCTGGTGAATGTCACCGATGGCGTTACGTTAACGGGCGAGCTTAATACCAACCTTGAAACTGACAGCCTGACTTATCTTCCTGGCGTGACGATCAATGGTGATCTGAGCAATACTTTCGGCGCGGTCAGCCTGCAAAATGGCGTCGCTGGCGATACCCTGATCGTAAACGGTGATTACAACGGTGGCGGTACGTTGTTGCTCGACAGCGAATTAAACGGCGATGACTCGGTAAGCGACCGGTTGGTGTTGAACGGTAATACCGCTGGCAACACGACCGTGGTGGTTAACCCCATTACTGGCATTGGCGATCCGACATCTACAGGTATAAAAGTGGTTGATTTCGCTGTCGATCCCACACAATTTCAAAATAACGCGCAGTTCAGTCTGGCGGGCAGCGGCTACGTCAATATGGGAGCGTATGACTACACGCTGGTGGAAGATAACAACGACTGGTATTTGCGATCACAAAAAGTCACGCCGCCATCGCCACCTGATCCAGATCCGACTCCCGATCCGGATCCCACGCCCGCTTATCAGCCGGTGTTGAATGCAAAAATTGGTGGATATCTTAATAACATTCGGGCGGCAAATCAGGCGTTTGTGATGGAGCGACACGATCACGCAGGTAGCAACGGTCAGACGCTGCATTTGCGCATTATCGGCGGACGTTATCATTACACGGCTGCGGGGCAACTGGCTCAGCATGAAGACACCTCTACGGTGCAGCTTAGCGGTGACCTGTTTAGGGGGCGCTGGGGCGATGATGGCGAATGGATGCTTGGGATTGTCGGTGGCTACAGCGATAACCAGGGCGACAGCCGCTCGAATATGACTGGAACTCGCGCCGATAACCAGAACCACGGTTATGCCGTTGGGCTGACTTCGAGCTGGTTTCAGCATGGTAGCCAGCAGCAGGGGGCGTGGCTGGATAGCTGGCTGCAATACGCGTGGTTTAGCAATGATGTTTCCGAACAAGGCGATGGCGCGGATCATTACCACTCGTCGGGGATCATCGCCTCGCTGGAAGCTGGCTATCAGTGGTTACCGGGGCATGGTGTGGTAATCGAACCACAGGCGCAGGTGATTTATCAGGGCGTGCAGCAGAATGATTTTACCGCCGCTAACCGTGCGCGGGTGTCGCAATCGCAGGGCGATGATATTCAGACGCGTGTCGGGATACATAGCGAATGGCGTAATGCTTTCCATATCACGCCAACCCTGGATCTGAATTATTATCACCATCCCCATTCGGCGGAAATTGAAGACGATGGCAGCAATATCAGCGACGATGCGGCGAAGCAGCGTGGTGAAATAAAAGTGGGGATAACAGGCAATATTAGCCAGCGAGTTTCCCTGCGCGGCAGCGTCGCATGGCAGAAGGGAAGTGATGATTTTGCCCAGACGGCAGGATTTTTGTCGATGACGGTGAAATGGTAATTGTTGTCCGCCCGGCATCGTTGCCGGATGCGGCGTAAACGCCTTATCCGACCTACGGGGGAGTCATTTGTAAGCCTGATAAGACGCGGCAAGCGTCGCATCAGGCATTGGTACGGTTGCCGGATGAATCCGGTCAACAGGAGAGCCATTTGTAGGCCTGATAAGACGCGGCAAGCGTCGCATCAGGCATTGGTACGGTTGCCAGATGAATCCGGTCAACAGGGGAGTCATTTGTAGGTCTGATAAGACGCGGCAAGCGTCGCATCAGGCATTGGCGCGGTTGTCAGATGTATCCGGTCAACAATCTCACTTATTCTGCGTGTGCAGCATATAGTTCACATCCACGCCGGGGCCGAGCTTAAAAGTATTTGTGATTGGGTTGTAATGTAGCCCGGTCATATGGCGCTCTTTAAGACTGGTCTGATCCACCCAGCCCAGCAGTTCTGCCGGTTTAATAAACTTCTTCACATCATGCGTGCCTTTGGGCACCATGCGCAAAATATATTCCGCGCCGACCACCGCCATCAGCCATGACTTGCCGTTGCGGTTAAGCGTGGAGAAAAAGACATCGCCGCCCGGTTTCACCAGTTGCGCACAGGCTCTAACCACTGACTGTGGATCGGGGACGTGCTCCAGCATCTCCATGCAGGTCACCACATCATACTGTCCGGCATGTTTTGCTGCGTGTTCTTCAACGGTTTCCTGCACGTACTCCACCTGAATACCGCTTTCCAGCGCGTGTAGCTTTGCAACCTGTAGCGGTTCAAAACCCATATCTAGGCCGGTCACCGTCGCGCCTTCGCGCGCCATACTCTCAGCCAGAATGCCGCCGCCACAACCGACATCGAGCACCTTTTTGCCAAATAAACCGCCAGCACGCTCGGCAATATAGCCCAGACGCAGCGGGTTAATGCGGTGCAGCGGTTTGAACTCACCTTCAAGATCCCACCAGCGGGAGGCGACGGCTTCAAATTTAGCGATCTCTTCGTGGTCTACGTTATGGTTTACCGGCGATTTTTCGGCATTCATTGGCACTTCTACTCCGTAATTGGCAAGACAAACGAGTATATCAGGCATTGGATGTGAATAAAGCGTATAGGTTTACCTCAATCTGCGCGGCTGTGTTATAATTTGCGACCTTTGAATCCGGGATACAGTAGAGGGATAGCGGTTAGATGAGCGACCTTGCGAGAGAAATTACACCGGTCAACATTGAGGAAGAGCTGAAGAGCTCCTATCTGGATTATGCGATGTCGGTCATTGTTGGCCGTGCGCTGCCAGATGTCCGAGATGGCCTGAAGCCGGTACACCGTCGCGTACTTTACGCCATGAACGTACTAGGCAATGACTGGAACAAAGCCTATAAAAAATCTGCCCGTGTCGTTGGTGACGTAATCGGTAAATACCATCCCCATGGTGACTCGGCGGTTTATGACACGATCGTCCGTATGGCGCAGCCATTCTCGCTGCGTTACATGCTGGTAGACGGTCAGGGTAACTTCGGTTCCATCGACGGCGACTCTGCGGCGGCAATGCGTTATACGGAAATCCGTCTGGCGAAAATTGCCCATGAACTGATGGCCGATCTCGAAAAAGAGACGGTCGATTTCGTTGATAACTATGACGGCACGGAAAAAATTCCCGACGTCATGCCAACCAAAATTCCTAACCTGCTGGTGAACGGTTCTTCCGGTATCGCCGTAGGTATGGCAACCAACATCCCGCCGCACAACCTGACGGAAGTCATCAACGGTTGTCTGGCGTATATCGATGATGAAGACATCAGCATTGAAGGGCTGATGGAACACATCCCGGGGCCGGACTTCCCAACGGCGGCAATCATTAACGGTCGTCGCGGTATTGAAGAAGCTTACCGTACCGGTCGCGGCAAGGTATATATCCGCGCTCGTGCCGAAGTGGAAGTTGACGCCAAAACCGGGCGTGAAACCATTATCGTCCACGAAATTCCGTATCAGGTGAACAAAGCGCGCCTGATCGAGAAGATTGCGGAACTGGTAAAAGAAAAACGCGTGGAAGGCATCAGCGCGCTGCGTGACGAGTCTGACAAAGACGGTATGCGCATCGTGATTGAAGTTAAACGCGATGCGGTCGGTGAAGTGGTGCTCAACAACCTCTACTCCCAGACCCAGCTGCAGGTTTCTTTCGGTATCAACATGGTTGCATTGCACCATGGTCAGCCGAAGATCATGAACCTGAAAGACATTATCGCTGCGTTTGTCCGTCACCGTCGCGAAGTGGTGACCCGTCGTACCATTTTCGAACTGCGTAAAGCCCGCGATCGTGCTCATATTCTTGAAGCATTAGCCGTAGCACTGGCGAACATCGACCCGATCATTGAACTGATCCGTCATGCGCCGACGCCTGCAGAAGCGAAAACCGCGCTGGTTGCTAATCCGTGGCAGCTGGGCAACGTTGCCGCGATGCTGGAGCGTGCGGGTGACGATGCTGCGCGTCCGGAATGGCTGGAGCCAGAGTTCGGCGTGCGTGACGGTCTGTACTACCTGACCGAACAGCAAGCTCAGGCAATTCTGGATCTGCGTTTGCAGAAACTGACCGGCCTTGAGCACGAAAAACTGCTCGACGAATACAAAGAACTGCTGGATCAGATCGCGGAACTGCTGCGTATTCTGGGTAGCGCCGATCGTCTGATGGAAGTGATCCGCGAAGAGCTGGAACTGGTTCGTGAACAGTTCGGCGACAAACGTCGTACTGAAATCACTGCCAACAGCGCAGACATCAACCTGGAAGATCTGATCACTCAGGAAGATGTGGTCGTGACGCTCTCTCACCAGGGCTACGTGAAGTACCAGCCGCTTTCGGAATACGAAGCGCAGCGTCGTGGCGGGAAAGGTAAATCTGCCGCACGTATTAAAGAAGAAGACTTTATCGACCGACTGCTGGTGGCGAACACCCACGACCATATTCTGTGCTTCTCCAGCCGTGGTCGCGTCTATTCGATGAAGGTTTATCAGTTGCCGGAAGCTTCTCGTGGTGCACGTGGTCGTCCGATCGTCAACCTGCTGCCGCTGGAACAGGACGAACGTATCACCGCGATCCTGCCTGTGACCGAGTTTGAAGAAGGCGTGAAAGTCTTCATGGCGACTGCTAACGGTACTGTGAAGAAAACCGTCCTCACCGAATTCAACCGTCTGCGTACCGCCGGTAAAGTGGCGATCAAGCTGGTTGAAGGCGATGAGCTGATCGGCGTTGATCTGACCAGTGGCGAAGACGAAGTAATGCTGTTCTCCGCCGAAGGTAAAGTGGTGCGCTTTAAAGAGTCTTCTGTCCGTGCGATGGGCTGCAACACCACGGGTGTTCGCGGTATTCGTTTAGGCGAAGGCGATAAAGTCGTGTCTCTGATCGTACCGCGTGGCGATGGCGCAATCCTTACTGCAACACAAAACGGTTACGGTAAACGTACTGCGGTGGCGGAATACCCAACTAAGTCGCGTGCGACGAAAGGGGTTATCTCCATCAAAGTGACTGAACGTAACGGTTTAGTGGTTGGTGCGGTACAGGTTGATGACTGCGATCAGATCATGATGATCACCGATGCCGGTACGCTGGTACGTACCCGCGTTTCGGAAATCAGCATCGTGGGCCGTAACACCCAGGGCGTGATCCTCATCCGTACTGCGGAAGATGAAAACGTAGTGGGTCTGCAACGTGTTGCTGAACCGGTTGACGAGGAAGATCTGGATACCATCGATGGCAGTGCTGCGGAAGGGGACGATGAAATCGCTCCGGAAGTGGACGTTGACGACGAGCCAGAAGAAGAATAATTTTATTTCTTCATGTCAAAAGGGAGCCATCTCCCTTTTTTAAATTGAAAAGTCCAGGCTGCAAAGTCTGGGCTTTTGTCGTATTAGGGCGCGATAAAGTTGTGCATCGCCCATAAAAAATGGCTGGCTTTACACAAGGAATGTGGCAATGAGTGGTGAAAAAAAGGCGAAAGGCTGGCGGTTTTATGGCCTTGTACGTTTTGGTGCAATAGCCCTACTTTCCGCTGGCGTCAGGGCATTGAAGGCAGCAACAGTGTGCAGGTCATCAGCCCGGATGGGCAAAGCCGACAAAAAATGCAGTTTTACTCAACGCCGGGTACAGGAACGATTCGCGCACGTTTACGGCTGGTTCTCTCGTGGGATACGGATAATACCGACCTCGATCTTCATGTCGTTACGCCTGATGGCGAACACGCCTGGTACGGTAACACGGTGCTGAAAAACAGTGGCGCACTGGATATGGATGTCACGACGGGGTACGGACCCGAGATTTTCGCCATGCCAGCGCCAGTTCACGGGCGTTATCAGGTGTATATCAACTACTATGGCGGACGCAGCGAAACGGAATTAACCACCGCCCAACTGACGCTGATCACCGATGAAGGATCGGTCAATGAGAAACAGGAAACATTTATTGTACCGATGCGTAATGCTGGCGAGCTGACGCTGGTGAAAAGTTTTGACTGGTAATTAATGAGGTTACTTTCACTGTCGATGTTTAAGAAAACGCCCGATGACTTTCGCTATCGGGCGTTTTTGTTCGTTAATTCAATCGTTCAATCACCATCGCAATTCCCTGACCGCCGCCAATGCACAGCGTCGCCAGACCCAGCGTTTTATCGCGAGCCTGCATTGCATGTAATAGTGTGACCAGAATACGTGCACCGCTGGCGCCGATAGGATGCCCCAGCGCGATGGCTCCGCCGTTGACATTCACTTTCTCAGGATCAAAGCCCAGGGTTTTCCCAACGGCAAGGAACTGCGCGGCAAATGCTTCATTGGCTTCGATGAGATCAATGTCTGCCAGTTGCAGCCCCGCCAGTTGTAACGCTTTTTGCGTGGCAGGTACTGGCCCCATACCCATCAATGCAGGGGGCACGCCACCGCTGGCATAGCTTTTAATGCGTGCCAGTGGTTTTAGGCCTGCCGCCAGCGCCGCAGATTCTTCCATAATCACCAGTGCGGCAGCCCCATCGTTAATGCCAGACGCGTTCCCGGCGGTGACCGTTCCGGCTTTGTCGAAGGCCGGGCGCAATGCAGCAAGAGCTTCTGCAGTAGAATCTACTTTCGGGAATTCATCGCGATCGAAGACGATGTTTTTCTTCCGTGTGACAACATTTACCGGGACAATTTCGGCGGTAAAAGCACCGGACTCAATGGCTGCTGCCGCTTTACGCTGTGAATGTAGCGCCAGTTCATCCTGCATTTCACGGGTAATTCCGTACTCTTTGGCAACGTTCTCGGCGGTAATACCCATATGATAACCGTGAGTGGCGCACATCAGGCCATCGCGCAGGATCACGTCATAAACCTGTCCGTCTCCAAGACGATAACCAGAGCGTGCTTTTGCATCGAGTAAATAGGGCGCTAAACTCATGTTCTCCATTCCACCCGCTACGATGCTCTGTGCCTGACCGGCCTGAATTGCCTGGGCGGCAAGCGCCACGCTTTTCAGACCAGAACCACATACTTTGTTGACCGTAAATCCGCACACCGTTTCTGCCAGTCCGCTTTTTAGCAGTGCCTGACGAGCCGGATTTTGCCCCAGCCCGGCCTGCAATACGTTACCCATAATCACTTCATCGACGTGTTGTGAATCGAGTTTTGCGCGTTCAATGGCGGCCTGAATTACTGTTGCCCCCAGATCGATGGCGCTGGTGGAGGCGAGTGAACCATTAAAACTACCGATGGCAGTACGTACCGCACTGACGATGACACAATTTTTCATTTTATATTCCTTCTGTCTGTAGAGTTGCCGTCAGAACAGCGTTAAACCAATGACGAAAATGACGCCGGAGAAGAGCAGGGCAGTGATGCAATAGCCCATGATGTCGCGGACACCGAGCCCGGCGATTGCCAGTGCTGGCAGCGCCCAGAACGGTTGTGCCATGTTCATCCATTGCTCGCCGTAGGCGATTGCCATTACCGATTTACCGAGATCAGCGCCCAGCGCCTGGGCTGCGGGTATCACGAAAGGTCCCTGAATAACCCAGTGACCGCCACCAGACGGAACGGCGAAGTTAATCAGTGCAGAACTAAAGAAGGTCATTACCGGGAAGGTGTCTTTGTTCGCAACATTGATAAAGAATTCGGTAATGAGTCCGCCCAGACCGGAGTGCTCCATCATCAGTTGGATCCCGGCGTAGAAGGGGAATTGCACCAGAATACCGGCGGTACTGCGTGCTGCCGCGCTGATAGCTCGCATATAAGCCATTGGCGTTTTATGTAGCAGCAGACCCGCAATCATAAACATCAGGTTGACGGTATTGATGGTGATGTTGAAGCCATGTTCGCTGAAGTACATTGCCAGGTAAGCGATACCGAGTGCGCCGATGATCAACGTCAGAATGCGGCTTTCTTCCAGTCGCTCGGACGGTGGAGCATCTTTCGGTAGCTGCTTCTGAAAATCAGCCTCTTCCATGAGTAGTTTCGGATCGATACTCACCACGTCAGACGGTTTTGGCATCATCATGCGGGTGATAAATGGCATCACCACAATCAATGCCACAGTGATGAAAATGTTAAAACCACTGAACAGAGTATCGCCCACCGGGATAAGCCCGGCGATATGCTCAACCGGGTTGCCCGGTGTTGCAGCCAACAGAGGCATTGAGCCAGAGAAGCCGCCACCCCAGGTGAGAAAACCAATGTAGGCGCAGGCAATGAGCAACGGATAATCAGAGCCAGGTACTCGCCGGGCGACTTCACGGGCGAACATTGCGCCGACAACCAGACCAAATCCCCAGTTGATGACACAAGCGACGGAACCGAAGAACGTGACCAGCATGACGCCCTGTACGGGCGTCTTTGCGGCGGAGGCGGCAGTCCGCAGCAAGCTTTTCACTGGAGCAGAGCTGGCAAGGGCATGACCGGTAACGATGATCAGCGCCATCTGCATACCGAACGCCAGCAAGTTCCAGAAACCGTCACCCCACATTTTCACCATGCTGATCGGCGTTTGTGGTGTTAACCAAAGCGCGATCACGAACGTTAGCAACGTCAGCAACATGGCAAAGATCAGAGGATCGGGAAGCCACCGGCTGACAAAACGCGTCATAAAACGCGAGATGCGACCAATCATAAATCACCCCGTTGCGTATTCAGATCGGCGGCTACTTCAAACTGAGCTTCGGTTTTGGCACGCACGGTGGCTAAATCACACCCGTCGGCAATTTCGGTGAGCCACATTTTGCCGTCAATGAAACGAAAGACAGCCAGTTCAGTGACCAGCATATGCACTGCGTGTTGCGCAGTAAGCGGCATGGTGCAGCGGCGCAAAATTTTCGGTGAACCATCTTTGGCGCAATGTTCCATGGCAATGATCACTTTGCGGGCCCCGGTCACCAGATCCATCGCGCCACCCATACCGGGCACCATTTTTCCAGGCACTACCCAGTTCGCGAGGTTGGCTTCTTCGTCTACCTGCAAACCACCGAGCACGCAGGCATCAATATGACCGCCACGGATCAGCGCAAATGACATGGCGCTGTCAAACATGGCTGCACCAGGCAAAACACCACATGGCTGTCCGCCAGCGTTCACCAGATCGGGATGCGCTGTCGTGACCGGGCCTAAACCGAGGAAGCCGTTTTCCGATTGCAGAGTGATATGAATGCCTTCTGGCAAATAGTTGGCGACCATCGTCGGCAGACCAATGCCCAGATTCACGATGTCACCATCACGAAGCTCTTGTGCCACACGGCGTGCAATACGTTGTTTCGCATCCATTATTTGCTCTCCTGTGAAACGATGATGTGGTCGATAACGGCACCAGGGGTGACAATATGGTCAGGTTGCAGCTCGCCGGTTTCGACCAGTTCATCTGGCTCTACCAGCGTGATATCAGCCGCAAGGGCAATCAGGGGGTTAAAGTTGCGGGCGCTAAGTTGATAGGTCAGGTTGCCAAGTGTGTCGCAACGATGAGCGCGAATTAGCGCCAGGTCGGCGCGCAGCGGGCGTTCGAGCAGCCAGGTTTTACCGTCGAGTGTCAGTGTCTGTTTGCCTTCCTCTACGACGGTGCCGACACCAGTTGGGGTGAGAAAACCACCAAGTCCAGCGCCACCACAGCGAATTTGCTCGATTAGCGTACCTTGTGGCACCAGAACGACGTCCATCTCACCAGATATCATGCGCCGACCTGTTTCCGGGTTGGTGCCGATATGTGACGCAATTACTTTGCGGACTCGACCATTGACGATGAGCGGACCGATGCCGGTATCAACAAACGCGGTATCATTGGCTATCAATGTCAGGTCGCGAACACCAGATTCCAGTAATGCTTCAACCAGGCGGGATGGAGTGCCAATCCCCATAAATCCGCCCACCATGATGGTCATGCCGTCACGAAAGAAGCCGGAGGCGTCTTGTAATGTCATCAATTTTGTTTTCATTATTTATCCCTCTTGCATACACCGTTGTGGGTACAGTCAGGGAATAGCAAGGGGAGTGCCAGAATGAGAATATTTGATGTTGTTTTTAACTGATTGAATATAAAAGAATAAATAAGGTGGGGATTAAGAAGGAGGATGATTGGCTATGCAGAAATTTGCGCACTGTGCAAATTTCTGCATAGCAAGTTTTGGTGTTATACATCCGCCGGATCGATACCGTATTCCTGGAGTTTATACATCAATGCACGGCGACTGATGCCCAGCATCAAAGCGGTGCGGGTTCGGTTTCCGTCCTGTTGTTCCAGCACTTCCATAATGATGCGTTTTTCGACGCGTTTAATTTCCTCTTTTAAATTACGCTCACCGACAGGGGCTGTTTTTGCCTCACCAGCATTACAGACTGGCTGACGAATCTGTGGCGGAAGATCCTCAGAAAAAATGATCGGACCTGAGTTCATTACGACGGCGCGTTCAATGACGTTGGAAAGCTCTCGAATATTTCCCGGCCATGACCAGGCGGTAAGCAGTGACATTGCCATCGGATCGATGTCGATAATATCGCGCTGATTCTCACTACTGAATTTTTGCAAAAAGTGATTAGCTAACAGGGAAATATCTTCCCGGCGATCGCGCAGAGGCGGCAGTATTAAATGAATAACGTTAAGGCGATAAAAGAGATCTTCACGGAAGGTGCCTTCTTTTACCATTGCCTGCAAGTCGCGGTTGGTGGCAGCAATGATGCGGATATCAACTTTTATGGTCTGATGGCCGCCAATCCGTTCAAATTCCCGTTCCTGCAGAATGCGTAGTAATTTGGCTTGCAGTACCAGCGGCATTTCGCCAATTTCGTCGAGGAGCAGAGTACCTTCGTTGGCACGTTCAAATAATCCCTGACGCAAGGTTTGTGCACCAGTAAATGCACCTTTTTCATGACCAAACAGTTCACTTTCGAGCAACGATTCCGGCAGCGCCGCGCAGTTGACTTTAATGAACGGCCCCTTTGCCCGCCGCGAATTGTAGTGAATCGCTCTGGCAATCAACTCTTTCCCGGTGCCGCTTTCACCGCTAATCAAGACGCTGGCCTGAGAAAGGGCTATTTTGGCGGTGTCTTTGCAGATGTCCATCATAGCCGGGCTGTTGGTGAGAATGTGCCCCCATTGCCAACTGGTGCTCAGTGCCTGGTGCAGATGGCGGATCTCTTTTTTCATTGACTGGAGTTGTAAAGCGCGCTGAACGATTAAATTCAACTCATCGAGATCAAACGGTTTGATAACATAGTCGAAAGCACCGCAGCGTAGTGCTTCGACGGCGGTTTCCACTTCAGCATAGGCCGTCATCAGAATAACGGGTGTCCGGGTCTCCTGGCTGCGCATCTCCTTTAGTGCCTTGATGCCGTCCATCTCAGGCATACGGATATCCATCAACACCACGTCGGGGTGAATATCGGCAAACAGGTGTAATGCGGTGCGTCCGTTGTTCGCACAATGTGTTTCGTATCCTTGTAGTGCAAAAGCGGTGCTCAGCATACGGCGAACATTATCTTCATCATCAACAATAAGGATGCGATTAATAGCGGTCATACAGTCTGATTTCCCTGCGGGTTGATCGGTAAAATAAGGGTGAAGGTTGCGCCGTAGCCCGGCAAACTGGTGACGCGAATATCCCCCTGATGGGCATTAATGATGCGTTGACTTAACGCCAGACCAAGCCCGGTTCCTGAGGCTTTGGTGGTGAAAAAGGGATCGAAGATCTTTTTTTGCAGCGAGAGATCAATGCCACAGCCGTTGTCTTCTATCGAAATAGCCAGTTGTGAGTCGCTGTACTGCCAGGTTCGAATGCGAATTTTCCCTCGTGCACTGATAGCCTGGACGGCATTGATCAGGATATTCAGGAGTACCTGTTTGAGCAGTTCGCGATCGGCACTAATCGGGCTTAATTCATTGTCCAGTTCGCTTATGAAGTCGACTCGCGCTTGTACGCCGGCGGTTTGCACCAGTACCAGAGTTTCTTCAACCAATGCATTGAGGCTGACTTGTTGCCATTGACTGTGGCGTGGGCGTGAAAAATCGAGCAATTGCTGAATGACTTTGTTAATTGAGTCGATTTCTTTGAGTACTACAGAAAGATATTCCTGATGTATTGGGTCAGTGGTTTGTTGGCGCAAGATCTGTACATAACCACGAATAGCCGTCAGCGGATTACGGACTTCATGCGCCACGCCAGCCATCAGCTCACCCAGTGTGGCGAGGCGTTCAGCTTGCGCCATGCGGCGTTGGGTTTCTTTGCGGGCAGTTAAATCAGAGAAAATCACCAAAGCACCTATCATTTCACCATGCGTGTTATGAATACGACTGGTAGTGACACTGATTTCAATGGTGCGGTCACGGCCTGGAAAACTGATTTCCAGCGCCACGTGTTCGGTGCCATGTTCCAGCGTATCCAGAACTGGACTGTAGAACTGAGTATTGTCGAACAACATGGAGTAAGGCTGCCCTACCAGTTCATGACGTTGATAGCCAGTGATGACTTCTGCTGCTGGGTTCATGGTGGTTACATCACCCTGGCGGTCGATGGCAATGACGCCATCGGCAGCGTTTTCAATAATCAGATCGTTAAGTGTCCGCGTTTCACGCAGTGCCTGGGCGAGGTTGTTAACACTCTGACTGATTTGCCCCATTTCACCGGGCAATTGTGGTAATCGAGTGGGAATATTTTGCGCCAGAGTCGAGAGGCCATCGGTGATGATATCTATATTGGCGCTCAGGCGACGGGAGAAAAGCACAATCAACAACAGGCTTATCAGCAAACCGGCGGTGAGTACAATGATAATCCTCACATCCATTTTCCAGGCCTGGCGGCGAATATCTTCGGTTAATTCATTGGCCCAGATATAACCGAGGACTTCACCATTACGTTCAATGGGGATCATTGAATTCAAAATATCGCCGCGCACCTGCCTGCCTGAATAAACCAAAGGGGTATTTGTACGCATAACTTCGCGACCAGGGTGATCCGCAGCAATAGTCACGCCCACATTATTCTGATATAGCGATGAAGGCGCATAGGTGATTATCGCATCCAGCGTCTTGTTATA
This sequence comes from Escherichia sp. MOD1-EC7011, assembly GCF_002965005.1. Classification (NCBI taxonomy): domain Bacteria; kingdom Pseudomonadati; phylum Pseudomonadota; class Gammaproteobacteria; order Enterobacterales; family Enterobacteriaceae; genus Escherichia; species Escherichia sp. MOD1-EC7011. The sequence goes on from NZ_PTRD01000047.1 coordinate 27,810, forward strand.
ATAACCAGCGCCTATGCCAGGAAAGGCGCGAGTAATATTTTCGGTAATGGGGGCAAGCTCTGCATTCAATGCGCGGATACGCTCTTCACGCGGTAAGTCGATGTAGAGATCGTAGCGATCGCCTAGCGCCTGATTAAGCAGGTTGACCACGGCAGAAAGTTTTTTCTCTTTTTCAGATAAGACTGCTGAACGTCCTTCCGTTTCTACGATATAACCAATAGTAAGCGTTGGGACAATGACCATCAGGATTGCCATCAGGATCATTTGATTGCGTAAGCGGCGTGGATAAATCCACTTCATATAATGCATGCTGAAATCCATCAATCTTGTCCGATATATGACGATTATCGGGGGTTAAGGTGATGATTTCTCGGCGGTGTATCATATTACCGAGAAGAGAGAACATTGCGGTGGCACGCTTTTACCGCTACCTTAACCACACTCCATCGGTCACCTGAGGCGGAGCTTCGCCCCTTTGAAATACCTTGCTTCTTTTCGCACAACCCTGAAAGTCTCGCGCTATATGTTCAGAGCATTGGCGTTATTGCTCTGGTTGCTGATTGCTTTTTCATCAGTGTTTTACATCGTCAATGCCCTGCATCAGCGAGAATCTGAGATTCGTCAGGAATTTAACCTGAGTTCCGATCAGGCTCAGCGGTTTATTCAGCGCACTTCTGACGTGATGAAAGAGCTGAAGTACATTGCTGAAAATCGCTTATCTGTAGAAAACGGCGTGCTTTCCCCGCGTGGGCGAGAAACGCAAGCGGATGTGCCGGTGTTCGAACCGTTGTTTGCTGATTCCGATTGTTCCGCGATGAGTAACACCTGGCGTGGCTCTCTGGAGTCACTGGCGTGGTTTATGCGCTACTGGCGCGATAATTTCTCTGCAGCTTACGATCTCAACCGCGTATTTTTGATCGGCAGCGATAACCTCTGCATGGCAAACTTTGGCCTGCGTGATATGCCGGTTGAACGCGACACCGCCCTGAAAGCTCTGCATGAGCGCATCAATAAGTATCGTAATGCTCCGCAGGATGACAGCGGCAGCAACCTTTATTGGATCAGCGAAGGCCCGCGTCCTGGCGTTGGATATTTTTACGCGCTGACGCCGGTGTATCTGGCGAACCGTTTGCAGGCCTTGCTGGGCGTTGAACAAACCATTCGGATGGAGAACTTCTTCTTACCAGGTACATTACCGATGGGGGTTACTATCCTTGATGAGAATGGTCATACCCTGATTTCGTTGACCGGACCAGAAAGCAAAATCGAGGCTGAACCGCGTTGGATGCAGGAACGTTCCTGGTTTGGTTATACACCAGGCTTCCATGAGCTGGTGCTGAAGAAAAATCTGCCGCCATCATCGTTAAGTATTGTTTACTCGGTGCCCGTAGATCAGGTGCTGGAACGCATTCGTATGCTGATACTTAACGCTATTTTGCTGAATGTGATTGCTGGTGCGGCGCTGTTCACCCTCGCGCGGATGTACGAGCGGCGTATTTTCATTCCGGCAGAAAGTGACGCCCAGCGTCTGGAAGAACACGAGCAGTTTAATCGCAAGATTGTCGCCTCCGCACCGGTGGGGATCTGTATTTTGCGCACCGCTGATGGCGTCAATATTTTGAGTAACGAACTGGCGCATACCTATCTCAACATGCTTACGCATGAGGATCGCCAGCGGCTGACGCAAATTATCTGCGGGCAGCAGGTCAATTTTGTCGATGTCCTGACCAGCAACAATACTAATCTGCAAATCAGCTTTGTTCATTCTCGCTATCGTAATGAAAACGTGGCGATTTGCGTACTGGTCGATGTTTCTTCGCGCGTGAAGATGGAAGAGTCGTTGCAAGAGATGGCGCAGGCAGCAGAACAGGCGAGTCAGTCGAAATCGATGTTCCTTGCTACCGTCAGCCACGAGTTGCGAACGCCGCTGTATGGCATTATCGGTAACCTGGATCTGTTGCAAACCAAAGAGTTGCCGAAAGGCGTTGACCGTCTGGTGACGGCAATGAATAACTCTTCCAGCCTGCTGTTGAAAATTATCAGCGACATTCTCGATTTCTCGAAGATTGAATCGGAACAGTTAAAGATAGAACCGCGTGAGTTTTCACCGCGTGAAGTGATGAACCATATCACCGCCAACTATTTGCCGCTGGTGGTGCGAAAGCAGCTTGGTTTGTACTGCTTTATTGAACCGGATGTGCCGGTAGCTTTAAACGGCGATCCGATGCGTTTACAGCAGGTTATCTCCAATCTGTTGAGTAACGCCATTAAATTTACCGATACCGGCTGCATTGTTCTGCATGTCCGTGCTGATGGTGATTATCTTTCTATTCGTGTTCGCGATACTGGCGTGGGTATTCCGGCGAAAGAAGTGGTGCGGCTTTTTGATCCCTTCTTCCAGGTAGGGACGGGCGTACAGCGTAACTTCCAGGGAACCGGTCTGGGGCTGGCGATTTGTGAAAAATTGATCAGCATGATGGACGGTGACATCTCGGTGGAGTCTGAACCAGGCATGGGAAGCCAGTTTACGGTGCGTATTCCGCTGTATGGTGCGCAATATCCACATAAAAAAGGTGTCGAAGGATTAACGGGTAAACGCTGCTGGTTGGCGGTACGTAATGCGTCACTATGCCAGTTTATCGAAACCAGTTTGCAGCGCAGTGGTGTAATCGTTACAACATACGAAGGTCAGGAACCCTCACCAGAAGATGTGTTGATTACGGATGAGGCGCTGAGCGAAAAATGGCAGGGTAGAGCGGTGGTGACGTTCTGCCGTCGGCATATTGGTATTCCGCTGGAGAAAGCGCCCGGTGAGTGGGTGCATAGCGTCGCCTCGTCGCATGAACTGCCTGTGCTACTGGCGCGTATCTATCGGATAGAAATTGAAAATGATGATCCTGCCAACGTTCTGCCATTGATGGACAAAGATTCCACCAGCAATGACGACATGATGATTCTGGTGGTTGACGATCATCCGATTAACCGTCGCTTACTAGCCGATCAGCTCGGATCGTTGGGTTATCAGTGTAAAACGGCAAATGATGGCGTCGATGCGCTTAATGTACTAAGCAAGAATCATATCGATATCGTGCTTAGCGACGTCAACATGCCGAATATGGACGGTTACCGGTTAACGCAACGTATTCGTCAGTTAGGGCTAACGTTGCCGGTAATCGGGGTGACTGCCAATGCGTTGGCTGAAGAGAAGCAGCGGTGTCTGGAGTCCGGTATGGATAGCTGTCTGTCGAAGCCCGTGACGCTGGATGTCATAAAACAGACGCTGACGATGTATGCCGAGAGGGTCAGGAAAGCGAGGAAATCGTAGGAGCGGTCGGAGTAAAAGCCTGATGCGACGCTGGCGCGTCTTATCAGGCCTACGTTTGTGCAATGTATTGAAATATTGGGATTTGTAGGCCGGATAAGGCGTTTACGCCGCAGCCGGCGGTCGGTGCTTATCTGGCCTGTCGGGAGATTACTCTTTATCTGCCGGGCTTAAGGTCACAGAAGAGAGATAGTTCAGCAGGGCGATATCGTTCTCGACACCCAACTTCATCATCGCGGATTTCTTCTGGCTGCTGATGGTTTTGATGCTACGGTTGAGCTTTTTAGCAATCTCGGTAACCAGAAAACCTTCTGCAAACAGGCGCAGTACTTCACTCTCTTTAGGTGAGAGACGCTTGTCGCCGTAACCACTGGCGCTGATTTTCTCCAGCAGACGAGATACGCTTTCCGGAGTAAATTTCTTGCCTTTTTGCAGCGCGGCGAGTGCTTTTGGCAGATCAGTAGGCGCGCCTTGCTTCAGGACGATTCCTTCGATATCCAGATCCAGTACCGCGCTAAGAATTGCCGGGTTGTTGTTCATGGTCAGAACAATGATCGACAGGCTAGGGAAATGACGCTTGATGTATTTGATCAAGGTGATCCCGTCACCGTATTTATCTCCAGGCATGGAGAGATCGGTAATCAACACGTGCGCATCCAGTTTTGGCAGGTTGTTGATCAGTGCTGTGGAATCTTCAAATTCGCCGACAACATTCACCCACTCAATTTGCTCAAGTGATTTGCGAATACCGAACAGTACTATCGGATGGTCATCGGCAATAATTACGTTCATATTGTTCATGTAATAGGCTACCTTGCTACAGCAAGCTCTTGACATAGCTGTCAATGTCGCTGATGTATTTTTCTGTTCCTGGGACATCCTTCTCGCGAATAAGATGTTCCAGCGTTTCACATAACTGCTTGCCGGGTACCAGATTTAGCATGGCAAACACGCCTTTAAGACGATGAGCCGTTTGGGCTAATGCAGCAAAGTCACTGGTTGCTGCTTCAGTATACAGCCTCTTAACATCATCCGGTACTGTGTCTACAAAGAGCGCATAATAGCCGCTGGCATGGAGTTGTGCATTTTCATCTCCACCCATAGGCGATTCTGTCACCTCTTCCTGCGCCAGTTGCACTTCAATTAATTGTAAGACCGCTTCCTGCATAGCATTGCTCATATTGAAGTTGACGCACAATTGACCAGGCCCAATTTCCCGTACGCCAGACTCATCATCGCTTAAAAGCAAGCCAGAGGCAGTAAGATTAGACGGATTATCCGTTAAAAAGATATCATAATCCTGACTAATTAATCTTTCATCGGGTGTGATACAGGTTGCACCCCAATTTTCTAACTGGCGAGTGACAATATTCCGAATTTCTGTGGAAGTTATATCCACCATCACGGTGACATCATCCAGTAAACGTTCTTCTTCCTCTTCAACGTCCGGGGTAGCAGGGAGCATTTTTATATGCACGGAGTATCGTGTGCCAAGCCCGTCCCGCGTTTTAATATTTAAATGACCGCCCAGTTTTCGCGCTAGTTGATCACTTAACCAGAATGCCAGCGGGTTCGCCTTGCCATAGCGATCGCTTTGGGTCTGGTTGATGAACGGGAAGTGCAAATTATCCATTTCATGAATGCTTACACCATCTCCGGTGTCAAGAATGCGGAAAGTCAGACGTTCGTCAGAGGATTCATCCTGATCAACCTCAAGGGTAATTTTCCCCAGTTGCGTTGAGGTGACGGCATATTGCATCAACAGCAGCAAAATACGGCGTAAAGCATCGCGATCGCCACGGCGCATATCGTGTGCTTTCAGATGATTGTTAATCAGCAGTTGCAGGCCTTTGCGTTTCATTGCTGGTAGCACTGCGGGCACTACTTCATCGATTAAATCCTGTACGGAGAAAAGCTCGGTCTCGCTCTTCCAGCTATCGTCCGCAAGAATATTCGCTAGCTGAATTTCATCGACCAGGCGCACCAGCACATCAGCCTGATTTGCCAGTTGTTTGCTTTCCGGGGAGTTGAGTTTAGCCGCACTCTCCGCCAGTGACCGTGCGGGTTCTTTCAGCGCATCGCCAATGTTTTGCATAAAGGCCATCCGGCCCTGCTGGTTTTTCTCATACAGGCGCTGCGCCTGCTTGAGTTTCTTGTTCACCAGCACCTCGCGATCCTGATCGCGAATGATGAAGATTTGCGTACGCGGCGCTATCTGGCTGCGGAACATGCGAATTTCATACAGCTCGTTATTGACGGTCGCCTGAATAATCCCCTGATGCTGTTCTGCCATGGTGGTGATGTTTTGCAGATTCAAATGCGGCAGCAGATGGTCGGCAATCTTATTGCTGATAACTGTGCGATTCGATTCCTGATCGTGAACCAGCAGACCGAGTGGCAGCAGTGACACAATCTCTTCATTTATTGCTCGCAAAATACGCAGTTCGTTATTCACTGCGGTGCTGGGAACGCTTTCTGTGCTGCGCCCGGAGAAATGGCGAAAGGTGGTGTAACCAAAAAGCGCCAGTGCCAGCAAACCGATATTCAGCAGCAGTGGCAGCAGAATATTTTGCAATGTATCCAGCAGCAAAGTGCCGTAAGGAACCTGCCAGACCAGCCGCATATCGGTGGAGTTGAGCGCCGAAGAGATTTCAATCTTCGAACTATTAAAGTTAATGCTGACGCTATCCGTTGCTTCTTTCTCATTATTATTGTTACCCGCAGTACCTGCTTCTGGTTCAAGACGGAAGCTATCCAGCGGCATCCCTGGCGGGATTAAATCATTAATAGGCAGATCAAATGCAACCACTGTTGCCAGATGTCCCGGCTGGTTAAAGGTTGTACGCAAGGTAAAATAATGACCGTTCTGCCAGGCAAGACGGCGCAGGTTAGAAAAACTTTCACGTTCATCCAGGGCATTAGCCTGCTGCAGCATCTCCGCGCGACGAGAATCAACAATGTCACTGACAGTCGATTCTTTAAATCCGGAGGTGAGATCTTTTAACGGCAGGGTCGAGATAAGAATCAGGCTGTTATCCTGACCGTTCAGATAATACATCGACCACGGTACATTTTCTGCGCCCCATAATGTGTCCAGATAAGTAGACATTCGTTGGGTCATCTCAAGCGTTGAGTTGTCGTGAGAACCAAAGATCAGGGCTTCTGTTTTGCGACGCGGTTTTTCCAGATAGTAGACATCCTGTTTCAGACGCGTCTCTTGCAAACTTTCACTGGTGGAAGGTGAAGTCGTTGCAGCGATGTTGTCGTAGATCTGCCAGGTCACGTAACGCCAGGTATCGACGCGCTTTTGTATAGCATGAGTAATGTCGACAATCTGGTAGCTTTTATCTTTCAGCCAGGCGTTGACTGCGCTTTGTACCATTACACCCATCATCACCAGCAACACAATGATCAACAGTAAAAAGAAGCGGGTAATGCTCCCCGGTAGGAGTGAAAAGCGGGTCGTGGCCGTTGTCTCTTTCTGACGCATTCGTGTTTATGACCTGTTAAAACTTCGCGAAGTGATAGGGCAGTATAAAGGGTACAGTGCGAAATTCCAGACTATTACCCGATAGATGATTCTCTCTTCCTCAACGATATGTCTCGTTCTGCCAGATGAGAAATAGATGTACACACCGCATTCTGCTGTACAAATAATCTGCAAAAAAGAAGAGCGAAATTAATTACGGATAAAGAAAAGATGGCGGGAATTATATCTTGTTAATTTTTTGTGAATTATTAACAATCGTTATAATTTTCCAGCGGTAGTACAAAAAAATAAAAGTTGTGTAAAGAAGGGTAAAAAAAACCGGATGCGAGGCATCCGGTTGAAATAGGGGTAAACAGACATTCAGAAATGAATGACGGTAATAAATAAAGTTAATGATGATAGCGAGACATATTTTAGTTGCGAGTGAAGATTTTGTTTTGGCATTCAGTGCTATCAAGTACTTAAGAATAAGTTATTGATTTTAACCTTGAATTATTATTGCTTGATGTTAGGTGCTTATTTCGCCAATCATCAAGAATCTTAAAAAGTTCCATCATATTTACATTTTGAAACATCTATAGCGACAAATGAAACATCTTAAAAGTTTTAGTATCATATTCGTGTTGGATTATTCTGCATTTTTGGGGAGAATGGACTTGCCGACTGATTAATGAGGGTTAATCAGTATGCAGTGGCATAAAAAAGCAAATAAAGGCATATAACAGAGGGTTAATAACATGAAAGTTAAAGTACTGTCCCTCCTGGTCCCAGCTCTGCTGGTAGCAGGCGCAGCAAACGCTGCTGAAGTTTACAACAAAGACGGCAACAAATTAGATCTGTACGGTAAAGTAGACGGCCTGCACTATTTCTCTGACAACAAGTCAGAAGACGGCGACCAGACCTATGTACGTCTTGGTTTCAAAGGCGAAACTCAGGTTACTGACCAGCTGACCGGTTACGGCCAGTGGGAATATCAGATCCAGGGCAATACCTCTGAAGACAACAAAGAAAACTCCTGGACCCGTGTAGCATTCGCTGGTCTGAAATTCCAGGACGTTGGTTCTTTCGACTACGGTCGTAACTACGGCGTTGTTTACGACGTAACTTCCTGGACCGACGTACTGCCAGAATTCGGTGGCGACACTTACGGTTCTGACAACTTCATGCAGCAGCGTGGTAACGGCTTCGCGACCTACCGTAACACCGACTTCTTCGGTCTGGTTGACGGTCTGAACTTTGCTGTTCAGTACCAGGGTAAAAACGGCAGCGTAAGCGGCGAAGGCATGACCAACAACGGTCGTGGTGCTCTGCGTCAGAACGGCGACGGCGTTGGCGGTTCTATCACTTATGATTACGAAGGCTTCGGTATCGGTGCTGCAGTTTCCAGCTCCAAACGTACTGATGATCAGAACAGCCCGCTGTACATCGGTAACGGCGACCGTGCTGAAACCTACACCGGTGGTCTGAAATACGACGCTAACAACATCTACCTGGCTGCTCAGTACACCCAGACCTACAACGCAACTCGCGTAGGTTCCCTGGGTTGGGCGAACAAAGCACAGAACTTCGAAGCTGTTGCTCAGTACCAGTTCGACTTCGGTCTGCGTCCGTCTGTAGCATACCTGCAGTCTAAAGGTAAAAACCTGGGTGTCGTTGCTGGTCGTAACTACGACGACGAAGATATCCTGAAATATGTTGATGTTGGTGCTACCTACTACTTCAACAAAAACATGTCCACCTACGTTGACTACAAAATCAACCTGCTGGACGACAACCAGTTCACCCGCGCTGCTGGCATCAACACTGATGACATCGTAGCTCTGGGTCTGGTTTACCAGTTCTAATCTCGATTTATATCGAACAAAGGGCCTGCGGGCCCTTTTTTCATTGTTTTCAGCGTACAAACGCAGTTTTTTGGTGTACTCTTGCGACCGTTCGCATGAGGATAATCACGTATGGAAATAAGCTTTACCCGCGTGGCATTGCTGGCTGCCGCGCTCTTCTTTGTTGGTTGCGATCAAAAAACACAACCCGCCAAATCCCACGCTACTGAAGTTACCGTTCTTGAAGGCAAAACGATGGGAACCTTCTGGCGTGCCAGCATCCCTGGCATTGACGCCAAACGCAGTGCTGAACTTAAAGAGAAGATTCAGACCCAGCTGAACGCCGACGATCAGCTGCTTTCGACCTATAAAAAAGACTCCGCGCTGATGCGCTTTAACGATTCGAAAAGTTTGTCACCGTGGCCGGTAAGTGAAGCGATGGCCGATATCATCACCACCTCGCTGCGCATTGGCGCCAAAACCGATGGCGCGATGGATATTACTGTCGGGCCGCTGGTGAATCTGTGGGGCTTTGGCCCGGAACAACAGCCGGTACAAATCCCGAACCAGGAACAGATCGACGCGATGAAAGCCAAAACGGGTTTACAGCACCTGACGGTCATTAATCAGTCGCATCAGCAATATCTGCAAAAAGATCTGCCGGATTTATATGTCGATCTCTCCACCGTCGGCGAAGGTTATGCGGCAGATCATCTGGCACGCTTAATGGAGCAGGAAGGTATTTCCCGCTATCTGGTGTCGGTGGGGGGCGCGCTGAACAGCCGTGGCATGAACGGCGAAGGGCAGCCGTGGCGGGTGGCGATCCAAAAACCGACCGATAAAGAGAACGCGGTTCAGGCCGTGGTGGATATCAACGGTCACGGGATTAGCACCTCCGGCAGCTATCGCAACTATTACGAACTGGACGGCAAACGCCTTTCCCATGTTATCGATCCGCAAACCGGGCGTCCCATTGAACACAATCTGGTCTCCGTGACGGTGATTGCCCCGACGGCGCTGGAAGCCGATGCCTGGGATACAGGTTTGATGGTGCTCGGGCCGGAGAAAGCCAAAGAAGTCGTTCGTCGGGAAGGGCTGGCGGTCTATATGATCACCAAAGTGGGCGATAGCTTTAAAACCTGGATGTCGCCGCAGTTTAAAAGCTTCCTTATTAGCGAAAAAAATTAAAGCGCAAGATTGTTGGTTTTTGCGCGATGGTGACCGGGCAGACTAAAGGCTATCCTTAACCAGGGAGCTGATGATGAAAAACGCCACACGCTTAACTGATGATCAACGCTGGCAATCTGTCTTAGCCCGCGACCCGAACGCCGACGGCGAATTTGTCTTCGCCGTGCGCACCACGGGCATCTTTTGCCGTCCGTCTTGCCGCGCCAGACATGCCTTGCGGGAAAACGTTTCTTTCTATACGGATGCCAGCGAGGCGCTTGCCGCTGGCTTTCGCCCCTGCAAACGTTGTCAGCCAGACAAAGCCAATCCCCAGCAACATCGCCTTGATAAAATTACCCACGCCTGCCGACTGCTGGAACAGGAAACGCCTGTAACGCTGGAAGCCTTAGCCGACCAGGTGGCGATGAGTCCGTTCCATTTGCATCGATTGTTTAAAGCGACGACCGGAATGACGCCTAAAGCCTGGCAACAGGCCTGGCGCGCTCGTCGTTTACGGGAATCTCTGGCAAAAGGGGAAAGCGTGACTCAGGCGATTCTCAATGCCGGATTCCCCGACGGCAGCAGTTACTACCGTAAAGCCGATGAAACGCTGGGCATGACGGCTAAACAGTTTCGTCACGGTGGCGAAAGCCTGGCTGTGCGTTATGCGCTGGCTGATTGTGAGCTGGGTCGTTGCCTGGTGGCAGAAAGCGAGCGGGGGATTTGCGCGATATTACTGGGTGATGATGACGCGACGTTAATCAGTGAACTGCGGCAGATGTTTCCCGCTGCCAGCGACGAACCGGCGGGTGAGGAATTTCAGCAACGCCTACGCGAAGTGATCGCCAGCCTCAATCAGCGCGATACGCTGCTGACGTTGCCGCTGGATATTCGCGGCACCGCTTTTCAACAGCAAGTCTGGCAGGCGCTGCGTACCATTCCTTGCGGTGAAACTGTGAGTTATCAGCAACTGGCAAACACCATCGGCAAACCGAAAGCGGTACGTGCCGTGGCAAGTGCCTGCGCCGCCAATAAGTTAGCGATCGTTATACCTTGTCATCGGGTGGTACGTGGTGATGGCACACTTTCCGGTTACCGCTGGGGTGTTTCGCGTAAAGCACAGTTGCTACGCCGTGAAGCTGAAAACGAGGAAAAATAATGTTGGATCTGTTTGCTAACGCTGAACCGTGGCAAGAACCCCTGGCACCTGGTGCGGTGATCCTGCGCCGTTTTGCCTTTAATACTGCGGAGCAACTGATGCAGGGAATCAGCAATGTCGCCCGCCAGTCACCGTTTCGCCAGATGGTCACACCCGGCGGATATACCATGTCGGTGGCGATGACCAACTGCGGGCGTCTGGGCTGGACCACCAATCGGCAGGGTTATCTCTATTCGCCCATTGATCCGCAAACAAATAAACCGTGGCCCGCCATGCCGCAGAGTTTTCATAATTTATGTCAACGTGCGGCTACGGCGGCGGGCTATCCAGATTTCCAGCCAGATGCTTGTCTTATCAACCGCTATGCCCCTGGCGCGAAACTGTCGTTACATCAGGATAAAGACGAACCGGATCTGCGCGCACCGATTGTTTCTGTTTCTCTGGGCTTACCCGCGATTTTTCAATTTGGTGGCCTCAAACGTAATGATCCGCTAAAACGACTGTTGCTGGAGCATGGCGACGTGGTGGTTTGGGGCGGTGAATCGCGGCTGTTTTATCACGGCATTCAACCACTCAAAGCGGGCTTTCATCCACTCACCGCCGACTGCCGCTACAATCTGACATTCCGTCAGGCAGGTAAAAAAGAATAAAAATAAGAATTATTATTGCTGTGAGCGCGGAGATGTTTAAACTGCGGGCTGTAATTCATTGTCCGGGTTTTCTGCATGGAACTTCTTGTACTTGTCTGGCGGCAGTATCGCTGGCCATTTATCAGTGTGATGGCGCTAAGCCTCGCCAGTGCGGCATTAGGCATTGGCTTAATTGCTTTTATCAATCAGCGCCTTATCGAAACGGCGGATAACAGTCTACTGGTGCTGCCGGAGTTTCTGGGTTTATTGCTGTTGCTAATGGCAGTGACGCTGGGATCGCAACTGGCACTTACTACGCTGGGGCACCACTTCGTTTACCGACTGCGTAGCGAATTTATCAAGCGGATTATGGATACCCACGTTGAGCGTATCGAACAACTCGGTAGCGCCTCATTGCTGGCGGGGTTAACCAGCGATGTGCGCAATATCACCATTGCTTTTGTTCGTTTGCCGGAACTGGTGCAGGGGATCATTCTCACTATCGGTTCAGCGGCGTATTTGTGGATGCTGTCGGGCAAAATGTTGCTGGTAACGGCAATCTGGATGGCGGTCACCATCTGGGGCGGTTTTGTGCTGGTGGCGCGGGTATACAAACATATGGCGACCCTGCGTGAAACCGAAGACAAGCTGTACACGGATTTTCAAACCGTTCTGGAAGGGCGCAAAGAGCTGACCCTGAACCGTGAACGCGCTGAGTATGTGTTTAACAACCTCTACATTCCTGATGCGCAAGAGTATCGCCATCATATTATCCGCGCAGACACCTTCCATCTTAGTGCTGTGAACTGGTCAAACATCATGATGCTGGGTGCTATCGGCCTGGTGTTCTGGATGGCGAACAGTCTCGGTTGGGCTGATACCAACGTTGCCGCGACCTATTCGCTGACGTTGTTATTCCTGCGCACGCCGCTGCTTTCTGCGGTTGGCGCATTACCGACGCTGCTGACGGCTCAGGTGGCGTTTAACAAGCTGAACAAATTCGCGCTCGCGCCTTTCAAAGCGGAGTTTCCACGCCCGCAGGCGTTTCCTGACTGGCAAACGCTGGAGCTACGTAACGTGACGTTTAGTTATCAGGACAACGCGTTTTCCGTTGGCCCACTCAACCTCACCATTAAACGTGGCGAACTGTTGTTTCTGATTGGTGGCAACGGTAGCGGAAAATCGACGCTGGCGATGTTGCTGACGGGGTTGTATCAGCCGCAAAGCGGTGAAATTTTGCTGGATGGTAAACCCATCAGCGGCGAAAAACCGGAAGATTATCGCAAACTGTTTTCGGCCGTGTTTACCGATGTCTGGCTGTTTGATCAACTGCTGGGGCCGGAGGGTAAACCTGCTAATCCGCAACTGGTTGAGAAGTGGCTGGCGCAGTTGAAAATGGCTCATAAGCTGGAGTTAAGTAACGGGCGTATTGTTAACCTGAAGTTATCAAAAGGGCAGAAAAAACGCGTGGCGCTGTTGCTGGCGCTGGCAGAAGAACGCGATATTATCCTGCTGGATGAATGGGCGGCGGATCAAGACCCACACTTCCGCCGTGAGTTTTATCAGGTGCTGCTACCGCTGATGCAGGAGATGGGAAAAACTATTTTCGCCATCAGCCATGATGACCATTACTTTATCCACGCCGACCGCCTGCTGGAGATGCGCAATGGGCAACTTAGCGAACTGACGGGCGAAGAGCGCGATGCTGCTTCGCGTGATGCTGTTGCCCGGACGGCATAATATTTTGACGCTGACCTGGCGGCTCGCTGCCGCCAGGTCAATATTCTAAAAATCCCTTCATTTCTAATAACCCTATAATTAATCAACGAAATTATAATGTTTCTAAAATTAGAATATAATTTATAAACATTATTTAAATGTTGTTACTTAAGTGTTACCGTTGATGCCGCGCAAATCTCACCTGCAATAAAGCGACTAAAAGTAAGGCATTAACAAGATGAAAAAAGTGACTGCCATGCTCTTCTCGATGGCCGTGGGGCTTAATGCCGTTTCGATGGCGGCAAAAGCGAAAGCGTCCGAGGAGCAGGAAACTGATGTACTGTTGATTGGCGGCGGCATTATGAGCGCCACATTGGGGACTTATTTACGCGAGCTGGAGCCAGAGTGGTCGATGACCATGGTAGAGCGCCTGGAGGGTGTCGCGCAGGAGAGTTCGAACGGCTGGAACAACGCCGGAACGGGGCATTCTGCGCTGATGGAACTCAATTACACCCCGCAAAACGCCGATGGCAGCATCAGTATTGAAAAAGCAGTCGCCATTAATGAAGCATTCCAGATTTCCCGCCAGTTCTGGGCGCACCAGGTCGAGCGCGGCGTGCTGCGTACTCCGCGTTCATTTATCAATACCGTTCCGCACATGAGCTTTGTCTGGGGCGAAGATAACGTCAATTTCCTGCGTGCCCGCTATGCGGCATTGCAACAAAGTTCGCTGTTTCGCGGTATGCGTTACTCTGAAGATCACGCGCAAATCAAAGAGTGGGCTCCGTTAGTGATGGAAGGGCGCGATCCGCAGCAGAAAGTGGCGGCTACACGCACAGAAATCGGCACTGATGTGAACTACGGCGAGATCACCCGCCAGTTAATTGCTTCCTTGCAGAAGAAATCTAACTTCTCGCTGCAACTCAGCAGTGAAGTCCGCGCCCTCAAACGTAATGACGATAACACCTGGACCGTCACCGTTGCCGATCTGAAAAATGGCACTGCACAGAACATCCGCGCGAAATTTGTCTTTATCGGCGCGGGCGGTGCGGCGCTGAAGCTGTTACAGGAATCGGGTATTCCGGAAGCGAAAGACTACGCTGGTTTCCCGGTTGGTGGGCAGTTCCTTGTTTCGGAAAACCCGGACGTGGTTAACCATCATCTGGCGAAGGTCTATGGGAAAGCCTCCGTTGGCGCACCGCCAATGTCGGTTCCGCATATCGATACCCGTGTGCTGGACGGTAAACGCGTAGTGCTGTTTGGGCCATTTGCCACCTTCTCAACCAAATTCCTCAAAAACGGTTCACTGTGGGATCTGATGAGTTCCACCACCACCTCTAACGTGATGCCGATGATGCACGTCGGGCTGGATAATTTCGATCTGGTGAAATATCTGGTAAGTCAGGTGATGTTGAGTGAAGAGGATCGTTTTGAAGCGTTGAAAGAGTACTATCCGCAGGCGAAAAAAGAGGACTGGCGTTTGTGGCAAGCAGGACAGCGTGTGCAGATTATCAAACGCGATGCCGAGAAAGGCGGCGTGCTGCGTCTGGGTACAGAAGTGGTCAGCGACCAGCAAGGAACCATTGCCGCGCTGCTGGGGGCATCTCCGGGGGCGTCAACTGCCGCGCCGATTATGTTGAATCTGCTGGAAAAAGTATTTGGTGATCGTGTTTCCAGCCCGCAATGGCAGGCCACGTTGAAAGCGATCGTTCCGTCTTATGGCCGTAAGCTGAACGGCGATGTGGCGGCAACAGAACGCGAGTTGCAGTACACCAGCGAAGTGCTGGGGCTGAAATACGATAAGCCGCAGGCGGCAGACAGTACG
The DNA here is from genome assembly GCF_002965005.1 of Escherichia sp. MOD1-EC7011. Classification (NCBI taxonomy): domain Bacteria; kingdom Pseudomonadati; phylum Pseudomonadota; class Gammaproteobacteria; order Enterobacterales; family Enterobacteriaceae; genus Escherichia; species Escherichia sp. MOD1-EC7011. Next base: position 42,944 of record NZ_PTRD01000047.1, read on the forward strand.
CCGAAACCGCAGTTGAAACCGCAACCCGTTCAAAAAGAAGTGGCGGATATTGCGTTGTAATGATGTGCCACATCCGGCATGGTATGCCGGATGTGGCGTAACCGTCTTATTCGGCCTACGGGGTGCCGCACCTCACAGCAGTTTAGCGAACTACCGCGTTGTCAATTTTCTCTTCCGCCTTCCAAATGCGGTATTTCACATCCACATTGTCTGGCGTATACACCACGATCGGCAGCTTACTGTTGTAACGCAGCATTCCAGCATCGCCCAGATACGCGGTGACAAATTTCTTCTCTTTCTTGCCATCCGGGCAGGCCATCATCGTCGAAACCGGGGAGCTTACTTTATCAAAGACATAATAATCATAGCCCCAGCCTTCCAGCGTTTTGCTTTCCAGCTTCCCGCCGAGACGATGCAAATTGCAATCGACTTCCAGCGTCTGACCGATTAACAGTTCTACTTTCAGGGTAGATTCATCTTCTTGCGGAGTTAACTGAATCACCTGACGCTTCATGCCTTTTTCAGCTTGTGGATAAGGCGCTACTTTCTCCAGTGGCTGGACACTCTCTGCCGCCCAGGCGGAGGTGGTAGCGAAAGCGGCAAACAATACTGCAGGTAGAATGGTCTTCATTTTTGCTTTCCTTCTTCATTTATAGGTTTTCACCGATGATGTCGCTGAAGGTTAACATATTCATCAGATTTATTAATTTGCTTTATGAATAACCTAAAGAATATTCAGACAATTTTACCTGCCATTTTAGTGTTAAATTCTGATGAATGGAGAAGCCTGGAGAAATATTTCTGGTGAATTAATCGCTATATAAATATGTTTATAACCATTTGAAATGTGAGCAAAAGCCCGTTTTTGCCACTCTTCCCACCACTCTTTTGATCCTGCTACAGGTTTTACCCCGATCGGGGTATGCATCTTTGACACATCCTTTAATATCTTAGCGGCTATAAAAATGGCTTATTAATTATGCGGTTTATTTGGTCGCTCTCAGTTTTCAGAGCGCGTTAATGATGGAAGGTCAATGTGAAGATTGATGCATCCCGTCGGGGCATACTCACTGGTCGCTGGCGCAAAGCCAGTAACGGTATCCGTCCGCCCTGGTCCGGTGATGAATCTCATTTTCTGACCTATTGCACCCGCTGCGACGCCTGTATTAATGCTTGTGAAAACAACATTCTGCAACGCGGCGCGGGTGGCTATCCGAGCGTTAATTTCAAAAATAACGAGTGCAGCTTCTGTTACGCCTGCGCGCAGGCTTGCCCCGAATCGCTATTTTCTCCGCGCCACACCAGGGCCTGGGATTTGCTGTTCACCATCGGGGAGGCGTGCCTGGCGTATCAGTCAGTTGAATGCCGCCGCTGTCAGGATAGCTGTGAGCCAATGGCAATTATCTTTCGCCCGACGCTCTCCGGGATCTACCAGCCGCAACTTAATAGCCAACTTTGCAACGGATGTGGAGCATGTGCAGCCAGCTGTCCGGTATCAGCCATAACTGCGGAGTATCTCCATGCACACTAACTGGCAAGTTTGCAGCCTGGTCGTGCAGGCCAAAAGCGAACGAATTTCAGACATCAGCACCCAACTGAACGCCTTTCCCGGCTGTGAAGTTGCTGTCAGCGACGCGCCGAGCGGTCAGTTGATTGTGGTGGTGGAAGCAGAAGACAGCGAAACGCTGATCCAAACCATTGAGTCAGTACGCAACGTAGAGGGCGTGCTGGCGGTGTCGCTGGTTTATCACCAGCAGGAAGAGCAAGGTGAGGAAACACCATGAAACTCAGTCGTCGTAGCTTTATGAAAGCTAACGCCGTTGCGGCCGCTGCGGCGGCTGCCGGTCTCAGCGTGCCGGGCGTTGCCCGCGCCGTTGTTGGTCAGCAGGAAGCCATTAAATGGGATAAAGCGCCGTGCCGTTTCTGTGGTACTGGTTGCGGCGTTCTGGTCGGAACGCAGCAGGGGCGTGTGGTGGCCTGTCAGGGCGACCCGGACGCACCGGTTAACCGTGGCCTGAACTGCATTAAGGGCTATTTCCTGCCCAAAATCATGTACGGTAAAGACCGTTTGACGCAGCCGCTGCTGCGTATGAAAAACGGTAAATATGACAAAGAAGGCGAATTTACCCCAATCACCTGGGATCAAGCCTTCGATGTGATGGAAGAGAAATTCAAAACCGCCCTGAAAGAAAAAGGGCCGGAATCGATCGGTATGTTCGGTTCTGGTCAATGGACTATCTGGGAAGGTTATGCCGCCTCCAAGTTGTTCAAAGCGGGCTTTCGTTCGAACAACATCGACCCGAACGCGCGTCACTGTATGGCGTCGGCAGTAGTTGGCTTTATGCGTACCTTTGGTATGGATGAGCCGATGGGCTGCTATGACGACATCGAGCAGGCTGACGCGTTTGTGCTGTGGGGCGCAAACATGGCGGAGATGCACCCGATCCTCTGGTCGCGCATCACTAACCGTCGTCTCTCTAATCAGAACGTCACCGTAGCGGTGCTTTCTACCTACCAGCATCGTAGCTTCGAGCTGGCGGATAACGGCATCATCTTTACGCCACAGTCTGACCTGGTGATCCTGAACTACATCGCCAACTATATCATTCAAAACAATGCGATAAATCAGGACTTCTTCAGCAAACACGTTAATCTGCGTAAAGGGGCGACGGACATCGGCTACGGTTTACGTCCGACCCATCCGCTGGAAAAAGCAGCGAAGAATCCAGGTTCTGACGCCTCCGAACCAATGAGCTTTGAAGATTACAAAGCCTTCGTTGCTGAGTATACGCTGGAAAAAACTGCCGAAATGACCGGCGTGCCGAAAGACCAGTTAGAACAACTGGCGCAGCTGTATGCCGATCCGAACAAGAAAGTCATCTCCTACTGGACGATGGGCTTCAACCAGCATACTCGTGGCGTGTGGGCCAACAACCTGGTCTACAACCTGCACCTGCTGACCGGCAAAATTTCCCAGCCGGGTTGCGGTCCGTTCTCCCTGACCGGGCAGCCTTCCGCGTGTGGTACTGCGCGTGAAGTGGGCACCTTTGCTCACCGTCTGCCTGCGGACATGGTGGTGACTAACGAGAAACACCGTGATATCTGCGAGAAGAAGTGGAATATCCCGAGCGGCACCATTCCGGCGAAAATCGGTCTGCACGCGGTGGCACAAGACCGTGCGCTGAAAGACGGCAAGCTGAATGTTTACTGGACCATGTGTACCAACAACATGCAGGCCGGGCCGAACATTAATGAAGAGCGTATGCCGGGCTGGCGCGATCCGCGCAACTTCATCATCGTCTCCGATCCGTATCCGACAGTCAGTGCGCTGGCCGCCGACTTGATCCTGCCGACTGCAATGTGGGTAGAGAAAGAGGGCGCTTACGGTAATGCCGAACGCCGTACTCAGTTCTGGCGTCAGCAGGTACAGGCACCGGGCGAAGCGAAATCGGATCTCTGGCAGTTAGTCCAGTTCTCCCGCCGCTTCAAAACTGAAGAAGTATGGCCGGAAGAGCTGCTGGCGAAGAAACCGGAACTGCGTGGCAAAACGCTGTACGAAGTTCTGTATGCCACCCCGGAAGTGAGCAAATTCCCGGTATCCGAACTGGCGGAAGATCAGCTGAACGATGAATCCCGCGAGCTGGGCTTCTATCTGCAAAAAGGGCTGTTCGAAGAGTACGCATGGTTTGGTCGCGGTCACGGTCACGATCTGGCACCGTTCGATGACTACCACAAAGCGCGCGGTCTGCGCTGGCCGGTGGTGAACGGTAAAGAAACGCAGTGGCGTTACAGCGAAGGTAACGACCCGTACGTGAAAGCGGGCGAAGGCTATAAGTTCTACGGTAAACCGGATGGCAAAGCGGTGATCTTCGCACTGCCGTTCGAACCGGCGGCGGAAGCACCGGATGAAGAGTACGACCTGTGGCTCTCTACCGGACGCGTTCTGGAGCACTGGCACACCGGCAGTATGACTCGCCGTGTACCAGAACTGCACCGCGCCTTCCCGGAAGCGGTCCTGTTTATTCACCCGTTGGATGCGAAAGCGCGCGATCTGCGCCGTGGCGACAAAGTGAAAGTGGTTTCTCGCCGTGGCGAAGTGATCTCGATTGTTGAAACGCGCGGTCGTAACCGTCCGCCGCAGGGCCTGGTGTACATGCCGTTCTTCGACGCCGCACAGCTGGTTAACAAACTGACGCTGGATGCGACCGATCCGCTCTCGAAAGAGACGGACTTCAAGAAGTGCGCGGTCAAACTGGAGAAGGTGTAAGCCATTATGTCCCGGTCAGCGAAACCTCAAAATGGTCGCCGCCGCTTTCTGCGCGATGTTGTTCGCACAGCAGGCGGGCTGGCTGCCGTGGGTGTGGCGCTGGGGTTACAACAGCAAACCGCACGTGCATCTGGCGTGCGGTTGCGCCCGCCCGGAGCCATAAACGAGAACGCCTTTGCCAGTGCCTGTGTGCGTTGCGGTCAGTGTGTTCAGGCTTGCCCTTACGACACCTTAAAACTGGCGACGCTGGCTTCTGGCCTGTCGGCGGGAACGCCATATTTTGTCGCACGGGAAATTCCTTGCGAAATGTGTGAGGACATTCCGTGCGCCAAAGTGTGCCCGAGCGGTGCGCTGGATCGTGAGATCGAATCGATCGACGACGCGCGAATGGGGCTGGCGGTGTTGGTGGATCAGGAGAACTGCCTCAACTTTCAGGGGCTGCGCTGCGATGTTTGTTATCGCGAATGCCCGAAAATTGATGAGGCCATCACCCTGGAGCTGGAGCGCAACACGCGTACCGGTAAGCACGCCCGCTTTCTGCCGACGGTTCACAGCGACGCCTGTACCGGTTGCGGTAAGTGCGAAAAAGTGTGCGTGCTGGAACAACCGGCAATCAAGGTGTTACCGCTGTCACTGGCGAAAGGGGAGTTAGGTCACCATTACCGCTTCGGCTGGCTGGAGGGGAACAATGGCAAATCGTAAACGTGACGCCGGGCGCGAGGCGCTGGAGAAAAAAGGCTGGTGGCGCAGTCACCGTTGGCTGGTGTTACGTCGCCTTTGTCAGTTCTTCGTGCTGGGGATGTTTTTGAGTGGCCCGTGGTTTGGTGTGTGGATTTTGCACGGCAACTACAGCAGTAGCCTGTTATTCGACACCGTTCCGCTGACCGATCCGCTGATGACGCTGCAAAGTCTTGCCAGCGGTCATCTGCCTGCCACGGTGGCGTTGACCGGTGCGGTAATTATCACCGTGCTCTACGCCCTGGCAGGAAAGCGATTATTTTGCAGTTGGGTCTGCCCGCTGAACCCAATTACCGATTTAGCGAACTGGTTACGCAGACGATTTGACCTCAATCAGTCTGCGACGATCCCTCGCCACATTCGCTACGTGCTGTTGGTGATCATTCTGGTGGGATCGGCCTTAACTGGCACGCTCATCTGGGAATGGATCAACCCCGTTTCCCTGATGGGGCGTAGCCTGGTAATGGGCTTCGGTAGCGGCGCGCTGCTTATTCTCGCGCTGTTTTTATTTGATCTACTGGTCGTTGAACACGGCTGGTGCGGGCACATTTGTCCGGTTGGTGCACTGTATGGCGTGCTGGGTAGCAAAGGTGTGATTACCGTTGCGGCCACCGATCGGCAGAAATGTAACCGTTGTATGGATTGTTTTCATGTTTGCCCGGAACCGCATGTGCTACGTGCCCCGGTGCTGGATGAACAAAGCCCGGTGCAGGTCACCAGCCGCGATTGCATGACGTGCGGTCGCTGCGTGGATGTCTGTTCTGAGGATGTATTTACAATAACTACACGATGGAGTTCGGGAGCGAAATCATGAAAAGCCATGACCTGAAGAAGGCGCTGTGTCAATGGACGGCGATGCTGGCCCTGGTGGTGAGCGGCGCAGTTTGGGCGGCTAATGGCGTCGATTTTAGCCAGTCGCCGGAAGTATCCGGGACGCAGGAAGGGGCCATTCGGATGCCAAAAGAGCAGGAACGAATGCCGCTGAACTATGTGAATCAGCCGCCAATGATCCCGCATAGCGTTGAAGGTTATCAGGTAACGACCAATACCAACCGCTGCTTGCAGTGCCACGGTGTCGAAAGTTATCGCACCACTGGCGCGCCGCGTATCAGTCCTACTCACTTTATGGACAGCGACGGCAAAGTGGGCGCAGAAGTGGCTCCGCGTCGTTACTTCTGTCTGCAATGTCACGTGCCGCAGGCCGATACCGCGCCAATCGTGGGGAATACCTTTACCCCATCAAAAGGTTACGGGAAATAAGAGGTTATTATGGGAAATTCTGACCGTAAGCCTGGTCTGATTAAGCGCCTGTGGAAATGGTGGCGTACCCCCAGCCGTCTGGCGCTGGGGACGCTGCTGTTGATCGGTTTTGTCGGCGGCATCGTCTTCTGGGGCGGCTTTAACACCGGTATGGAAAAAGCCAACACCGAAGAGTTCTGCATTAGCTGCCACGAAATGCGTAACACGGTGTATCAGGAATACATGGATTCCGTGCACTACAACAACCGTAGCGGCGTGCGTGCGACCTGCCCGGATTGTCACGTTCCGCACGAGTTTGTGCCGAAGATGATACGCAAGCTCAAAGCAAGTAAAGAGCTGTATGGTAAAATTTTTGGCGTTATTGACACGCCGCAGAAATTTGAAGCTCATCGCCTGACGATGGCACAGAATGAGTGGCGGCGCATGAAGGACAATAACTCGCAGGAGTGCCGTAACTGTCACAACTTCGAGTATATGGATACAACCGCCCAGAAATCGGTTGCCGCGAAGATGCATGACCAGGCGGTGAAAGATGGGCAAACCTGTATTGATTGCCATAAAGGGATAGCGCACAAGCTGCCCGATATGCGCGAAGTCGAGACAGGTTTTTAACAGGGTTATTGCGTGGGTATGCTTGAAGCCAGAGAATTACTTTGCGAGCGGGATGAACGAACCTTATTTAGTGGTTTGTCATTTACGCTGAACGCAGGAGAGTGGGTACAAATCACCGGCAGCAACGGCGCGGGGAAGACAACACTTCTCCGTTTGCTGACGGGATTGTCTCGCCCTGATGCGGGTGACGTTCTCTGGCAAGGGCAGCCCTTGCATCAGGTACGCGACAGCTACCATCAAAACCTGTTATGGATAGGCCATCAGCCGGGGATCAAAACCCGGCTGACGGCGTTAGAAAATCTGCACTTTTATCATCGCGATGGTGATACCGCACAATGTCTGGAAGCTCTGGCGCAGGCCGGGCTTGCCGGATTCGAAGATATTCCGGTAAATCAACTTTCTGCCGGGCAACAACGCCGCGTCGCTTTAGCGCGTCTGTGGTTGACCCGTGCCACGTTATGGATCCTCGACGAACCTTTTACCGCGATTGACGTTAACGGCGTCGATCGTCTGACCCAGCGAATGGCGCAGCATACGGAGCAGGGGGGGATTGTGATTCTGACTACCCACCAGCCACTCAACGTTGCTGAAAGTAAAATTCGCCGCATTTCGCTGACGCAAACGAGGGGCGCATGATGTTCTGGCGCATTTTCCGTCTTGAGCTGCGCGTGGCGTTTCGCCATAGCGCCGAAATCGCTAATCCGCTGTGGTTCTTCCTGATTGTTATTACCCTTTTTCCGCTCAGTATTGGCCCGGAGCCGCAGCTGCTGGCGCGTATTGCACCGGGGGTTATCTGGGTTGCGGCGCTGCTTTCTTCACTGCTGGCGCTGGAGCGACTGTTCCGTGACGATTTGCAGGACGGCAGTCTTGAACAATTGATGTTGTTGCCGTTACCCTTGCCTGCCGTTGTGCTGGCGAAGGTGATGGCGCACTGGATGGTAACCGGTCTGCCGTTACTCATCCTCTCGCCTCTGGTGGCATTGCTACTGGGAATGGACGTTTATGGCTGGCAAGTGATGGCGCTGACGCTGCTGCTGGGAACCCCAACGCTTGGCTTTCTCGGCGCACCTGGCGTGGCACTGACGGTGGGACTTAAGCGCGGCGGCGTGCTACTGAGCATTCTGGTGTTACCGCTGACTATCCCATTACTCATCTTTGCCACCGCCGCGATGGACGCGGCTTCGATGCATTTGCCCGTTGACGGGTATCTGGCAATTTTAGGCGCGTTGCTGGCAGGCACCGCGACATTAAGTCCTTTTGCGACGGCGGCAGCGTTAAGAATCAGCATTCAATAACGCTGGATTACTGATTTTTGTTCAAGTCTGGTATCGAAACTATGTGGAAAACACTGCATCAACTGGCGATCCCACCACGGCTGTACCAAATCTGTGGCTGGTTTATACCGTGGCTGGCAATCGCCAGTGTGGTTGTGCTTACCGTCGGCTGGATCTGGGGATTCGGCTTTGCCCCCGCTGATTATCAACAGGGAAATAGCTACCGCATTATCTATCTGCATGTACCTGCGGCGATCTGGTCAATGGGGATTTATGCCTCAATGGCGGTGGCCGCGTTTATCGGTCTGGTCTGGCAGATGAAAATGGCCAACCTGGCGGTGGCGGCGATGGCGCCCATTGGTGCCGTGTTTACCTTTATTGCCCTGGTCACCGGTTCTGCGTGGGGAAAACCGATGTGGGGCACCTGGTGGGTATGGGACGCACGCCTGACTTCTGAACTGGTGCTGCTGTTTTTGTATGTGGGTGTGATTGCCCTGTGGCACGCCTTCGACGACCGGCGTCTGGCAGGCCGTGCGGCAGGTATTCTGGTGCTGATTGGCGTGGTGAATCTGCCGATTATTCATTACTCCGTGGAGTGGTGGAACACTCTGCATCAGGGATCAACGCGGATGCAGCAAAGTATCGATCCGGCGATGCGTTCACCGCTGCGCTGGTCGATTTTTGGCTTCCTGCTCCTGTCTGCCACGCTGACGCTGATGCGGATGCGTAATTTGATTTTGCTGATGGAAAAACGCCGTCCGTGGGTGAGTGAACTGATACTGAAAAGAGGCCGTAAATGACCCCTGCATTTGCTTCCTGGAATGAATTTTTCGCAATGGGCGGTTACGCCTTTTTTGTCTGGCTGGCGGTGGTGATGACCGTTATTCCGCTGGTGGTTTTGGTCGTGCACTCGGTGATGCAGCATCGCGCAATTCTGCGTGGCGTGGCGCAACAGCGGGCGCGTGAGGCGCGTTTACGTGCTGCGCAACAGCAGGAGGCTGCATGAATATTCGCCGTAAAAACCGCTTGTGGATTGCCTGTGCCGTGCTGGCGGGGCTGGCGCTGACGATTGGCCTGGTGCTGTATGCGCTGCGCTCGAATATCGATCTTTTTTATACGCCGGGGGAGATTCTCTACGGCAAACGTGAAACCCAACAGATGCCGGAAGTCGGGCAGCGCCTGCGCGTCGGCGGAATGGTGATGCCGGGGAGCGTGCAGCGCGATCCCAATTCGCTGAAAGTAACGTTCACCATTTACGACGCTGAAGGCTCAGTGGATGTCTCTTACGAAGGCATTTTGCCGGATCTGTTCCGTGAAGGGCAGGGCGTTGTGGTGCAGGGCGAACTGGAAAAAGGCAATCATATCCTCGCGAAAGAAGTGCTGGCGAAACACGATGAAAACTATACGCCGCCAGAAGTCGAAAAAGCGATGGAAGCGAATCACCGTCGCCCGGCGAGTGTTTATAAGGATCCAGCATCATGATGCCAGAAATTGGTAACGGGCTGCTGTGCCTGGCGCTAGGAATTGCGCTGCTGCTGTCCGTGTATCCGTTATGGGGCGTGGCGCGCGGAGATGCGCGCATGATGGCGTCTTCCCGCTTGTTTGCCTGGCTACTGTTCATGACTGTGGCTGGCGCATTTCTGGTGCTGGTCAATGCTTTCGTGGTCAACGACTTTACCGTCACCTATGTTGCCAGCAACTCGAATACCCAGCTTCCGGTATGGTATCGCGTGGCGGCGACCTGGGGCGCGCATGAAGGTTCACTGCTGCTGTGGGTGTTGCTGATGAGCGGCTGGACGTTTGCGGTAGCGATTTTTAGCCAGCGTATTCCGCTGGATATTGTTGCTCGCGTACTGGCGATAATGGGGATGGTTAGCGTCGGATTTTTGCTGTTCATTCTCTTTACCTCAAACCCGTTCTCCCGCACGCTGCCGAACTTCCCGATTGAAGGGCGCGATCTTAACCCACTGTTGCAGGATCCGGGGCTGATCTTCCATCCGCCTCTGCTCTATATGGGCTACGTCGGTTTCTCGGTGGCGTTTGCTTTTGCCATTGCTTCTTTGCTGAGTGGGCGTCTGGACAGCACTTACGCACGCTTTACCCGTCCGTGGACGCTGGCGGCGTGGATCTTCCTGACGCTCGGCATTGTGCTTGGTTCCGCATGGGCCTATTACGAACTCGGCTGGGGCGGCTGGTGGTTCTGGGATCCGGTAGAAAACGCCTCATTTATGCCGTGGTTGGTGGGTACTGCGCTGATGCACTCACTGGCGGTCACTGAACAACGCGCCAGCTTCAAAGCGTGGACATTACTGCTGGCAATCAGTGCCTTCTCGTTGTGTCTGTTGGGGACTTTCCTCGTGCGTTCCGGCGTGCTGGTATCGGTACACGCGTTTGCGTCTGATCCGGCGCGCGGTATGTTTATCCTCGCCTTTATGGTGCTGGTGATTGGCGGTTCGCTGCTGCTGTTTGCCGCGCGTGGACACAAAGTTCGCTCACGCGTAAACAATGCGCTGTGGTCGCGGGAATCTTTGCTGTTAGCGAACAACGTTTTGCTGGTCGCCGCGATGCTGGTGGTGTTGCTGGGGACGCTGCTGCCGCTGGTGCACAAGCAACTGGGACTGGGCAGTATTTCGATTGGCGAACCGTTCTTCAACACCATGTTTACCTGGCTGATGGTGCCGTTTGCGCTACTGCTTGGTGTCGGTCCTCTGGTGCGCTGGGGGCGCGATCGCCCACGCAAGATCCGCAATTTATTGATTATCGCCTTCATCTCAACGCTGGTGCTGTCTCTGCTGTTGCCGTGGCTGTTTGAGAGCAAAGTTGTGGCGATGACGGTGCTCGGCCTGGCAATGGCCTGCTGGATTGCGGTGCTGGCAATTGCGGAAGCTGCGCTGCGTATTTCACGCGGCACGAAAACCACCTTCAGTTATTGGGGGATGGTGGCGGCTCACCTGGGGCTGGCAGTGACAATTGTTGGCATTGCTTTTAGCCAGAACTATAGCGTTGAGCGTGATGTGCGCATGAAGTCCGGCGATAGCGTCGATATTCATGAATATCGCTTCACCTTCCGTGATGTCAAAGAGGTGACTGGCCCGAACTGGCGTGGCGGTGTGGCGACTATCGGCGTAACGCGAGAGGGTAAACCGGAAACAGTGCTGTATGCGGAAAAACGTTATTACAACACTGCCGGGTCGATGATGACCGAAGCGGCGATTGACGGCGGCATCACGCGTGACCTGTACGCCGCGCTCGGTGAAGAGCTGGAAAACGGCGCGTGGGCCGTGCGTCTTTACTACAAACCGTTTGTTCGCTGGATCTGGGCGGGCGGGCTGATGATGGCGTTGGGCGGGCTGCTGTGCCTGTTTGATCCTTGCTATCGCAAGCGCGTGAACCCGCAAAAAACTGCGCCGGAGGCTGTATGAAGCGCAAAGTATTGTTAATTCCTTTGATTATCTTCCTGGCGATTGCCGCAGCATTGCTGTGGCAGCTGGCGCGTAATGCCGAAGGGGATGATCCGACCAATCTGGAATCGGCGCTCATTGGCAAGCCAGTGCCGACGTTTCGCCTCGAATCACTGGACAATCCGGGGCAGTTTTATCAGGCAGATGTGCTGACCCAGGGCAAACCGGTGCTGCTCAACGTCTGGGCGACCTGGTGCCCGACCTGCCGTGCGGAACATCAATATCTGAATCAGCTTTCTGCGCAGGGCATCCGCGTGGTGGGTATGAACTATAAAGACGACAGGCAGAAAGCAATTAGCTGGCTGAAAGAACTGGGCAATCCTTACGCGTTAAGTCTGTTTGACGGTGACGGCATGTTAGGGTTGGATCTTGGCGTGTATGGCGCGCCAGAAACGTTTCTCATCGATGGCAACGGCATCATTCGCTATCGCCATGCGGGCGATCTCAATCCTCGCGTCTGGGAAGAAGAGATCAAGCCGCTGTGGGAGAAATACAGTAAGGAGGCCGCACAATGAGGTTTTTATTGGGCGTGCTGATGCTGATGATCTCCGGCTCGGCGCTGGCGACCATCGACGTGTTGCAGTTTAAAGATGAAGCACAGGAACAGCAGTTCCGCCAGCTCACGGAAGAACTGCGCTGCCCGAAATGCCAGAACAACAGTATTGCCGATTCCAACTCGATGATTGCCACTGACCTGCGCCAGAAAGTGTATGAACTGATGCAGGAAGGTAAAAGCAAGAAAGAGATTGTTGATTATATGGTGGCGCGTTACGGCAACTTCGTCACTTACGATCCGCCATTAACGCCGCTGACCGTGCTGCTGTGGGTGCTGCCAGTTGTCGCTATTGGTATCGGCGGCTGGGTGATTTACTCCCGCTCGCGGCGTCGGGTGCATGTGGCGCAGGAGGAGTTTCCTGAACAAAGCGTGCCGGAAGGTAAGCGTGCCGGATATGTTGTTTATCTGCCGGGTATTGTGGTGGCGTTAATTGTAGCTGGCGTCAGCTACTACCAGACTGGCAATTATCAGCAGGTGAAAATCTGGCAGCAGGCCACGGCGCAGGCTCCGACGTTGCTGGACAGGGCGCTCGATCCGAAAGCCGATCCGCTCAACGAAGAAGAGATGTCACGTCTTGCGCTGGGAATGCGTACTCAACTGCAAAAAAATCCAGGAGATATTGAAGGCTGGATTATGTTGGGTCGCGTTGGGATGGCGCTGGGTAACGCCAGTATCGCGACCGATGCATATGCCACTGCGTATCGCCTCGATCCGAAAAACAGTGATGCTGCGCTAGGTTACGCGGAGGCGTTAACGCGTTCTTCTGACCCCAACGATAACCGCCTGGGCGGCGAGTTGTTGCGTCAACTGGTGAGAAGTGACCACAGCAATATTCGCGTGCTGAGCATGTATGCGTTTAACGCCTTTGAGCAGCAGCGATTTGGCGAAGCCGTTGCCGCGTGGGAGATGATGTTGAAACTCTTACCTGCCAACGATACTCGCCGTGCGGTGATTGAGCGCAGTATCGCGCAGGCGATGCAGCATTTGTCGCCGCAGGAGAGTAAGTAAGAAGAAGCCCGATGGTGACGCCATTGGAGCCAGGCGGATGACAACGTGCGCTATGTTTATGCCGGATGCGGCGTGATCGCCTTATTCGGCCTACAAAATCGTGCAAATTCAATACATTGCTCGATCTGCGTAGGCCTGATAAGCATAGCGCATCAGGCAGTTTTGCGTTTGTCATCAATCTCAGCCCGATGATAAATCCATCGGGCTATTTTTTTATTGTGTCCCGCGTTGTTGCAGGAACAGAATGGTGGCCGCCACGCGTGAGCGGACATTGAGTTTACGCAGCAGATTGCGAATGTGCACTTTTACCGTCTGCTCAGAAATATTCAACACCGAGGCAATTTGCTTATTCGACAGCCCTTGCGCCAGCTCGTGCAGAACATCCAGCTCACGCTCCGTCAGCACGCTGAAGGGATCTTCTTCCGCACCGAACATTTCACGTTCGCGCAAGTACTGATTGACGCGTTCGCTAAAGACTTTGCTGCCTTTTGCTCCGGCGCGAATTGCTTCCAGCAATACTTCCGGGTCGCTGTCTTTTAGCAGATAGCCGTCTGCGCCTGCGTCTATCAGTGCAAAGACATCGCTGGAGGCATCTGATACGGTCAGGATAATAATTTGCGCGGTAACGCCATCCCTGCGCAAGGCATTGAGGGTATCCAGGCCACTCATACCTTTCATATTGAGATCCAGCAAGATAACGTCGATATCCAGTCGATTAGCCAGATCGATAGCACTAGCGCCGTCGCCTGCTTCGGCGACCACTTCAAAACCAGGATCAAGCTCCAGTAACTGACGAACACCGCGTCGCATAAGTGGATGATCATCCACAATCATCACCTGAAAAGGCGTTGCTTCAGGCATAGTAGTCTCCTGAGGTTTTATTAGAATCATTATGTTTGAGCGTAGCGTTGGTAACGCTACCAGGCGCGTGAATGTTACCCCATTTTATGTATGGGCATGTAGTAAAACTGCAAGTGAGGGTAGCAAGACAATGCTGTGGATATAAAAAAACCAACCGTAAAGGTTGGTTTTCTTGGGATTTTTGGTCGCACGAGAGTAGTTTAATTGATTCTGTAACTGCATGATTTTAAAGATGTAGATTAATTGGGTTTTGAAATCGTATATCTAAACGTATAACTAAAATGATTTGCTGCAAAAATGTACAGCTTTAACCGTTACCATTTTCCGGCTATCCGCTATGAAGCTGGCTGGTGGATGAGCACGGATAACCTGACATCTACAGCCGCCTTAAAAAGCTGAACCCGACAAGCATATCGGCATCATGCCCACCTGCGTGACGCATTTTTTTAATTGCGCGGGCGTAAAAATTTGACGGGGCGGACAGTTCCATAAGTAATGGATTGCAGGAATTTCGCCCCCCTCCTGAATGCAATTTTTCGTATATATATACAAAACCACCCGTCCCACCCGTCCCACCTGTCCCATTGAAACCTAACAAATTGATTTTGTTAGAAATAAATTAGGT
>NZ_PTRD01000048.1:0-93313 GCF_002965005.1 Escherichia sp. MOD1-EC7011
CATCAACGCCAGCCCGGCTAAGATGGAGGCACGGCACAGCCCGCACACGACGCTGAGGCCACATAACTGAAAAACCACAAGGCCATGCTCTGCATGGCCGGGTAAAGCGGAGCCGGCGGCGACTTCCTTTGTGCTCTGTCCGGGGACCGGCAGGAAAAAGGCGGGAATTTACCCCGCCAGTGTCATCATTTCCGGATTTTTGCCAGGGCATCCGCCATGCTGCGGATTTCGGTCCGGGCTTCCCGGACCACCTCCCGCAGAACACCACGGTCAAACCAGCGGCGGGGCGTTTCATCAGGTATACGCAGCACATCGCAGGCCAGCCCACTGGACAGGATATGCTCAATACAATCGCTGACCAGGTACATTTCCACCGACGAAAAACGTGCTCCCCGGTTCACGATGGCATCGAGCACCACGGGCAGGTTTTCGTCATCTTCATCGAGCCAGCAGGGGTGATCGCTTTCCTTCACGACCAGGCGAAAGCGGCGCGTCTGGCGGGTCAGCAACGTCTGACCGGTGGTGGTCAGCGCCGCACGGATACGCCGCGCATCTTCTGCCACCTGGTAACAGATGCTTCGTACCGCATCGTGCACCGCATCAAGAACAGCCCTGATTTCGTCTTCGGTCAGCCATTCTCCGGCATACGGGAAAGACACCTGCGTTCCGTCTGCCGGAAGTACCGGCAGCGATTGCCACTGACTGCCGGACAGTACCAGTTCCGCCCCGGTTCCGGTCAGTCTCTGAATGGCGGAGGCCAGGTGCGGCGGCAGTACGCCGCCGTGACGGTTGATAAGTAACGTCGCCAGCCGGGGCGCATCCAGCCGCACGTAAATGCTGATCCAGCCCGGATAGTTCGGATTTCGCTGGTCAACATCCGTCTCTTCCGGCCAGCCCTGCGCCAGCAGCAGGTTACGGGCGTGACGACAAACCAGTGCATTCAGCGTTTTGTTCATGATTAAGCGTTCTCCCTGTATCGCCGCCCGCAGGGCAGGCGGCGATAACATCAGTTGTTTTCGTGTGTGTTGTTTTTCAGCAGGGTGCGGGCCTGATTAATCACTGCCTGACGGCGGGTAACACATTCCGGGACGGCAAGGCCGTTATCACGGGCGGCCCATTCACGTTTCCACAGTGCCTGTTCAGCGGTCTGAATCAGGGACGCCAGCAGTTCAGCAGAGACGGTCACCAGGCGGTTTTCGCTCACGTTGCTGATAATCTCCATCGCAGCGGCGGAAGAAATACCGGACTCAATCCGCTGGTCTTCCGGGATGTCCTCCAGGTGCGCCAGGACAGTCCTGATTTCATGATCGGTCAGAGAAATTTCCATACCGTCGGCCAGTGCCTGAATCTCTTCCGGGGACCAGATAAGCAGCATCAGCGGCGTGTTTCCCGGATACTTTGCTGCCAGCTCACGGCAGAGCGTTTCGCATGTTCCGTACATTTCGTCTCCTCCTTAATCTTTGAAGCACGCATCCAGTTCAAGAATTTCGGTATATGCCTCCATCAGGAGGCGGTTTGCGCGAAACAACGTCTGACGCACCAGACGTTCCGGCAGGGTGTCAGCATTAAAGCTGTACCGCCGCTCCATCTCATTCATGGTTGTACGCAGGTCGCACATGGCATTGGCCACCTCCGCCACTTCGGCGCGAAGTTTTTCGTGTCCGGCATAGTTCATTTACGCAGCCTCCGGCATAAACCAGTCATCATTCGCGGCCCCCTGCTGCATGGCCCGTTGTACGGCAGCCAGTCGTTGCTGTCCGGCACGGTGATACTGCTCAAGCAGCTCGATACCGATATACCGGCGTCCGGACTGGAGGGCGGCAACGCAGGTTGAGCCGCTGCCTGCAAACGGGTCCAGCACAATTGCGTTCGGGTGTGTGAAGCTCTCAATCAGCGGTTGCAGGCTGGTAACAGGCTTTTCCGTCGGGTGATGACGATTGCCTGAATATTTCCAGCCCAGCACGTCCGGCAGCGGGTTTTGTGGCAGACGTGGACGGCCTTTTGCCAGGATGTAGGCGCATTCGTGGCGATAGCCCACATATGCGGCCTTCGATGTGTAGTTTTTGGTGAAGACCAGGTGACCAACAACGCTGAATCCCGCATTTTTCCAGGCAGACATAAAGCGATCGACGCGGTTCCAGCCATAGAAGCTCACCATCAGCGCGTCTTTTTTCAGCACGCGGTACATCTCATTACAGGCCGGTTGCAGCCATTCGTCGGTTTTATCGCCAGCAATGGTGCGCCCGGAACGGTCACGGAAACCGACGAGATACGGCGGGTCGGTGAGGATGAAATCGACAGCATTGTCCGGAAACGTGGCCATAACTCGCACGCAGTCACCCAGGATAAAACGGGACATAAAAGCCTCCTTCTCTTACAGAGGGCACCGGGAGGGCACCCCTGTGGTGCCCGTTCCCCGCTGCCTGTGGGCTGTTCACCGCGTCCGGTAACGGGTCAGGCCGACCGTGGAATACCGCAGCCGTCGTCTTTTTGACGGCAAGGCTATGCCGCGAAAGCGGCTTGAAGGGCGTTCATCAGAAAAGGGCGACGGGCTGGCGTACACTGTCACCGGTGCCAGCCGGGAGCGGTAAAAGCGCCCGTCCCGTGCCCGCCGGACGCGGGACACTGACCACAGGCAGCGTTTATGCCGCGCCGCGTCAGCCGGCGCAGTAAAAAGAGGAGCACGGCGACATCCTTTGTCGGAAAAGAAACGGGCGGTTGCCCGCCCGTCTCCGTCAGAATTCATCCACCGTAATGCGCCACCTTGTCGACAATCCACGCAGGTCCGGTGACTTCCGGCAGCTCATCGTCATCTGTCGGGGAAGACCATTCCAGTTCCCCCCACAGGACATCAACAAGCTCTCCACGCTCATATCGCTGCCAGCCACAGAAATTGCAGCCCTGCTCGGCATACCAGTGCTCCAGTGTGCAACTGAAACGGCGGCTTAATTCTGCAATAACGTCGCTTTCCGGCTGACACCACGGCGTGTCGAAATCAACCTGAATGAAGTTGTCTCCCTGACTGCTGATATTCACCTCATACCCCACAGGCCACTTCACGCCATACTGTTCCGTATACCAGTGATACGCAGAAGGAACACCGTTCAGAACACCACCGTTAAAGCCATTCACTTCAACATCCAGGCGGGTGGGCAGAACCGTCAGCAGGTCAAACGGCATGGTTTTTTCCGGCAGTACATTGTCACACAGACGGTTCCACCACACCGATACATCCTCGTTACTCCAGAAGCCACACCAGTCACCTCTTTTGGCGGTGAAATGCACGGTGATGGTTTCCCTGACCTCATCCGGTAATCCTTCCCAGCGACGCTGGCCAGTACCACTCTGCAGCCAGAGTTCATGCAGCATCAGGCAGTTTTGTTCATCCAGTAGCACACCGTTCTGCAGGTGTGTCAGCCAGCGGGTGAACGCGATATTCTCCGGCGATACAACACCACGTCCGGCAGCCGTCAGTCCGGGGCACGGTTCAAACCGCACATCTTCAGTGGTCTGCAGAAGTCCGGCACTACCGGCCAGAAACAGCTGAATACCTTCATCTGTGGCGCGGCGATAAAGCGGTGTGACTGCACCGCTGGCCAGTCGTTTAATCTCAGCGATCTGTGCTGGTTCACCAGAAAAATACATACGATTCGAGCACCAGTTTGGCATGGGAATTCTCCTCTCACATGCGGCCTCCATCAGGCCGTGCCGCACCTGTAACCGGGCGACCGCATACGAATGCAGGTGCGGCCCCGAAGCCGCAGCGCGTGGAGGAGGAACGACGAAACGTGACCGGGTGAGGAGGCCGGCGACAGCGACACACTTGCATCGGATGCAGCCCGGTTAACGTGCCGGCACGGCCTGGGTAACTAGGTATTTTATTCACAGAACCGTGCGCAAAATGCTGTGGATAAGCTGGACACAGCAGTCCACAGCAGGCATACAGCCACACTCTCAGAGAATTGAGCGTTTTTTAGTCACAATAATGACATTTGACTGTGTGTGGATTCAGTTATTAGAATACTGTATATACATACAGCAAAAGAAAAGGGAGATGAGAACATGATCCGCATTGAAATTCTTTTCGACCGCCAGAGCACAAAAAACCTCAAATCAGGCACACTTCAGGCGCTACAGAATGAAATCGAACAACGTCTGAAACCACACTACCCGGAAATCTGGCTGCGTATAGACCAGGGCAGCGCCCCGTCTGTATCTGTCACAGGAGCCCGCAACGACAAGGATAAAGAACGTATCCTGTCTCTGCTGGAAGAAATCTGGCAGGACGACAGCTGGCTGCCTGCAGCATGAGTACCGTTTATCACCGTCCGGCTGACCCTTCAGGCGATGACAGTTACGTGCGACCGTTGTTTGCCGATCGTTGCCAGGCCGGTTTTCCTTCGCCTGCCACTGATTATGCTGAGCAGGAACTGGATCTGAACAGCTATTGCATCAGCAGACCTGCAGCCACCTTCTTTCTGCGCGCCAGCGGTGAATCGATGAACCAGGCTGGCGTGCAGAATGGTGATCTGCTGGTAGTGGACAGGGCCGAAAAACCACAACACGGGGACATCGTTATCGCTGAGATCGACGGTGAGTTCACCGTCAAACGACTGCTGTTGCGCCCACGCCCGGCACTGGAGCCGGTTTCAGACAGCCCGGAGTTCCGCACACTGTATCCGGAAAACATCTGTATTTTTGGTGTTGTCACTCACGTGATACACAGGACGCGGGAGTTACGCTGATGTTTGCACTGGCTGATATCAACAGTTTCTACGCCTCATGTGAAAAAGTTTTCCGCCCGGACCTTCGCAACGAACCGGTCATCGTACTCAGCAATAACGATGGCTGTGTGATCGCGCGCAGCCCGGAGGCAAAAGCCCTTGGCATCAGAATGGGGCAGCCCTGGTTTCAGGTGAGACAGATGCGCCTGGAGAAGAAAATACATGTATTTTCCAGCAATTATGCGCTGTACCACAGCATGAGCCAACGGGTTATGGCTGTTCTGGAGTCGCTTTCTCCCGCAGTTGAGCCCTACTCAATTGATGAAATGTTCATTGATTTGCGGGGGATAAATCATTGCATCTCTCCGGAGTTTTTTGGTCATCAGCTCAGGGAACAGGTAAAGAGCTGGACAGGACTCACCATGGGGGTGGGCATTGCGCCTACAAAAACGCTGGCAAAAAGTGCACAGTGGGCAACAAAGCAATGGCCACAGTTTTCCGGTGTGGTCGCGCTGACGGCAGAAAACCGTAATCGGATCTTGAAGCTACTGGGGCTGCAGCCAGTTGGTGAGGTCTGGGGAGTAGGACGCAGACTGACGGAAAAGCTGAATGCACTGGGTATTAACACAGCACTGCAGCTGGCGCAGGCTAACACGGCATTCATCCGGAAAAACTTCAGCGTCATTCTTGAGCGTACGGTACGCGAACTCAACGGCGAGTCCTGCATATCCCTGGAAGAAGCACCACCGGCAAAACAGCAGATTGTCTGTAGTCGCAGTTTTGGTGAACGAATCACAGACAAAGATGCCATGCACCAGGCTGTTGTTCAGTATGCAGAGCGGGCCGCAGAGAAACTACGTGGGGAGCGTCAGTATTGCCGGCAGGTGACGACATTTGTACGGACATCACCCTTTGCAGTAAAAGAACCCTGTTACAGCAATGCCGCTGTGGAAAAGCTTCCATTGCCCACACAGGACAGCCGGGACATTATTGCCGCCGCATGCAGAGCCTTAAACCATGTCTGGCGTGAAGGGTACCGCTATATGAAGGCAGGTGTCATGCTGGCTGATTTCACACCATCGGGTATAGCGCAGCCGGGATTATTTGATGAGATCCAGCCCCGTAAAAACAGCGAAAAGTTAATGAAAACACTCGATGAACTGAACCAGTCTGGAAAAGGGAAAGTGTGGTTTGCGGGGCGAGGAACCGCCCCTGAATGGCAAATGAAACGGGAAATGTTGAGTCAGTGTTATACAACTAAATGGCGAGATATTCCCCTGGCCAGGCTGGGTTAGTTCAGTCATCTCCGAACATATTTTCAGCGTTTCTTCTGGTCTGGTCTTCACCGTCATTTCTCGACAGACTCTGCTCTGTAAGAGGAGTACTGCAATCCACAGACGTATGGAGACCAGATTGTTTTTCCAGTAATTCAAGCAATTTCTTTTCAACCGAAAAAGCACCTGGTATTACGCTGGAAATCACCTTATTAATATCATCCAGAGTCGTATTTTCTGTCAGTAACTCCGATATCAGCAAAGGAAGACGTTTATCTATAGCTGCAAACGCCGCACCAGTAACTAACATCGCGCGCATGAAACGTCCCCGCTCCTTCAGTTTTTCATTTGCAATGAGCTCATCTGCTATCTTATCTCCTGTCCGTTCATCCGGGAAAAGTTCAAATGAGCAGCGTCTGGATTTATTTTCATCACTCATTAGTCACACCACCTTTCATTTTTATCATTCCCATGACTAAATCAAACTGCGGGGATGAGCTCAGATAAAAGCGCTCATCAGGAACCTTAGTCAGGTTCTTCACAGCCTCGGCCACAATTTCAGCCCCACCACCAACACACATTACATGTGTATAGTCGGTGAAACGGCTGATGACATCATTAACTCGTTTAATAAGCAACTTCTGCCGTTCATTGATAACATTAATGATAGACTCACGCTGTTCAGCATTATAAATGCGACGGGAAAGGTAGTCAGGTTCATTACGGTGCACAATGATATTGTCAGCCTGGAATGAGCTCACTCTTGTATTAGCATGTACAGCCATCTGTTCCTTAACCCCGGATGTAATCAGGGACACGCCGATATTCGGATCACACCAGGTTTTTGTAATCCCTGTCATTTTGCTACGAACATGCGACACATCAAGAGTTGTACCACCGAGATCTACGATCAAAAGGGATTCATCATCCTCAAGCCCCGCAAGAACACTGAAACCAGCGGGAATACTTTCAGGAAGAACAGAAACACTGCGAATAACAAATGCATCACTCCCCTGCACCCGTACTTCACGCATCACATTTTTTTTCTTTCTTTCAATGTTTTGCTTATTTTTCTGATTGTTGGCGTCAAGGTATTCAGAGATCGGCAATGTGACGATGACATCAACAGGCTGCGCTTTCAGGCCGGTCTGCTGTAGCGCATGCTGAATGGCCACAACATTCACATCACTGTACTGATAGCGTGTTTCAGTCGTTACGACAGCATCAGCACTTAATGGATCAAATGAAAACTTCTCGCCGTCGATCTCGTAATTAGCCGGAGCAGCATCATCCAGTAAACTAAAAGACCATTCCGGTTTAAAGCTGTTAGGGCTGATTAACGTTTTCACGTCACCATCCTCCAACCAGGCAAGTTTAATGTTGGTAGAACCATCATCAATAAAGATTTTCATAACCAGTCTCCGTTGCTCATAAACAAATAGAAAAAACAAACATGCTTCATACATGCAATGTATATTCAATTATAATGAAAAAACGGTCTTTCCGAAAGGACAAATGCAACATAAAAACACGATAAATTACATGTACATTGTACACACAACTTTAAGACCAGAGGAAATCATAGATACAAAAACATTATGAAGGTTATATGTGATACATAAATGCAATATAAAAACATCGTGGACATCATGGTTCAGGTTAAGGGAAAAGGAATGAAATGGTGAAACTGAGAGGAAAGGAAAGCGGTGACGAATCATGTCACCATAAACAGAAAGATGTCTAATGGGGACTCTTTAGGTACGTGAAGAATCCCCATAACGCATTTAAAAGACACACATCAGATACCCTTAAGGTATCCGATAGTTTATTGACCTATTGCACCATCACGTTCAAGCTTCTCTCTTATAGCCTCAATAATATATGAGCTAAAATCCAGAGATGTTTTACTGGTCGCTTTAAGTTCCGCATGAGCTTCAAAATACGACAGCGGTATGGCCTTAAGATTCTTAGCCTTCGTCCTGGCAGCCACGGGACGGCCTGAAACTACCTCTGCACCTTCATTTGGCTGAGACGGGGCTGTTGCTGTTACGGCAGAAGAAGAAGTTTGTAATCTGGCAGAATCCACCAGGTTTTTCAGTTTTTCAGCCTGTGCACTAAATTTCACTTTGCTCATGAGATAACCCAGGATGTTTGTTAGATACTTAAAAGATATCCATCAAAAGCCCAAAGGATACTATATGGATACCCAATAGACACACCTTACTGTTTGTTATTTTCAATCAGATGATTGATTTCTTCGATCAGGGCAATAACTTCCTTACCTCCTGCCGAATAGCGCCCATGAACAGACTCAGTGATTCCCATCCCAGTCTCAATGACATCCTCAAATTCTGCACGAGCAGAAATGCGGCTCTTCATCAGCTTCAGATGTTTGAACGATGGCAGGATTGCATCAAGCTTAGGGAATTTCTTCTTGTTAGGATTAACTTTACAGAGATACAGGTGAGCAGTTATATCGGTCCCCATGATAGAGCTGATTTCGTCCAGTACTCCATCAAAATGCATCAAACCAATACGTTCAGTCAGGGAGTCTTTTGAAGGGACAATAACGCAGTCTGCAAAGGCAATCGCAGTACGGGTAAGATCTGAGTCAAATCCCCCACAGTCAATAAGTAACGTCTTATCGCTGTTCTTGTAGGGAGTCATAATTTCGATTAACTCATCCACTGTTTTGGGTACTTTCACGGAAATTTCTTTTCCTTCAGGTCTCAGCCCCAGAATGATAGAAAGCCCGGTATGAGTATCCAGATCAACTGTATCAGACTTCATTTCACCAACAATGTTTACGGATGAAGTTGTCTTACCCACACCACCTTTGGGATGCGTATTAGCAATAACAGGCATAGTGTATCTCCAGAATCCACATGTAATACCCATAAAGACCCCATAAGACACCTTTCGGATATCCAAGAGGTACTCAATAGATGTTTTTTACTCTATACCGGTCCTGCATGTCAACAGAATATGAAATACCGATAATATATCCATGAGATATCCGAAAGGGATTTAAAAAAGTCAGAGCTTATGGAATTCTTTTGAGCATAGACACCGCATCGGACTCAGGCATCGAAAACTGCACTCGGTGCCGTGCAGCCACATCCAGTGCAAACACCTTCGTGTAGACCTCCGTTGAGCTGATGGACTTATGCCCCATCAGACTCTGCAGGACCTTCAGCGGTATACCGGCATACAGCATATGCATCGCATAGGAATGGCGGAACGTATGTGGCGTGACCGGGACAGAGAACGTCACACCATCAGCGGCAGCGGCGGCAACCGCCTCCGCAATCCAGGTCCTGACCGTTCTGTCCGTCACTTCCCAGATCCGCGCTTTCTCTGTCCTGCCTGTTCGTTTATTACGCCGTTCCATGGGGATTTTCAGTGTGGCCACCATCGTCTGCAGCTGGCTGACGTACCAGGCGTCGGAGAGCGGAACCAGCCGGTGAGTCTGCTGACCGGCTGGCATTCTTCCTGCCGTCCTGGCTGCTTTTTCGGTCCGCTGCTTCAGAGTGGCCAGCTGCACAAACGGATACGGAGGCGTGAGCGAAAAATCACTCCGAGTCAGCGCCAGTGCCTCATTAATACGCGCGCCCGTATTCCACAGTGTTGCCAGCAGCATCTTGCGGTGCAGATCGGGAACATAGTGGAGCAGGGCGCTCACTTCCGGAGCCAGCAGGTATCTGGGCAGTTCGTCCTGAACGAGAGCCATCTGGCGCAGGGCCAGCGCCGCCGGATAGTCGATGGACACAGGCAACTGAGCTGCCGTTCCTGGCAGCTGCCCCAAGGTAACGAGTCCGGTCATCAGTGTGACTCTCCGACTGGCGATATATTCAGTGCTGATGCGATGATTGCCCGGTTTTCCTCATTACGCCAGTTACCGAAATAGTCAACTTCCTGACGCAGGGATATGTCAGCAGCCTCTATCAGGTCCGATACTTTCTGCAGGGTATTCTGCAGCTGCTGTGCTGATATCCCCCGTGGCACATCATGTTCATCCACGCCGTTGCGGTGTACAAGATCATTTCGCCAGTCTGAGATGATGCCCAGTGGCTCAGTTGGCCAGACGGGAGGGATGTGCAGCACGGCCCCGAAATAGCGCTCAATGGTTTTAACGTTATGAAATGTCATTCGGGAAACATAATTTCGGGCTGCAGGCCTGAACAGTTCAACATCCATTGTGCGGGCGGCGGTTTTATCTTTATTAGTGACCTTAGGTGCGGATTTCAGATAGTACTCATTAAGGAAACGTTTAAGGGGCCAGTCATGCTCAAGCAGAGCCCTGGCGCAGTACATCAGGTACGCCTCCATTACAGTCACGGCATGGACGAAAGACATCCTGTACACCAGTTCAGGCTGCTCCTTATCGAGTAGGGTATACAGCTTCTTCAGCTCCTCCTTTGCGTGTATGTAACGCAGATGAACATTGTTCAGGGAAGCCACAAAGAGCCCGTGTTCATGTTCCCACTGAGCCTGATCGGCCAGCGCTTCCTGCTCCCAGCAGTACAGGTTCGCGGCCTGCTCCCATTCTTCAGAGTTGGGATTAACATCCGGGTAATTCTCCTCAAGCCATTCATCAAACCGTTCAGCTTCCAGATCCTGCATATATTCCTTCATGCAACCCATATTGCTGTGACCTCTTATAGTGTCTTAATAAAGAAGAAATCCCGCCTACTGTATGTATTCAGCGGTCAGCCGCCAGTTCTTCAGCCAGCTTCACAAACCCTTTGTGCTCAGTCTGCAGGTACTGACTGTAAATCCGGGCGTCACGTTCTGTCAGTCCGGATGGATTGCCAGTGAAGTAACGTTGCAGCACCGCAATACAGTGATTGTAGGTATCGAGATCGTATTCCCAGTTTCCCAGCTCACCGGCCACATCCAGCTCCCGGCGAAACTGCTCGTATTTACGGAGCAGAATGCCAAGACCTAATTCTGTTGCAGCATAAACATTATTTTCTCCTGGCGCGGAAATCGCATTACGGATTTTTTCAAAAGCATAACTGAAATCATTTCTCTCATTGAATGCAGTAAACATGTCCTTTCCTCAGTTGAATAGTTAGCCGTGCAATTTTACCACACCTCAATCATCGCCAGATGAGTGCCACTCTGTTGAGAAAGTGACTTTCACAAAAATGAATTTCACATACTGAAATAATAATCAGGCATATAACCACTCCATTAAATTACCGAACAGTAGTTTTCAGATGATCCGATTTTTCTGTTATTGACGGGTTTCCGGAAGTGTACCACGCTGAGAAAATCATCATATCGCTGTTTTCCGCCCCCTGCGCGGCGCATCACAGGTCAGGGAGATGACACAACATATAGTGTCATTAGCAGCTGAATTCAGCACTACATGTTGTGCTGACGGGAGATGGCGCTGTGCGGAGGGAGAGGAAGATCCTGAACAGCCGGAAACCTGATCTGCGCGGCGGGAAACCAGCAACCAATTACGCCATAATGGCTCATGATGAGAGAGTTGTAATAGCCCACGTTTAAACCGGACACTTCACCAGTAAGACATAGTCATAGAGCTATGTTTAAGGAGTGTCCTGTGCAAAGAATCGAAGTGATCACTGGCGAGCAAAAGCGCCGCCGTTATACTCCCGAAGAGAAAGCCCGTTTTGTTGCGCTCGCCATGCAGCCCGGCTACACCGTCTCACTTGTTGCCCGGCAATATGGCATCACACCCAGTCTTCTTTTTAAGTGGAAACGGCTCATGAACGATGGTGGGAAGTCTGCGATCGCCGCAGGCGATGAGGTAGTCAGCGTCTCCGAGCTCAAAGCGCTGGAGAAAAAAGTCAAACAGCTTGAGCAGATGCTGGGACGCAAAACGATGGAAGCCGAAATCCTTCGCGACGCGCTTGAGATAGCCCAGGCAAAAAAGTTGATATCGCGCATGCCATTGCTGCCACCGGACGATATCCCCTCATCCGAATAGCAGAAGTGCTCTGTGTATCGCGTTCGAATCTGTATGACCGGTTGCAGGACAAACGCCAGCACCGGTCAGCCCGCTACAGCAAAGACGATGACGCCCGACTGTTACCGCTTATCCGCCAGATATGCAGCGAACGGGCAACAAACGGCTATCGTCGCGTGACTGCGCACCTCAATCGCGTGCTGAAGGAAGAGAACTGGCCGGTTAACCCCAAACATTTACCGGATCATGCAGGCGAATAACCTTTTACTGCCAAAATCTGGCCATAAAAAGCCAGTTACGAAGCGAAATTTCAATGATTTGAAGTGCTGGTAGAAAAGCACTGGCAAGTTGCTTATTCCAAAGATAGATTCCAAGGCATTGCTCTGGCGAAGCCCCGCCCAAGATAGGTAGTTGGTATGTTGAGAACCTAGCTGTAGAAAGAGACTCTGTAATCGCTTGAATTGTCATTGTTCTGATCCTGCGTGGACGGCAGGCCCGTGGCAGGCAATCAATGTAAAAGTCCTCTCTGCTCAGCATGTTGATGGCCTTTCTGGTGTGGAACCTTAAGGAAACAACATGTTGGGTGGAGTGGACAATCCAAATGGTGAATTACCGTCTTATATCATTGGCGCAGACAGTTGCTAATGTGCACCTTTTAAGAAAAGGTGCCAACTTTCGGCATAACCGAGGAATAGAATAGCGTCGGAGAATCGAAGTCAGCTATGATTGCCTGTGCCTGTTATATAAAACTGGAAGACATCCATCCCCTTTCCCGACAATTTATCTCTTTAAACTCTCCGCCTCCATGCAAGATATTAATAAAAGGAAATTTTTTATTTTATGTCTGGCGAGTCAAAAAACACCTACATCAAACATTGTTAATTAATTGTAATCACAGATATTTTTAATATATACAATTCACACATAATCAATATATTTATACAGCCCATTCTGACTAAAAACCCTCAAATGAGTTGTCAGTCAGATTATAATAAATAAAATATTAGACCTTCTTTCATTATAGCAAATATTTTCACTCATACTGAAAGCCATCCAGCCTTAAGGCTAGAGAATAATAATTATTAATAATACAAAATAATAAAAAAAAAGTAATACTTCATATATTATGCATGACAATTAGCTCTCTGGTTTTGTACGAGCAGCTGCGAAATGGCCCTGCTGGATGTGATGCCAGAAAGAGCAGCAACTGTACGCGAGCTGTATTAAGTTGTTTAATTTGTTATAGGAGTCAGCTATATGCAAAAAAGTAAGATATCAAAAAGAATAAAGCCTCTTTGCTTAATAGTTCCGTTGCTGTTATCAGCATCATGCCACAATATTACCCCCCCCTCTAAATTAACCAACTATATAGACGAAACAAAATCACTATTTCCAATAGAAAATTATCCTCAATCTGTCGATAACTGGTTCCCTTCCGGCCCAGAGAGGCATATTTCCGTCATAGATAAAACAGCACAGTCACGCCATTTTTCTAACCTGAAATCGCACTATTTTGGAATGAAAGCAGGCGAAAAATCTCCATGGAACATGTTTTATATAGCATCCGTCCTTAACCAGGGGGTTGAAGCAGATCGTGATGCTAATATAAAAAAGTATCTAGGAGAGAAAAGTGTTTTCTGGGGGGCAAATTTTAGAGTCCACACGAACACATGGAAACAGCAGATAAGGGATAACGCGACGACCAACATTGACCGGACTTATGACCCGTCAAGACGGGGAATTACCATTAGAGAAACCCTGGTCAGACTTCTTCCGACTCTCGACCCGGCTTATGATAATCCAGGTCAGGCTGGGCAAGGCTATCCTTTTGATAATTTACAGGAATCATCAATCCGTCCCGGCACCCCTGTATTTGTCTTATCGACAAGCAACGACGGTCGCTGGAAATATGTTTTATCTCCCACTGTCAAGGGTTGGATATATAGTGAAGATATAGCAATGGTAGATCCACAGTTTGTTACTGAATGGCTGACTCTGGCTAATAAAAATCTAGGAGCGTTTATAAAAAAATCATACTCCGTTCATGAAAAAGAACTCTACTATTTTACGGCCCTCCCAGGAACTATCCTGCCATTCAGGAATAAACGCAACGGAGTTTTTGTGGTTGCAGTGCCTGTACGCAACTATGATGGGCGCGCACAAATTCGCTACGTCGAACTCAAGGAAGATGAGTTTGTTGCTATGCCATGGAAAATGACTCCCAATAATATAGCTATACTGATGAAAGCAGTGATCGGTAGACCCTATGGCTGGGGAAATTATAACTATTACAATGACTGCTCTGCCGAAATACAAAATCTTATGATTGCATTTGGGATATTGCTTCCCAGAAATTCTGCAGCACAAATACAGACGGCTTCCCGGCTTGTCAATCTCAGTCAAGCGAACATCAATACAAGACTGCGTTACCTCATGGATCATGGCAGACCTTTCACCACTCTTGTATACATCCAAGGACACATCATGCTGTATATAGGTAATGCTGTAATCAATGGGCAGCATGTACCAATGACATATCAGAATATATGGGGTTTGCGTCCGGTGGATTCCAGTAGCCGAAGCATTATTGGCGGTGCCGTTTTTTTCCCACTACTGGCCTCTTACCCGGAAACTCCAAGCCTGGAACCTCTGGCTGGCAAGGCGCTATTTAAATTGGGCTTTATTGAATAAATTTTGTTATATTTTTAACAAAACCATAAAGTTCATGAAGTAAAATGGGAATATCGGATAACCTCAGGCACTAACAATGGTCAGGCCTCCTGACCATTAACCATTATGGCAGACGTAAAAGTCTTTCACACCTGGCAAGTTGCTATTTAGCCTTGATAATTCGGTCTTCTTCATGTTATGTGTATGGTTTATCGCAAAATGTCATGGACAGCACATACAATCATCTACATTAATAAAAAAATCAGCAAGAGGAGGAATCAATATTAAACATGTCTCAGCGAAAATTATAAGCACCAAAACAACACAGAATTTTAAATTTGTGCGCATAAAGCTTTTGAGACACTTAAAGAAGTATCTACGTTGCATTAAGTATTTGTTATCAGCCAGCCATCCACGGACAACTATTACGTTTTTTAAAAAATCGAGGCTAAAAATATAAAGAACAAGCAATAATATCAAGCGAACAAGATGTAATACATTAAACAACTCACCACTATCACCACCACACATTTTGAGCAAACTCCTGACGACGAGACAAACAGGAGCCATTATAACAACCACAAGCCAGCAGCAAACACAACGGTCAATTATTAATCATTATTAACACCCCATACAACAAGCATATCGGAAGGATTACTATACTGCTAATGCAACAGAGGGACTGGTGTTCCTGTAGCCCAGCACACATCCGCTATCAAAGTATAAGCGATCAAATGCGTAAAACTATACACCTCCCCGACAACAAAAAAGCATGACTTCAGCAAACAGCATTAACCACTAATAGCCAGATAATAATAAACAACTTTACAGTAACGGCAATAAATAACAAATAATAATGCACGCATAAAAAAAACTATCTGGACATAAAAATTCTTAATCTCTATATTTTCGCCTTCAAAAAAGAAGAAAGGCCTGCTCAGCATGAAAACGCATAACGTTATTCTTGACGTATTAAGAAATGCAAT
This sequence comes from Escherichia sp. MOD1-EC7011, assembly GCF_002965005.1. Lineage (NCBI taxonomy): Bacteria > Pseudomonadati > Pseudomonadota > Gammaproteobacteria > Enterobacterales > Enterobacteriaceae > Escherichia > Escherichia sp. MOD1-EC7011. The sequence continues at coordinate 15,593 of NZ_PTRD01000048.1, forward strand.
AATAATAGATGGGGAATCTAATCCTCTTTCAAAAAACGAATGTTTTTTAATCAAATATCTTTATGAAAGACAAGGAACCTCAATATCAAGGGATGAGTTAACACAACATTGCTGGCCAGGAAGGGTAGTATCTGCAACATCGCTCCCTGTAGCAATAAAACACATAAGAGATGTTTTAAGGAAAATAAAAAATGAAGAAATAATAAAAACTCACAAAGGTGAAGGATACTCTTTTCTTCCCGGAATAATTGAAATAAAAATTATCGATTCTTCTCCCGGGGACAAAACAATGAACACAAAACACACGGTAAAAACAGGACATCACAAACTACAAATTCGAAATTTCTTAACTGCAATAACAATAGGAATAAGTGTGTTTTTTTTGGGGGCGTTCAACTTCTTTATATATACGAGATACGCTAATAATATAAAGCACTGGCACACAAATAGTGGTTCACTGATAATTTCTACATCAGAAACAATGAGTGAATTAATAGATGACGCACACGAAGGAGACACTATCTTTATTGATGATATGGAGTCAACACTTCTCTGTGATAAACAAACATGCAACTTTATAAAATGAAAACTTCATTTGTAATAACTTCCATTATTGCGATTTTTGCCACATTATTAATCATTGTCAATAACAATGATATAACATTTTTCTCTGAGAGGACGTACAAAAATATAACAGAACACACAGATATAAAAAAAAATGGGATTGGGTTTAACATTCTGCATTACATGTCAGATGACAATGCAAAACTAATTATTTCAGAAACACTTTCTGGAATAGCTATAAGAACAAGCTTACACGGATATCTGTTAATACCAACTCATAAATATAAAACATCCAGCTCAGGCTCATTTCAATCTATAGGCTCAGTGTTATCTCTATGCTCCTACCACGCCAGCAATCATGACATTATATTTTTTGATGGAAGCAGAGGTGTATTAGAAAATCATAATCAACTGATACCATTGCCAACTATATTTTTAGGGCAGAAGAATCACAGCAAGCATCCCAAAAATATAGCTCAAGAAAGAAACATAGAGCATAACAATGAAGAAAACAACAATTATCAAGAACTGACAACAATCAATTACTAATATTACGAGAAGCGGTGTAACAAAGGATGTTCACCGCAAAAATCATTAATTTAAAACTGAGCTGGCCCCTGAAATACCAGACAGTAGATGTATCTTAAAATAAGAGATAGGCTTGGATATATGTCTAACACTAGTTCTAATTTTGAGATGGCTGGCGTTTTGTTAGGAAAAGAGGTGCGTAAACGTAAAACACCTCAGGAAAAAAAAATCGCAATTATTCAACAGACTATGGATCCGGGCATGACGGTGTCCCACGTGGCGCGTTTGCATGGAATTCAGCCCAGTCTGTTGTTTAAGTGGAAGAAACAATACCAGGAAGGAAGCCTCACTGCTGTGGCTGCCGGTGAAGACGTTGTTCATGCTTCTGAACTGGCCGCTGCAATAAAGCAGATTAATCAGCTTCAGCGTTTACTGGGTAAGAAAACCATGGAAGTTGAGATCCTCAAAGAAGCGGTGGAGTATGCACAATCGCGAAAATGGATAGCGCATGTGCCCTTGTTACCTTCGGACAAGGAATAGCCCCGGTAAGCCGTGTTCTGGGCGTGTCACGTGCGCAGTTAACATTACGGATGAAGGCATCTGATAACAAGCCAGATAAACGGCGTCAGAGGCGCGATGAGGCTGCGGATGCAGAAGTCTTATCGCGCATCCTGGATATCATTGGCGATATGCCAGCATACGGGTATCGCCGTGTCTGGGCGATACTCAGGCGGCAGTCCCGAAATGAAGGACTACCGTTCGTGAATGCAAAGCGTGTTTACCGGATAATGAGCGAAAATAGTCTGTTGTTGTTACATGACAAACCATCACGACAACATCAGGAATATCAGGGCTGCATAAGCCCCCGCTATCCACCTTCCCGGAATCACGATTCTTTGTTTTCCTCTCATCAGAAATACACCACCACCGGCGTCAGGCTTCCCTGCCAGCGTTTTACCGGTTCCTCAGCACCGGGGAAATTCACCCGCACATCACTCAGGGATGTCCCCCAGACACCGGCAATATGCTGGCTGCCATTCTCCTGTGACAACAGCGACTCTGCCCCCGAAATAAACGCATCATAACGTGCCGTCGAGCCGGCATAGTCCGGGGTCCATTCATAGCCGTTCACCTGCTTTTCGGCCCCCAGCGTGGTCACCTCTCCGCTGACCACGCTCCAGCCCTGACCACCAGTAATATTGTCCTGCCATGCCAGAAGATGGCGCATCGTGCACGTGATTTCCCCGTAACGCACCTGTCCCCGGGCCGCAATACGGGGAGATGATGGCACCACCTGAAGTAATGTCACCGCCGGCTGCAGCCCCGGACGGGCAGTTGTCAGTGATGTGGTATGTCCGCCAAGAATATAAAAATCCTGCCCTCTCCGGCTTTCTCTGACCATGCCGCTTTTACCCGTTGTCAGACCGGCCTGCACGGCGTCTGGTGCACTCATCCGCACAGCGCGGGGCTGCCACTGCCAGGACACATCGCGGACATACAGCGTACCGCTGAATTCCGTTACCCCCACAGCCATTCCCTCCTGCCAGTGGCCCGGCGGAATAGTCAGGGGTTGCGCCAGCACACTGGCTGAAGTCAGAAAAAACAGAGCCGGAAACATACCGGACTTCAGACGATGAATAATATTCAGCACCGGACCGTCCTCCTGCTTACTGGTACTCAATACTTACCGGCAGTGATACCCGCCAGCGTTCCGGCATCATGCCGTTCAGACGTAATTCACCACTGCCTGCCACAGTCTGTGCACCATACGCACCTTCAACCTGACGCAGAGAGGCATCACTGAAATGACTCACTCCCGAATAACCACTGATGGTCATTGTCTGCAGCCAGCCGGGGCCTTCGCCACTGAACATCTTCTGCAGAACACCCGGAATATCAGAAGTCTTCATGGCTGCGCTTTCACCAGGCAGACCATTCACATTCAGGTCGTCATACACACCGGCATACGCCGGCTGTCCGTCCTTCACATGGCGCAACACCCCCGCAGCCTGCATTCTGAAAACAAATGTGCCTGCCCGGACGTTATTATCTCCGGTGACAGGCAGCGTCACCTCCGCCACGCCTGGTGCTGTCCATTCAAGCGAAAATCCCTCAGTACCCTTTCCGTAACTGACCCGGGGAGAAAGCCCCTCACGTCCTGCCGGTGTGGTCAGGGTGGTTTTTCCCAGTAAAACGGTCATCGCCGGCAGTGCGACCGGAATTGCCTGCTCACCGTCACGAACACCGCGGCTCTGTTTAACCTCCAGACCTTCATTTCCCTGTCCGACTTTCCATACCCACGGATTACGGGTGCTGGTCACCGGGCCTTCCAGCTTAAGCTCTCCGCTGAAATCTTCTCCCGGCGTGTTCCAGGCCAGTACACAGGAAGGCAGGAGGCTGGCAGCAAACAGAAACAACGTCACCTTTTTCACTTCTCTTCTCTCCTTATATCCCTGCAACCATCACTGTACCGTGACCGTCACATTCAGCCCCGCCTGCCATGCTGCAGGCGTGCCCTCTGCCGGCAACCGCAGTTCAAAATCCGACACTACAGAGGCATATGCCGCAGCCAGATTCATCACCCGACCGTCAGCCAGTATCCCCTGAGAGATGACCTGACCATTGTCTGCGGCACTCATGCCATTGCCAAAACCCTGGTTCATCAGAAGTAATGTGGAAAGGCGGGTTTTCAGCCACTGTGGCAACGTTCCTGACTGTACATCCGTCACGCTCTGTCCGCCAACCAGCGACATCCCTGCCGGCACTGTCGCCCCCTCTTCCTGTGCACCGGCACTGACTGCCATCCCCTGATTCAGGGTGAAAGAAAGCTGCCCCGACACATTTCCCGTTTCCGGGTCACGTACCGGGACAGAGGCGCGAAAACGTTGCGCCGTAGTGCCACTGCCTTCCTTTACGGCGAAAGGCTGTCCGTTACTGCTGAAGGTAATCAATGGCGTGAACCCGGGACCACCGCGCTCAGCCACCTCATGCAGATGTCCCTCCAGAAACGGCAGCGCCCCTTTGTCACGCAAATCAAAAACAAGCTGTCCGTTCTCTGTACGTGCATCGGCAGTATCCACTGACCAGGTCTGGTCAGGTGAACTTATCTGCCAGGTCCATTTCGGTGCTTCGTCAGTGACAAAGCCATTAAACTGAATTTCTCCACCATCAAGAATATCTGCATGAGGCGCAGCCGAATAAAACAGGGCCACCGAAATAATGGCAGAAAGAAGGGCTTTATAATAATGCACTATTTTCATTGTTATTTACTCTGCTCTGTTCCGGAGTATATAAAAATAAAAACCAGATCATTCAAAAGTGTTCCCACTGAAAACAATACAGAACCGACATGCATCACAACGCATTCCGACAGAAAAAACACCTGTTCCGATATCCCGGTTCTGTATATTCAGGCCACCGGAAACAGTGGCCTGAATTTTTAATCAGCAGCAAACGGTGAGGTTTTACTGCCGGATGCTGCTAAATTACGCGTAGGAGACAGTAATCGGCAGAGAAGCGTTCCACTGAACTGTGCCGCTAATCTCTTTATCAAGGGTGATATTGATTGTTGAGGATACAGGGATAGCTGATACATAAAAAGCGCTAAAAGTACGGGTGTTATCAGAAAAACTCACCTCCGCTGGAGAAGCCATATCACTAACATCCTGACGATTATAATGTTGCTCTACCTCAGGAAACACTTGTTCCGCAAAACCCTCAGGATCATGATTTACGCCATTCGCTTTTTTAGCTACCCCCCCAAAAAAGCCACTCCCACTACCAGAGGCATATACGTAAGAGACACCCTGCATATCACTACCCTTGAAAGAAGCTATTGCAGCAGCCCCCATAATAGTCTCAACTTTACCAAGCTTCTCACCTTGAGAATCTTTTATGTCCAGAGTTAATGATGTCATCCCCTCGCTAAATGAGTCCACATCAACCACATCACCATAACTAATCTGCGGAGAAATACCCTGCTGTCCCTTAAATGCTTCAGAAGTCTGAGTACGAATACCCAAGAGCGGAATAGCGCTCTTCAAAGGGATCTCAACAGTCTTCTGGCCTTTCTCGAGCGTTGCATCCAGACCTTTTACCACATCGCCAACTTTCACTTCCCACGGCCCCTGCTGGGATGCCGGACTAAATATACCCCCCATTTCAACTGAACCACCCGAACCGTTTGGAGTCCACGCCATTGCAGAACCGGATACTGCAGCAGATGCAGCCACAGCCAGTGCAATCAGAGTCTTTTTCATAAAATAATCACCTTGACATTTCATAAATAATAAACTGAAATCAGTAATCCTTATTTTCCCAGAATTACCGCAAAACCATCCCCTGCGGATTCATTTAATTAACCGCATTTCATTAAACACTGTGTTTAACTCAGAACAGTTTTACGTTAATCCCGTTTAAAAAACGGCAAATCCCTTTACCAATTACGGCTCTCCAGAGCCGTGAGATACATGTATCTATGCCAAAAATGAATTATCAGCCTTCCACCTGCAGCGCTATCTGCAGATTTCCCCGGTAGCTGACCGGTACTTCCAGCTCTGCTGGCGCATCCGTTCTTAACTCAACCAGCTTCTGTGCCTCCGGTACGGTTATCACCACATCCTCACCCTGCTGTCTGGCGCTGAGTGCCACTTTCTTTCCGTCAACCATCAGGGCTGTCTTCAGAGTGATGTGGGCTTCCCCGTTATCTGGCAGCACCTGCTTCACCGTGATATACGCCAGGCCACCTGATGCCGCCCTGAACTCTGCGTTACGGATGGTCAGGCTGCCGGGAAGAGGCGTCGTGTCTCCACTCCGGTACAGCACCGGGTCTGTCGGTGTACGGGTCACCTTCACCACGCTGTTACCTGACACATGACCGTTCACCACCCCCAGATACTGCGTTTTCTCGCTGTATTCAGCGGACAGTGCTGCCTGAATACTGAGTGCACTCAGGACCAGGGTGGCTGCCGTCATTGTTTTCTTCATTTTTACCCCTCTGTTCCGTGTTCCGGAGGGCGGTTATTTTTTATCTGCCTTATCAGACGGATTAATCGGCGAATCAGATGCCTTCTGCCCGGAAGGAGCCGCAGCCTTTTTCTGGTTAATTGTCCAGGTCTGCAGGCTTCCCCAGTCATTCAGGGAGTCCACTTTCACCACATTTCCCTTCACCTGTACTTCATCACCCGGCATGAACATCAGCAGTTTCTGTGCCGTCTCATTATCCGTGGCAATTTTCTTCCCGTTTCCGTCCAGCAGACTGCCAATCGCAAAAACGTACGGCGTGGTGTTCACCAGCATGGTCCTGCCATTCGGGCGGCTCTGCAGGCTGATGCCCTCTTCTGCCCCCTTGCGACCTTCAAGCAGTGCCTTCGGTCGGTAGAACAGTTTCAGCTTCGTGCGCAGTGCCACCGCAATACCGCTGCCCTCCAGAGCCGGCGGAATATCCTGCAGGTTCAGCCAGTACACCGACTCTTTATCCTTCGGCAGATGATCCGAGGCCATGATGATACGCAGTGTCTGCTGACCCTCCGGCTTCACTTTGAAGAAGGACGGCGTCACCACAAAGGTCGGACGGGTGTCCTTCTCCACGATATTGTCCACCCAGGCCTGACCACCAAAGGTACGAGCCTTGTCATTGTTGGTGACCGTGATGGTCAGCGCATCCTTGTCCCCGCAAAAGATATAGCGGGTCTGGTCTGCCGCCAGGGAAGCCATCGCACTCTGACAGGTCATCATCAGCGCCAGGGACACCCCCAGTGCTTTTGTCACCCGGTTGGTGAAAAACGTCGTTACTGCGTTACGCTTACTCACACGTAATCTCCTGTAGTTTCTCAGTATCCTGCAGTTTTGCCGCAGGTATCCGGCACTGGCCCAGGGTGATATCACCGGGCGCATCCACCATGTTAATCATCAGCACACCATTGTTGGCCACAAAGCCCAGCGGTGTGTTCTTACTGTCACGTGCCCAGGTTCCCCCCGGCACAAACTCACCGTCACGCTGCTTCACCTGCAGCAGGTAACGCTTAATTTTCAGGGCATCAAACGGCATCCACACCACCGCCTTGTCCGTCGGCACCACCTTCTGACTGGTGTTCGTCAGTTCGGCACTCAGCGGCAGTGTGCCCGCATCAATCGTCACCGTGTTCCAGTCATAGCTGTTCAGCGGTACCACCAGGTTGCCGTCACTGTCAGTCTGTCCGTCTCCGGACGTCACCTTCACTCCGGGGGTATCCTTCACGTTCACCACAGCCACGGTGTCCCCGGTCGTGCGGCTGAACATAATGTCTTTAGCCGCCGGAACGGCCAGTACCGAACCGCTGACCGAGACAGAACCACTGGTTCCGCCGGACTGCGAGTGGTTCAGGGCACCATTCAGATAAGCCCGGTCACCACTGTACGACGCGTTCAGATAACTGCTCACACCACCACCGCTGTCACGACCACCGCCCAGGCCATAGCTGAAACGGTCATTCAGCGAGCCGGACACACCGGTGCTGAAGCCTGTGCCACCGTCTTTACTCGTACTCACCGACGTACTGCTGCTGTAGCGACGTTCAAACAGTGTGAACGGTACCGATACTGACGCCGATGCAGACCAGTTGTTTTCCCCCCGGGTGTTCCGTGAACCGGACCAGCCCAGGTTAAGACTGACACCCTTAATCTGTGTGCTCAGGGTGCCGGTAATCCCCGTGTCCTTACCGTTGTCATCGCTGTACCGGTAACTCCCGGTCATGGATGCGGGGTAATAGCTCCGCTGCCAGCCGGACACCGACAGACTGAACAGTCCACCCACCGGCTGACTGACACCGGCATTCCATTCATCCTTCGTCCGGCGACAATGATTTGACTGCGACCACAACTCTGTCGGGTCAAAGGAGGACATGTCCTCATATTCCTCACTCTGCCGTGACCAGCTCACCCGCAGTCCGGTGTTCGTCATCTCCAGTTGTTTACTCCAGGATAGCTGCACCTTATTTCCGCTGCGGCTGCCGTCACGGTATTTTGCCGTGGCATAAGCGCCGTCAGCAGATACCGCCCCCAGATAACTCAGCCCCAGAACAGCCCCGGCGCTGACACCCTGCCAGTCCAGGTTAAACCCCCCCCCGGTGCGCAGCGTCAGCCCGTCCAGACCGTAACCGTATGACGCCGCAAACACACCGCCTTTCAGGTCACTGTCATCGTCAGGCAAACCGGCTGCCACACTGAACTCGTGCTGCCCCGGACTTAACTGCCCGGCCATCACCGATAACGGGAAGTTCTGTACCTGCTCGCGCCCGTCTTCACCGGTGATTTTCATGGTCACATCACCACTGGTGTACAGCGGCACATCCGTGATGGAGAACGGACCCGCCGGCACCATCTCCGAATGCAGCAACCGCCCGTTCTGTGTCAGCGTCACCCTCGACGGCCCGTTCGCAATGCCGCTGAACACCGGGGTATACCCCAGATTGCCCGGCTTCATGCTGTTGTTCCGGCTCAGCGACACGCCGTACGTTCCCGTGCTGCCCAACAGACTGTCCCCGGTGGATGTTTTCCCGACCGCCAGGTCCGCACTCAGTGCACGGATGGCCCGGGTGGCCGTAAACATGTTTATCGTGGTGGAGTTATCACCGCTGTCATCGCCACTGGCCGTGGCAGAAGAACTCACCACCCAGCGCCCGATATTGGCTTTCAGGTCCGCTGAGCCAAAGGCCGAGGTGTTATTACGGCCGGTGTTGGCGTTCGCGTTATAGTTCACGCGAAATGCACTGGTCCCGTAATCCCAGTCCACATTCTCCGGCATCTTCACCAGCCCCTTCTGGGGAATGGACAGCGCCAGACTCTGGGTGGAAACATCAAAATCCACCTTCACTGACGGGGCTTTTGTCAGCACATAGCACTGTCGTGTGGCGTCATATCCCTCACGAAAGTAATCTGCACTGACGTAAATCCCGGCCTTCGTCAGCCATGCCTCTGTCAGACACAGTTCATTACTGTCCTGTGGTGTCACATCCAGTATCTGTTTCCCGGCCTCCTTCCCGTTCAGGGACAGGTCAACCAGATAACGCCCCGGCGCATAGCTGCCGTTCAGGGCTGCCCAGACTTCCGGATTAACCCCGGCCCCCCCCTGGATAAAGGACATATCCAGTTTTTCACCTGCAATACCTGTGGCACTGGCAAAAGCAACTGATACGGCAAGCGCGTATACAGTCCGGAAAAATACGAACAGAATTGATTCAGCGGCTACCTTATACCCTTGCACACACAATCCTTTTCTCAGTTACTGATACGTCACCACAAAGGTCAGTGCCCCCGAGTATTCCCCCGCCTTCACATTCGCCGGAAACACCGGCTGCGCACGAAAACGGAACTGCCCCTTAGCAGCAAACTCCACCGGGTAATTCACCGAATGACTGTCCTGAGTCAGACGTCCGCGATAATCAGCCTGTGTATCCACTGCCCGCACATCCACGCGAATACCCTCACCAGCACCGCGGGTGACCACGCCCCCTGCGTCCAGCTGCCCCGGGTTACCAAAATCCAGGGTGGCGACCTGCCCGGCCTTAAAGGCAGAGCAGCCCTGAACCGTGGCGCCGGACTCATACAGACGCACAGTGAAGTCACGCGGTGGTACGGATGCTCCCGTGGACTTGCGGTAAGTCCCGAATGTCAGCCGGTCACTGTTACCGGAACTGTCCGCATCCACCACCACATGACAGGCCGAAGCCACAACATCCATAGAAAATATTGTTTTTTGTCTCCCTTCCGCCGTTTCTGTCAAAGCCAGGAGCCATGTACAGGCAATAAAGAAGAAACAAATAAAACGCAAAAAAAAAAAATAAAACACCTCCAGGGGGGGGGAATCATTTCATTCTTGCGGCGAATATCTCCCCCTCCAGCAGAAAAACAAAATTATAAAACATTATTTAAAATTAATTTCTTTAAAAACATACAGTTAAGAAAACCCACAAAAATGCATTACACAAAAATAAATTTGCGCATATATAAGCACTAGCCAACATTAATGCGCGTTGCTTCTGCAAAAAAAACATCCTGAACACCATGCATATCAGGATGAAACTGGTTTGCGATATAACAACAGCTAATATCAGATAATGGGAAGGGATAAGATCATAGAGAGGCGCACCAGCCATATTCCGAATAAGGAGAAAACACCAGCAGTAATACATGCAACAAAGCAGGCGGACGAAAAATCTCGTCTTAATACAGAAGGTAATATTGTACCGTCATGAATACCTCATTCGCATAGCTAAACTGGAAAGGCCCCTCTGAACAGGCAGAGAAACGGGTGAACAGCGCCCCGGCAGCGTGGCTCATGAACTTACCGGATCTGCAGGTAAAAAAATATCCGGATCAACACCTTCGCCACTTCCAGTGTATCCAGCAGGAGGATATGTTTACAGATTACGATCGGCAGTTCAGTGCTTAACGTGAAGGAGAATCGCTGACGAAAATCCACGATGTGTACATCCGTAGCAAAAGTGCAACAACGGGAAAATAAAATATATCAATGATACCGTACAGCATTGTGAAATTCGCGGGTTACCAGAACCAGAACAACTGACTATCAGGCAGGTGTGGCTCAAACCATTACTGGCTTCGCTACATGCGAGGATAGAGAAAAATGCCACACAGTCGAGTAAATTCAGACTGGAAAAAGTGTTCAGCTATGTTCTGAATCAGAGGGGCGCACTCAGTTATTACAGTGAGGTCGATCTGGCAGAGACGGATAATAACCATACGGAAAGAGACCTGCGTGCTGTCTGAACGGTGTTGCACAGAAAGCGTATCAGCACCATGTTCTGAGAGTTCTACCAGACAGACTCACCAACCGGGTTGATAAACTCAGTCATAGCACTCATCCACAAATACTGTATCCGGTTAACACGTACGAACTATTTATTACTAATGTGGCTGAGAGCTACAGTTGGATACTTATGCTCGAAAATCAGGAGGGTAAATAGATGATATTTTATGTCCATCAATCAGCGGAAGCGTTCAGGAAGGAGTGATACAGTAAAGAAACCCCATGATTCCAGCATGGGGATAGTTGCCGGAAACCTGACCAGTTTGAACAGACCGAGCATTGTCAGATTTCCGGCGTTGGATTACAGGCAATTCCAGCTTTCAGACCCAGCTAAGTGGGTACCTGCATATACGAAAATAAACAGATAAATATATCTGTTTATTAAACAAGAATACAGGTTATATGATTTTCTATCTATACTGATGGAAATATCATCAGTATTAACAAAACCGAATTATCCAGAAGGGTATTTTCCTTTTATCAGATGAGCACAATGCACTGTATGCCGTGTAAACGGCATGGAAGGCGGTACGCTGTGGTTACATGTGACACCGGAGTAAAACCGCCGAAGCCCGGCGTAAGCCGGTACTGATTGATAGATTTCACCTTACCCATCCCCAGCCCTGCTAAGCCATACCCGCTTTCAGCCATGAGAGAGCTTCTGTGCGCGGTCGGAGTGGTCCCGACGAGGGTTTACCCGAAGTCGGGGCGTATCTCCGCGTTAGCGGGCCGTGAGGGCCGCTTACGAGCGTGTACTGAGGACTTTCAGCCAGAACACTAACAGCCATGATGGAATATAGTTACAACATTCATAATTAAAAGCGATGTTGTTCCCGCCCTTCGGGCGGGGGCGGCCTCGCTTTTCAGTTATGAGGGGTGGGCACGGTGCTGCGTTTGTGTGGTGTTTTTATTCCTGATTTTTTTTTGTTGTGGTTCCAGAACGGTGAGGTTCGGGGCCCGCGCGTCAGCGTGGGAGGTGCTTTTAGATTCTGAGCGGCGCGGCCTTGGCCGCTGCAAGCGAAGGCCTCTTTGTGTTTGTTCACAGTGGTTTCAGAGATAAAGACTTTCCCTGCGGCGAAGCAACGCAGGGGATTAAATGATGGGGTTAAGAATATATTGCAGGTTTGCTGTTTCAGGTTTGCAGTTTCTTAAAGTTCTTTGTTTGCGGATTTATGTGGATAACTGAAACGACGTGGCCACGTTCTGATGACTGATGCGTGGTTTTATGGGCATATATGCCCCTCTGAGGGGATTTAAGGTGACTACTACGGATTTTGGGCTGAGCGATACCTGCGCCGAAAGCCCCGAAGGGGCTGGCGATGATTCAGTGCTGAAGGAATGGTGCTGTCTAGTGCGGCGGTGGCGCAGCCAGCGTCAGTTCAAGCTGACGCAACTCCCTGATGGCCAGTCGCTTCAGATGGTCATCGGAACAAAAATAGGCTTCATCCGGCGGCAGACGCTTCCTGAGATACTCTGCCATCTCATGAATCTGCTGGTCGGCAGGCAGTTTCTTCAGGCGTCTGGCGCGCTTACTGGCTGCCGCTTTTGCACGACGGTGTTTCAGTGCATCCTGGCTGCGCTGCAGATACCAGCGTTTTCTGGCCGCATGTACGGAGATATCTTCATCCTCACGCAGAACACCTTCCCGAATGAGCTGCTGGCGGATTTCACTTTCACGCAGTCGTTTCTGCTGCTGTTCGTGAAGTTTTACCATGTCGACACCCAGCATCTGCCAGCCTGCCGGTGTTATCCAGACGTAACGTGGCAGACGCTGGCGGGTTTCACGGTCCCACAGGGTTTCCTCTGAAACACCCAGCACACCAAAACGTACCTGTTCGGCCAGCAAACGGGAAAGGCGGGAGACCGTCACTTCCAGTTCCGGAATAACCTTCCCCTTGCTGTCTTTCGGGCTGATTTCTCTGGCCAGACGGGAAACACTCATGCCTACGGTATGTGTGCCCGCATCACTGAAGCTGACCAGAACCGGCCAGATGGCATCGAGGAGGCGTTGTTTTTCCGGACGGAAAGCATATTTGCGACCGGCATACGTTCGTTTCTGCACGTAAAAAGGATGCAGAGACATGTGCATGCGCAGGCTCTGCTCGCCGGTCACCGGGTCCTTTTTCACCAGACGGTTGTAGGCGTGCCCGAGCTGCCCGCTCAGCGCCTTATAGCGCTCAGGACGATACCAGGACGGATTTTCGCATTTGGGTTTGGTGGAGTGCTCACCGCGACGGCGCTTCGTGCGCTTCCTTTCCGGTTCAACCAGGAAAGTGGTCGCCCTTCCCGCTTCATAGTCTTCCCAGAAACGGATCTGCTCTTCGGGTGCTAACTGACTCCAGTGTACTGCGTTATATGGAGTATTCTTCAGACCTGCCACAAGCTGTCGCTTATGGCGGAGCGATTGTGCCGTGTATTTATACACTGCACAGGGTTGAATCTCTGGTACGGTTTCATTATACTTTACCCGTATTCTGTGAGGCCCCCACTATCTTTCTGCGTCCCGCCAAGTTCGTCGAAAGATTGTGGGGGTTTTCCTTTTATGGCTTCCGGAACATCTTCAGTCTTCTGACTTACTGTCCATACATGCCATCTCTCCTGAATGCCTTATGGCGCATTCTGCCGTCCGGCTTTCGCCGCTTGCTCCACAGAGTGCCACCCTCTGCACAGCTAATAACAGCCGAAATATACCCGCTTTACGTTAATTTGAAAAGCATTACAACGATCTCTTCTCTTCCAGTGCCTCCTCACTGATACCTCTAATGAGTTAATCTTGACCTGCGTCAAAAAAAACAAAATCTATTTTTAAAAGCAGATTTTTCTGCTTTAGATCCTTCTTTTGGATTAAAAGATCGACTTTTGTCCTACTCACGATCATTTATCTTACAACCGATCCACCCAACAGAATAATATTCTGTTTTAAGGCAATTAAACGATCTAAAAAACCTTTAAAAAATCATTTTGTAGATCATTCGATCGTAAATAGAATAATTCTTAGATAATAAAACCATTTGTTACACAGCCCGCCAATTGTGTAACAACAGCCTCTACAAGAGCATATTTGTTCATATGTTCGTCAGAACTGCGGATTGTCTGGACGAGGGTCAGACACCGTTTCGTGCATATGGACCAGCATGTTCGAACGCCACAAAGCAGAAGCATCATGCCTGGATCGCTTCGGCGCGGAGCGTTAAGTTTTGACGCTTTTTTGTATATTTTTTAAGCTGTTAGTTGACTCGGTAAGTTATACTAAGTACCCTTTACTGGTCACAGGCAAAACTGTGATCGGGCGTAGGAACCCGCGTAGTCATCGTCGGCGCAGAAGTTAATTTCTTCATTTGGCGTCGTTTTTTGCCATACCATAAAGACAGGAATTCGTATTTCTTGTCGTCTTCTATGGTAGCTCAGGCGGGGCAGGCATTAGCCTGGCCGGTTTCCGATGACGCCGGTATTCCTACCCCCGTCTGGGCTATCACCAATGAGCGTAGGAACTCGGTGATAGCGTTTTTAGTTGTCATCGGAGACCTTTGCTATGTCACCTCAAATGATACAGAAACTACCGGCCATCACTCTGTTGGAAGGCATGTTTCCCGAGCTATCAACAAACCAGCTTAAAGTCTGCGTTTTTTACGCAATGGGTGTTCCTTACGACGCCATTGCTCAGAACTGTCGGCTTTCTCCCGAAACGGTACGAACCTACCTGAAGCGAAGCCTGAAGAATTTAAATCTGGAAGGATATGATGCACTTCGCTCTGCTGTGCTGATGCGAACTTTCGTTTTCATGATTAGCAATACAGCTAAAGAAAACGAAAAAATGTGAACAGGTGTCCCCATTAAAGGGGACACTTTCATGGAAATTGCATTTTGCACTTTACAGGCGATCCCAAATTGATAAACATAAACACCAAGCACAAGTTACTTTAATAAAGCAAATCACTTCAGACGGTGTCCCAGTTATTTGTATCTGGCTCATGCCCGATATATGGCGATCTTACTCTGAACTGACGTGCTGATGTTTTATTTCGCGTATCACAATACTGTGCCACTGTATTGCTGATATTAGTGCTTAGCCGTTCTTTATCTGTGAGTTCGCCAAATCACCGATACAGAACGTACTAGAGTCTGCTGGTTATATGCCTGTCAGAACTGCAGTTTATCCAGATATGGGCTGGACACTGCTTCAGACATATGATTTAGCATATTCGCCTGACATCGCAAAATCGTCCATCATGGATCGGTTTTGCGCGGAGCGTTGAACTTCGTGAATATAGAACACCTGAATAACCGGAACTGGTATCTTGCGCAATATAATACAGCCGGCAAAAACAGAGAATCTTTATTCTCATGGCTGAATGAGCAAAACGTCGTACCATGGACTCCATTAATAACAAGAAAGATAAGACGGGCAGACTCCAGGCGCTGTTACCGTGAAAGAATATTCGCTATTTTTCCAGGGTACTTTTTTATTCTGGCTAATTTTGACATTCAACCAGTATCGGCATTACGTCGCCATAGCGCCTTCATTGATTTCGTGAAGTTTGGCGGTGAAATAAAACCCGTCAATAAAGATATTGTTGATGGATTAATGAAGATTTACCCGGACCCTGTGCTAAATCCGGGAGCCAGGGAAGAGCTGAATGCGGCTTCCAGCATATGGCTGACAAAAGCACAATATCAGTATCTCCTCAGAATGGAAAATACTCTCCAGCCTGAGTCGAGGATATCCCTGCTCCTGGAACTGGTATCAAATGCCGAACATCACGGCTTTATGGAGCGCCTTGTAAACATCCCATAGCCAGTATTTCCCGGCCTTCGGGCCGGGCTTTTTTCAATTCAGAGAATATTCTGGAGTGAAGCCTGCACGAAGCCATCCCCACCATGGACTCCCCCTGTCTTTTGATGGAATCGTGTATTTCTTAATGGCGAAAGAAATAAAAGGCTTCACCCCAGAGTATTGATTCGTTTTATCAAAGGCCGGCCCGTGCCATCACGTGTGGCGGAGAGAGCGGATACCGGTCTTCTTTTCATCTCACAGTAGGACATTCGCATGACCACGACAGAACATCCCGTGCGCCAGTTGCTCTGGTGTGCACTGAATGCCCTGAAAACGGCACAGGAAAACCACAATATAACCAGTGAAACCGGATTACGGCATTACCTGCTTGAATGGCTTTCTGGTGCCAGCAGACATCCTGAGTTCCGTAGTCTCCCTGGCGAAATCATGGCGTTAAAAGCATTGACCGAAAAAGATCGCAATATTCCCATCATCGGAACGCTGAATACGCTCTTTCTCAGCTCTGCCACTGTCGGGGAATGTCCGTTGTTTCGTTTTCGGGCTGCACTGGGTAAATTACAGAAAGCAGGCTGGCGCACATATGTCTGCCCATGGCCTGAGAGGGTGTTCAATGAATCCATTGAACGGGCCTGTTCCGGGAAACGTCATCTGCTACAACTAAGTCGCACCGAAGAGTGTTTTCTACCGACAGGCGATATGAGGGCACCAGTTACGTTGCAGCTGATCACTCCACTACACCGCAAAACTATGCAGCTTCTGGAAACGGCAGAGTTAATATTCTCCGACGAAGGATTTCAGGTGGTGAGAGGATACGAACATCAATTCGGGATCGAACGCAGAGAAACCCTCTTTCACACCCTATTTATCGGGCTGCCCAGCCTGCCAGAAGATGTCTGGGGTGCAACACAGGAGCAGACGACTATCACATTACACTGAGGATGTGTAATCCCCGACATACCCCGTTTCCAGTCTTCGCAGCCTGTACCGCCCTTCCTGCCGTTTCCGACATTCTTTCTGTCACTACTCGCTTGTGCCGTTTTTTCGCAACCGGTACGTGCAGTTATGACGGTACAGCTGCTTCTTTTCCCGTTCCGGAAGGAGTCTTTGATGCCACAGCAACATCCCGGACGACTGCAAATACTGGTCGTCGACGCACACTGCAAACGCAGGCTGTTTTCAACGAAAACACCGACAGACCCCGATGAGCTTGCCCGACGTTTCTGCACGCCGGATAACTGTCTCGTGGTGGTACTACGCGACAACCGATTTCTGTTCCGACTGGAGCGTGCTCCCGGCAGCCACTGCCGCTGGCACAAGGGCAGCAGCTCCCGCCATCAGCATCTACAGGACTGGCTATCATGAACGCAACCGAAGCAAAATGTTTATTCTTTTCCTGTGCCGGAGTGCTCATCCTTCTGGCGTACTGCATCCAGTTATTAGACGATGCTCGCTGGAAACAATACAGACAAGAACACCAGTGCACCGTGACGGACTCCCGTGAATCTGAACCCGGTTTAATATTCACCCGTCCTGCCCAGGAGGCCTGGACATGCAACGATGGCTCTGTCCACTGGAAAAAACTCGACCCTAACCGTGATGGACTTCTGTACGGAGAATAATCAATGACCAAAATAATTGTTTATTATGTTGTCCTAATCACAATTTTCTGTGTGGGGATATTTACTGCAATACAGTACCTGATTTCAAGAGAAACAACAGATGACGAATCTGACATTAATACCCTGTACCTTGATTCATTTAAAAGTAAAAACAACTGCAAATCATTTGAAACCAATCCAAATTTACTGGATAAAAATGGTAAGCCTGTGGAAATAATGGTGTGTGATGATCAGGAACTGCATTTTTTTGTTCCAAAGAATTAAACAGTTAATCCTCCTTAGTCTGTTATTTTAGTCGCCTGCCTCAGCCAACATGAAAAATAATAACGCGCCATTATATCTCTGGTTGCTTTGGTGTACGCTTTGTCTGTACATCACTACCCCATGGCAATACTTACGTTATCCATACACTGACAACTTATCATTGCCTTATATGTTATATTTCTGTGTGGTGGTTGTGATTTGCATTTTCCCACTACTTTTCAGATGTGTACTTCTTATTGTAAGGTCTGCATCTAAATACGACTTCACATTCTTTGTGAAGAAGAAAAAGGGAAGCAAGAAATCAACTATACATCTTAGCCCCTATGCTGACACACGTTGCCCGAAGTCAATGAGGAAACACTGGGATGTATTGCTTTCTCTGATATCAAAAGCAATTAATAATGATGAAATCATTGTCATGCATTCACATCTCTTTACTCCAGCAAGAATAAATAAACTTATAAAGAGACTGGAATCTTATGATTTGAGTTTTTCAGTTATTACATACCCACGGAAAACAAGTCTGTACGAAAAATTATCAATTCCTTTTATATATCTCTTGTTTCAGTGGTCTTTCCCGCATTTGCATTCGGACGGAATGACAGTCGTCATTCGTCCTCTCCAGACCCACCACACCAATTAAAAAATACATTTAGATATAAAAAGAATGCTCATAAACAGGATTTTTATTTTCACAAAAAATCCCAAAACACTGGCTTAATTGGCTATCCACAACCTCACCTTTAAAATAACATGCAACATTAAAATTCAAAAGATAGAATAATGAAAATACTAATCAACAATATTAAAGACCCAAGCAGACTTCTGAATGCGACTAAAACGGGACATTCAGGAGTAATTCTCTCAATACCGGTATACATTACCCATCCAATTGCACATAAAATAATGAACCCTTACTTAAAGTCCGCATTAACTAACAAACACGTATATACGAACACGGAGTCTCCGTTATGAAAAAAAACTATCTGACACTTATACTGCCGTCATTATTGTCCGGCTGTGCCGGAATTTCCGGCGGCAATAACGTGGCACCATCAGATACGCCTGCTCTGGTTTTTGTTGACGGACAAATCAGTGAGAGTGCTGGCGTCCTGGCACTTACGCAACAACGACTTTCTCCACCTAAAATAACTCCGCCCCCGAGAGTCAGCGTGCCAGAGACAGTAAAAACAGCACAGCCAGTAAGCGAATCCCGACCGTTACCTTCACCAACAATAAGTCAGAATTTCTCCCGGTTAATCATTACAGGCAAGCCTGGTAGCACCCCTGTAACACTATCGCCGACGGCCCGTAACCGGACCGTCAGTCAGTGGATAAAAACATTACTACCGGAAGGATGGAAATTCAGACAAGAGAATGCAGCCACGCCCAAACTGAATACCAAACTGGTTTCATGGTCTGCCAATGATCAGTGGACCCGTTCTCTGAACCGGTTGCTGGAAGAACAACACCTCTGGGGCCATCTGGACTGGGATAATAAAACGTTGACCGTCACAACATCGGCTGCTGCACCGGCACAGGACACGGCAACCACTATCTCGCCAGCAGCCATGGTAACCACATCCACTTCCCCGGAGTCTTCAACGACAGCAAATAGCCAGAACAAACCACGAAACCCATTCAGGGGAAACAGCGTATCTCCGTCTACGCCCGCAGCAATCCCGACTCCGACCGGCTCTACAGTCAAGTCTATCCCACTCATGACCGGGACACCTGTCAAACCGGTATCTCAGGGTAAAGAGTGGCGTGCGCCGGCAGGCACTACATTAAGGGAAAACATTATTAAGTGGGCAGAAGAAACAAAATGCGAAAGCATGGCATCAACGCACTGGATGGTCATATGGCCACTTTCTGTAACCGATTACCGTCTTGATGCGCCTTTGATGTTCCGGGGATCATTTGAATCAGCCATGGAGCAGGTATTTGAGTTATATCGGACTGCGCAAAAACCTTTATACGCACAGGCTTCTCGCATGCAGTGCATCATTACAGTTTCTGATACAAGGGATGGTCGCTAATGGGATGGCTGGTCATGGCCGTCGGCCTGACCATTCTGATTATCACTGGTAGCTACCAGAATCAGAAGATGTCTGAAACCACAAACGCCCAGCAATATGCAAGTGCGTCTGTATGGGCAAGTCAGATACTAATGATTGCTAATAGAATCAATGATATCAGATACGTATCAGGCCAGCAGGACGGAGTAATTTCCTCAGATAAACTGGCTCTCCCTGTCACTCCGGACTCCCGAATTAAACATCAGTTACAACAGGGGCGTCTGTGGGTATGGATGCCTGAACAACCAGGACTTGTTGAAACTTTGCGTTCAAAAAGTCGTGGTTCTGCACTAATAGGGATCTTCCAAAACGGGCAACTCACCTGGCTATCAGGAACTGCAACCGGTCTGACACCCCCGGCAGGCATTACTGCTGGTTCTGTCGTCTACGTTAACTAATCTGGATATATTCATGAAAAAATCACACCAGCGTTCAATGAAGCTGGCGGTGCTCCCCTGCATGATCGCCGTCGCTCTTTCCATCTCCGGATGTACTTTCAGCGAAATCAACAAAATGCAGAAAAAAGCACAGGAAGACTCAGCACATGCACGGGAAAAGGTATCAGCCCTTTCGGCCCGTAAATCGCAGGCTCTTACCTGGCTCGATAATCAATGGATAAACCCTGTTCCGGTCGCTCAGGTATCAAGAGAGAAAAAACAAACAGCTCCAGCCTGCTACATCACGCAGGCAAGAAAAGGAGAGATCACTCTGCAGGAACTGGGGCAACGTATTACTGCCGTATGCGGCATCCCTGTGATCATCACGCCTGACGCAGCCAATTCAACTCTTGAAGGAGGCGCTACCCGCCAGATGACAGGAACACTACCAGCACCAGATGAAAATGGACGTCTACCGTTAAGCAGCCTGGGCAGCACAACAATGACTACCTCCACTCAGCCATTAACGCTGAATAACCTCATGTGGCAGGGAGATATCAATGGTCTTCTGGATCTGATGGCCAGCCGGAGTGGTCTGTACTGGCGCATGGATAATGGTCGGATTGTATTCTATCTGACTGAAACCAGAACGTATCCACTTCATATGCTGAACACCAAAACCAGCAGCAGTTCCAGTGTCAGCTCTGGCTCAACAAGCACAATGGGGGCAACAGGAGGCCAGGATAACTCAGCATCCGGTGATGCAACGTCCTCTCAGAGCACAACCGTTGGTCAGGAATACGATCTGTATGAAGATATCCGGAAAACTATTGAAGCAATGCTGACACCAGAAAAAGGCCGTTACTGGTTATCTGCATCGAGCTCAACGCTGACAGTCACTGATACTCCAGCTGTCCAGGAAGCCGTCGCACGATATGTAGACGAACAAAACAGTATTATGAACCGCCAGGTAGCCCTGAACGTACAGGTTCTGAGCGTCAGCAATACCAGAAACGAACAGTTCGGTCTGGACTGGAACCTTGTTTATAAATCGCTACATTCCGCCGGAGCAACGTTGAACAATGCAAGCGGAGATTTTACAGGCGCTACATCTGCAGGCGTATCAATTCTGGATACGGCAACAGGGAATGCCGCCAAATTCAGCGGTTCCAGCCTTCTGATTAAAGCACTGAGTGAACAAGGCGATGTCAGCGTTGTAACTTCACAAGAAAGCACTGTCACAAACCTGACGCCGGTACCTATCCAGATGGCAGATCAGACAGTTTACGTCGCCCAGTCAGCAACAACTACGACTACGGATGTAGGAGCAACAACAACATTAACACCGGGCATGATCACCACTGGATTCAATATGACCCTGCTGCCTTTAATTCAGAAAACAGGCAATCTCCAGTTGCAGATGAACTTTAATCTGTCTGATCCCCCAACTATCCGTAGCTTTACGTCAAAAGACGGAAACAGTTACATCGAAATGCCATATACCAAACTGCGTTCACTGAGCCAGAAGGTCAATCTGAAAGAAGGGCAATCACTTGTCGTTACTGGTTTCGATCAGAACAATACGACGACAAGTAAAGCCGGTACATTTACGCCAGCAAATCCATTATTTGGTGGTTCACAAACCGGGAAAAATGAACGCAGCACGCTTGTGATCATCATTACCCCGACTTTCCCGTCAGGAGGCAATAATGGCTGATGAAGATATCAACCCGGTAGTGCTTCTCGCAGATCCTAAAGTAAATCATCGCGTGTGGGCTGCCTGTCTTAAATGGACTCCTGTCGTAAAAAAACAGCGCGTCCCCTCACATCATAAACACAAGTCTCATGTAAAACCCAGACGGCTTACCTCCCTGAAAGTGACTGTAGGCAGCAGAAATTCCCGTGGAAAGATCAGCCGCCTTACCGGCACAGGAATACTGACCAGGCCAGAACGCAATCATTATTTTTCCCTGGCACTGGCTTTCTGCTCATGGGTCAGAAATGGATACGGTGTCTTCCGGTACAGCGATAAGGAGCTCTTATTCCTTGCTTCCATTAATGGCCAGCCTGCCGTTATGGCTGACTTATCAGGAAATGATGCCGATGTTGCCCAAAAGGTCAGCCTTTTTCTGGCGATGAACGAAGAGCCCCCCGAAAAATGGCAGGTTGTATCGTCTCTGGAACATCCTGATAACTGGGAAAGTATTATTACCCGGTTATCATCAGCAGACCTCCGCCGTTGCAAACTTACTGTCGGCAATCGCAGCAAATTCACACTGCCTGCCGTACTGTTTTTAGTAGCAGCCGGCGCAGGCACAGTATTCTGGATGACTCAGCCAGAGCCGGATGTCGGACCGACCGCCGAGGAGATAGCTGCACGGGCAAGATTACAGTTTAAAAAGCCCGAACCACCACCGGAGCTCCCGCATCCATGGGCGTCACAACCTGTAATCAGTGATTTTCTGAAAGCCTGCGCGGACCTTCGAAAACCATCACCGGTCGCGCTAGAAGGCTGGAAACTTACCGGTGGAACATGTACTCCCGAGACATTCACACTGATTTACGAACGACAGCCAGGAGGAACTATTGAAGGCTTTCTGGCAAGAAGCAAAGAAATCTTTAATGTTATTCCTGACTTTAACCTTAAAGATGGTGCACGCCTGGCTTCTGTAACCCGGCCACTGCCTTCCCTGCCCCGCAGGGATGAGGCAGTCCCTGCCCCCTCAGAACAACTGATGCGGGTGTTCACGTGGTTTCAGAAAAAACAGTTAACGCCGGCCATTAATGAAATAGCCATACCGGAACCATTACCAGGTAACGATGGTGAACCAGCCCCTGTTCAGAAATGGAAAGAATATCAGTTCAGTTTATCAACGCCTGTAAATCCTGATGAGTTGTTCCCTTTATTTCAGGATACCGGCGTTCGTCTGAGCAATATCCATTTTGAATTAAACGGCGGTACTTTCAGTTATTCCTCAGAAGGTCATATTTATGCGTCCAGGTAAATTACTCATTATTCCATCCATATTTTTCTTCTCTGGTTTTTCATTTGCAACAACACAACCTCTTGTCACAATAGGAGAACTTGAAGCACAACAAAACCGGAATATTCTTTTACAGGCAAAAGTTCAGGGCGCACAGCTACAGAAACAACTCGAAGAATCAGATGTTAATCTGTCATCTGAAACTGTTTCAGGTTTCTCTGGTATGACTGCCTCTTTGCCATCAGTTTCAGAGCAGCCGACATCTAAAAACAGAAAGGAATTGCCCGTTATTATGGAAATAAACGGCAAAGATAAACGTCTTCATGCCGTTCTTCGCATGGCTGATGGACGTCAGACAAGCGTCACCACTGGTAGCCAGCTTCCGGGTACATCCGTCACGGTGAAGTCGATCTCATTGTCTGGCGTCACGTTAAGTGATGGCACCACCCTTACTTTCTGAGTGATGTGATATGGACAAATATAATTTGAAGGATGCTCTCCTTTTTATATCCCGGGGAGACACCCATGAAATTCTCATCGAAACAAATCAGCGAACAAGACCTGACGTACAGAGTAATCTCCAGGAACTGCTAAACTTATACCCTGACATCATCCCAAAAGTAGTCTCGCTGTCTGAGTTACAGGAAGCCGGTCAGGATGATGAAAATAAAGGTCCGAAAGAACGGATTATTCATCTGAAAGATCTTGCAGATGTCAGTGAAAGTGAGAAGAAAGTTCTCTCCTATTTTGAAACGGCCAGAAAACTTGGTGCTTCAGATATTCATTTTTTAATTTCAGAGTCTATTTTCAAAGTTCGCATGAGAATATTCGGTGAACTGCAAACTGTAGATGAAGATCAACCTGCGTTGGGTTATTCACTTTGCGCAACAGCCATTCTGTCAATGGCTGATGTGACTGAAACCAGTTTCTTCCCTCAAAGGGAACAGGATGCGCGCCTGTCCCCACAATTAATGCGAAAAATAGGAATATTTGGTGCACGATACAGTCACAGACCTACGGGAGATGGTCTGATTGCAGTTATGCGCCTGATACCCGATGACGGAGACAAAGTTCCCACGTTTAAGCAACTGGGCTTTATACCGGAGCAAATCCGGTTGCTGAACGTCATGCTGCGCCGCCCGGAAGGGAAAATAGTTCTGTCTGGTCCAACAGGTTCAGGTAAATCAACAACGTTACGCAGTGCCTGCCGTGTATATCTTGACGATAATCAGGGGCGACACCTGCTGACGATCGAAGATCCGCTGGAAGGACAGATTCTGGGGGCAACACAAACCCCGATTATCTGTGACAAATCCGACGAAGAGGCCGTCAAACTGGCATGGAGTCGTGCTATTTCATCGGCAATGCGACTTGACCCCGATGCCATCATGGAAGGGGAAATGCGTGATCTTGTCTCGATGATGTCAACAACCTACGCGGCTCAGACCGGTCACATCGTTCTGACGACATTACATACAAACTCAGCTCTGGGTATACCGGAGCGGATGATTACGATGGGTATGAATGCCGATCTTATTTGCGATGCGCAATTACTGATTGGGATGATCAGCCAGCGTCTTGTACCAACTCTGTGTCCCTCCTGCCGTATTCCATGGGAAAAGCGAGTACCTGAACTTAGCGAAGACGACCGCGCTTACCTTGAGCGGCACTGCAATAAAGATTCACTCTGCAGTACAGATAATATCTGGTTCCGAAATCCTCACGGATGCTCCGACTGTAATCACGACGTAATTATTAACGGCAGAAAGCGCGGTGAAATAGGTAAAGGCCTCACCGGCAGGACCGTAATTGCTGAAGTGATAGAACCTGATAATCGCTTATTTCAGATTCTGAAAACACGCGGCAAAGTTGCAGCACGTAAATACTGGCTTGAAAACATGCATGGCATCAGTCGTGTGGAGCATCTGCTTCGCCGTATCAATGAAGGCCTGGTGGACCCTCTTGAAGCCGACAGAATCATCCCTCTGGACGAAGACGAACGCCTCAGCATCGATGATGCCTAACAGGAGAACAACATGCGTGAAATGAATTTCAGTCAACGGCTGAGACGTTTCATTGTCAGAAAAACGTTCAGCGCCCCCTACAGGGTGCAGTTTTACGAAGCTCTGCGTTTTCTGCTGGAAAATAAACAGCCATTAAAGACCGCACTGGAACAGATGCGGGATGCCTGGACAGACTTTGGACGAAAATGGCATCCCTTTGCTGAACTGGCCACAGACTGTATTGAGTCTCTTCGTGAAAACAGTGGCGAAAACTCTCTGGAATATACTCTTGGTTTATGGGTTCCCCAGGAAGAGGCTGCAGTAATCAGTGCCGGAATAAGAAGTGGTTCCATTGTGGATGCATTACAATTTGCCACCACACTTACAGATGCCAAAAAGCAACTCCATCAGGCCATATGGCAAATGGCTATTTACCCGGTGGGGTTGTTAATCATGATGACGGGGACATTATATGTTCTTAATACAGAGCTAATACCTGTACTGAGCAAAATAAGCTCCCCTGATTCATGGAGTGGTGCTCTTGGTTTTCTCTATGGATTATCTTTGTTTGTCGATAATTACGGCGCTATATGTGCCGTTCTTTTTGCAGTGGTCACAGGTGTAATATCATGGTCTCTGAAAAACTGGAAAAGCCGCTCTTTGGCTGACAATATAATGCCATGGAGTATTTATAAGGATATACAGGGGGCAGCATTCCTCCTGAATATGGCTGCACTTCTGAAAGCCAAAATGACAACGCTCAACTCACTGAACGTTCTTCAGGACTTTGCATCACCATGGTTAAGCACACGCCTTGACAGCATTATTTACCGCGTACGCCAGGGGGATCACCTTGGGCTGGCTTTGCGTCAGTGCGGTTATCAGTTCCCATCCAGGGAAGCAGCCAACTTCCTGTCTTTATTACAGGGAGATGGCGCAACGGAGCTAATCGGCAATTATGGCCAACGGTGGCTTGTACAAACGCTGGAGCGAGTAAAAAAACGAGCAGCTGTTGTGCGTTTAATTATGCTGATATTTCTTGTCATGTCACTCCTGTTACTGGTCATGGCCGTTGTAGACATTCAGTCTATTGGCGACAACAGTATGGGTAATCTTTAAATAAAACGAGGTATTTATGTTAATCCAAAATATTGATGTTAACGCTCTGAAGAAAAATGAGAAAGAAACGTCTCATGACAAAGGCTGGGGTATTATGGAACAGGGTGCAATAGCACTTGTTGTAATTATCGTACTTGCCCTTGTTTTTGGTGGATTGTATATGTTGCGTTCACGAACCGGTGTGGCAAATGAAAGTTCGAACATACAGACAATCATCACAAGTACTCAGGGGCTGCTAAAAGGTAGCGATGGATATACGTTTACCAGTGGAGCCAAAATGACGGGTGCTCTCATTCAGATGGGTGGCGTACCCAAGACTATGACAGTGCGTGGTACTCCATCATCAGGTACAGCAACGCTCTATAACTCATGGGGCGGTGCCGTAACTGTTGCTCCGGCTTCAACATCAGGTTTCAACAATGGTTTTACCGTCACCTATGAAAAAGTCCCACAGGATGCCTGTATCCAGATTGCCACACAAATCAGTCGTACTGGTTTAACTAACGGTATTACCCTGAACAGTACGACTCACAATGATGGAAAAGTCACTACTGAAGAAGCCAGTGCGCAATGCACAGCTGATAATGGCAGCACCGGTACAAACAAACTAATCTTCACCATCAATGGCTAAGGAGTTTTAATGTCCGGGGGTAAAGTGCCCCTCAGACTTATTTCATTAATCCTGCTTTGTTCTCTTATTTATCCCGCCCGAGCTTCATACATCGCCCCCAAACAAATCTGGACTAACAAGTGGGACAATTGCTTTGCCGCCGCCGGCGCACGCTATCAAATTGAACCATTATTGTTGAAGGCCATTTCTGCCGGGGAATCTTCATTGAAGCCGGGCGCAATTAACATAAATAAGGACAGAAAAACAGGCAAAGCCAGTAGTACGGATTATGGGTTGATGCAAATAAACTCAACCCATATTCCAAAGCTTATAAAGATGGGCGTAATCAAAAAGTCTGAGGATTTAATTACCAAACCATGTCTTAATATCCATATAGGAAGCTGGATACTGGCAAGACATTTTCAGATATGTGGCGTCAGCTGGAATTGCCTTGGATCATACAATGCCGGCTTCCGTAAGGACAGACATGAAACAAGAGAGCAATATGCTAATAAAGTATGGAGAATTTATCGTGACATGAAAGGGATATGCCTTCCCGGGCAGGGAGGCAGACAATGCAGACAATCGTAGGCATAAGTCTCTCCCCTGTTTATATCCTCCCATTGATGTTCATATTTTCCATTATTGGACGAACTCTGTTATTCAGAGTTCGTTATTTTTTATCTGATACAGAACATCTCTGGTATAAGACACACACTGCAGTTCTGTCAGGAATATGGCTATATAGTATAGCTGTGGCATTAATTATTTTATCGCCATCCCAACTTCTCTACCGTATTCATGCTGTTCTTATTCTTTCGTTCATGCTGCAAATGGCAGTAACGGATGCACTAACAGGCCTCTTACCTGGTACATTCACCAGGCGTTTTTTAATCGCTGGAATATTATCACAAATCACAACTGATATATGGTGGCTCCGTGCAACAGAAATTGTCTCTGCCGCAATTGTCTTATTCTGTCTGCATAAACTGGTTAACCGCCATCGTCTTAATATTGGCACAGGAGACCTGTGGCTTATTGCAGGTATTACCGCATGGTCAGGGCTATATAACGCCATATGGAGTGTGTTGCTGGGCGCAGGAGGATTTGTCTTATGGCATTCAACATGGTGCATAAAAGGACATAAAGAAGGCCCACTGGGTCCATGGCTGTGTCTTGGCCATGTCCTTTTGCTACTGGATAATCTTTATCAACCACTATGGGTAATCTGATGAAAAAATATGACCGAGGCTGGGCATCGCTGGAAATTGGCGCGGCTTTATTGATTGTTATGATCATAGTTGCCTGGGGTGCAGGCATATGGCAGGACTATTTAAAAACCAAAGGTTGGCAGGCTGAAGCTCGTCTTGTCAGCAACTGGGCCAGTGCAGCCCGCTCTTATATAGGGAAAAACTACACAACTCTCCAGGCCAGTAGTACCACAACAACCCCTGCCGTTATCACGACAACCATGCTGAAAAATACCGGCTTTTTGTCCAGCGGCTTTACTGAGACAAACAGCGAGGGGCAGCGGTTACAGGCATATGTAGTTCGAAACACCCAAAACCCGGAATTACTACAGGCAATGGTTGTATCCAGTGGTGGCACCCCTTATCCAGTGAAAGCACTTATCCAGATGGCTAAGGATATTACCACTGGTCTTGGTGGATATATCCAGGACGGCAAAACAGCCACAGGTGCATTACGTTCCTGGTCAGTAGCTTTAAGTAATTATGGTGCCAAAAGCGGCAACGGGCATATTGCCGTACTGTTATCGACAGATGAACTTAGTGGTGCAGCAGAGGACACTGATCGTCTTTACAGATTCCAGGTCAATGGTCGCCCTGACTTAAACAAAATGCACACGGCCATTGATATGGGATCAAATAACCTGAATAACGTTGGGGCAGTAAATGCCCAGACTGGTAATTTCAGCGGCAATGTGAATGGTGTAAATGGCACTTTCAGCGGTCAGGTAAAAGGCAATAGCGGAAACTTTGACGTAAATGTCACCGCTGGCGGTGATATCAGAAGTAATAATGGTTGGTTAATTACTCGTAACAGCAAAGGCTGGCTCAATGAAACTCACGGTGGCGGATTTTATATGTCCGACGGATCATGGGTTCGAAGTGTAAACAACAAGGGCATCTATACCGGCGGTCAGGTGAAAGGCGGTACTGTTCGTGCTGATGGTCGCCTTTATACTGGTGAATACTTACAACTGGAAAGAACTGCCGTTGCTGGCGCATCATGTTCGCCTAACGGCCTTGTAGGCCGCGATAATACAGGGGCAATACTTTCGTGCCAATCCGGTACGTGGAGGACAATAGGTGGAAAACTCAAAGTTACTCAGCTTTCCAACACAGGTTATCTGGGGCAATTCGACTTCTGTGCCATTGCCAGAATGGGCAACGCAGAGGATGCCCACTACTGCCAGGTAGTTGAGAGCCCAGCAGGTTCACGTAAATGGTACAAATACGAGCATAAGACAGGTTGTATTGCGTCGTGTGTAACGCTCAATTAAGTTTGATATCCAAATAGTGACTGCTCTCCGCCCTGTCGGGCGAGGCTTCCCACTTCTCAGGCCGCAACCGTCTGTGCGACGGATTTACGCTGGCCTCCATAGGCAGAGACGACGAGTCCCGCCGCCTTTAGTTCCAGTATTCCTTTTTGCCGGATGTTGAGTGCCGCATTGATATCGCGGTCGACGCCCCTGACTACATTATGATTTGCCCTCTGAACCCGGGCAGCACCTCGTTGTAAGCATCATTCAAAACACATACAGAAAGGCGAGTTGCAACAACTCGCCAAACACATTCGATCTGCATGATCGAAATTATTCGTTTCACCAGAAAAAACACCGAAGATACAATAACCACATGAGCTGAAAAGACTTTTTCAGTCGGAGGAACAATGAGACTGAATACGACCGGTATTGCGGCCCGAATGATGCTCTCGCTGGACAAAAAAGCAATCGGCGAAAAACTCATCAACGGTCGTCAGATAAACCCGACACCACTGCAGGTCCGTTACCCACAAGGGGTAAGAGAAGTTCTGGGGATAATGAGCGAACAATTAGCCATATCCACCGCTGATTTAACCCGAATCCTGCTTGAGGATGCTCTTCATAATATGTTTATGCCTGCGGATAACACCACAGGAAACATAATAAGCAGAATTGAATACATCATGCTGTCGCATGATATAAATGCGCCATTACTGGCAACATTGCTGTCGCCATGGAATATCCGCTCCACGGTAATACAGGACCCGGCCAGACTTGCAGACTATCTTTCAGTTGACGCTCTCGAACATCTTGCTGAATGTTTTAATCTCAATCCGGACTGGCTGAATGGCCATGAAAACTATCCGATAGCGTTGTCCGGTGAATGGCCAGATACTGCTCATAATTTCAGAATGCTTATTAATGATAGCAGCAACACTGAAGTTATTTTCTGGCATAGTTTCCCCTTCGCAGGAAACACGAAAAGAGAATATTGCGGGGTAATATTGAGACAGGAAAAAGAAATAAATGGCTCTGTAATATATCCGGCACTATCATTATCACCAACACTTCTGAACGATGAAAAAAGAAAATGGTTAACTGAATATACAACCAGGCAGAATACAACAATGTCTTTGCGACGCGTTACGTTGAGACCTGGCCTTGCCGGAAACCTTATTACAGGGCAAATACTACCTGTTAGCTTATTTAATATGTCTTTATTACCCTGGTAAATACCAGATAGTACCAAAGTAAAAATTTACGGCACATCCGTGTCATAGCGTTGTTTTGTCTAAATTCTGATAAACAGGAAATTAAATGATGAAGAAAAATCATATTACCCGCACCATCATTGCATCTGCTGTATTATTTTCCTTTAACGCTGCAGCAGCGACGTCATATTTTGAAGCGCGTAACGATGCAATGGGTGGCACCGGGGTAGCATCTTCCCATTATGGTGTGGCACCTCTGGCAAACCCGGCTTTACTGACAAAGCACAACAGCAATGATGATTTCAGCCTTCTTCTGCCGTCTGTTGGGGCACAAGTTGCTGATCCTGATGATGTATCAAATAAAGCTGATGATGTTAAAGATGACTGGGATTTGTTTGACAGTGCTGTAGATAACCAGCATGGCGTACAACAGGCAGCGGCAAATCTTAAACATCGTCTGCAGGAATTCCGCAATATCAATGCAGATGCTCAGGTAGGTGCATCAGCTGTAGCAGCCATGGCAAATGACACTCTGCCGTTTGCCCTTATGGTCAAGTCTTACGGAACAGTCAGCGTAAACGGAAAAGTAAACGATGCAGACCTGGATTATCTGGACAAAGTTGCCAATGGAACAATTACCGACGTCGATAAGAATGCCCTGACCTCACGCGCATTCGGGCGTGCAGCTGTAATTACCGACGTCGGAATTTCATTTGCCAAAGAACTGGAAACGGCCGGACAAAAATGGTCTCTTGGCGTCACACCAAAATATCAGCGTGTGGACCTGTTTAACTACAACGTAACGGTTCGTGATTACGACAAAGACGATTTTGACGGTGACAAGTACCACAACACGAAAAACGGATTCAACGCCGATATTGGTGCTTATACAGACCTGAATGACAACTGGACTGTCGGTCTTGTTGCCCAGAACATCATTCCACGCAGTATTGATACTAAAGTCGTCAATGGCTTTAAAGAAACCTTCAAAGTTCGTCCACAGGCAACCGCCGGTGTATCCTGGCATAATGACCTGTTTACCACTGCTCTTGACGTTGATCTGACTCCTGCCAGTGGCTTCACTTCTGACAGCAAACGTCAGTTTGCAAGTGTTGGTGCTGAATTTAACGCATGGAAATGGGCGCAATTGCGTGCCGGTTATCGTCAGAACATGGCATCAAACTCCGGAAGCGCCTTCACCGCTGGCGTTGGTATCTCTCCATTTGACGTCGTACATATCGATGTTTCCGGCCTGGTAGGAACTGACCACGATTACGGTGCAATGGCACAACTTCAGTTCACTTTCTGATTACTGTCCCCGCCCCCGGCACTAAACCCGGGGGTATTTTTATATTCAGTTTAAATAACATGATGAAACCACGTTCTTCTTATTCAAAAACAGCATTCATTCTTTTATTTTCTGTTTTCCTGGTAGCGGCAGTGACAAAAGCAAAAAGCTCGCTTCCCGATATCACCCTGGAACAGGCAAAAGAAATTAATGCTGATAACACCGTTATTTTCCTTTTCCGCCATGGAGAACGTTGCGACCGTTCAGATATGCCATGCTATTCGGATAAAAGCGGAATCACTATTACCGGTACAGAGAAAGCACAGCAGGAAGGTATTAAGTTCGCAACAATCTTCAGTGAATATGATATTTACTCCAGCAATGCGGTAAGAACCATACAAACTGCAAAATTCTTCTCCGGTAAAGAACCCGTCGTTATGGACAGTTTATCAGACTGCAATAATGATCTTTATAAGACGCTTGAATCAATCGCAAGAGAATCTCATAAAAGGAACATAGTAATAATGACACATAATCATTGTTTATCATTTCTGGCCAGAGATAGGCTCGGCAAGAAATTCAAACCGGCGTACCTTGATGCCCTGATCATGCATTACGATGGTACCCGGCTCATACTTGACGGAAAATACAACAAAGAGGCATAGAGGATATTTGAATTTACATAAATTCTGATATACTCAGTAAGATACAAGAGTGTACGGGCACATGTGCCTGTCTGAATTGCAGGTTATCCGGACGAGGGCCGGGAACTGTTTCAGGGACAAGCGCCGGTACGTTCGATTCATAAATCGTCGAGTCATCCATCATGGATCGATTCGGCGCGGAGCGTTAAAGATTACGCTCATATTCGTTTTATGTCTGACGACACATCAACCAGCCAGTATCAGGAATAATCACCTTCAGTAAACTATGAGGCTATTTACCTGGCCACACTGGCATTTATTTCCGGTAACGCAAGTATAGCCGGAAACAAACATCATCCTGTCTGTACCGGAGCACCGGTATATCCCATTCTGATTTAACTGCTCAGGAATTATTATGAACCGTATTATACCTGCGGGGTGTCTTGCCGCCCTTTTTCTGGCTGGCTGCAACTCCCCTTCTCAGCATACTCCTGTTCCGCGTAACTACGGTGCTGCCTCTGATGTGGCGGTTACCCGGCACACTCAGTACACATTATGGG
Organism: Escherichia sp. MOD1-EC7011; assembly: GCF_002965005.1. Classification (NCBI taxonomy): domain Bacteria; kingdom Pseudomonadati; phylum Pseudomonadota; class Gammaproteobacteria; order Enterobacterales; family Enterobacteriaceae; genus Escherichia; species Escherichia sp. MOD1-EC7011. The sequence goes on from NZ_PTRD01000048.1 coordinate 48,551, forward strand.
ACAAAGGTGTGTTTTCCGGCCAACTTCCGGTTTCAACGGGGTCTCATCTTCTGACAGCTAACAGCGATCGCCTTTCCTTTGACTGGGAAGGTGATGCAATTGAATTACTGAACGAACTGGCCAGAGTCAGGGGGATGCAGTTTAACTACAATGGTGTCCGCCTGCCGTTACCAGTCAACCTTCACGTCCGGGATATGACGTTTTCCAATACGTTGAGACTTATTGAAGCCCAGACAGCCTGGAGAGCAACAATCCATCAATATCCGGGCTTGTTACAGGTCAGCTTCATGCAGCCGGAGAACCGGAAAAAATGAAAGCACTCACCTCTCTCATTTTGCCAGTAATACTGCTTACTGGTTGTTCTTCTTCCCCCACCATCTCGCCAGGTGGTGTCAATACGCCACCACCTGACATTAATGCATGGCTTAAACCACGAAGTGAAAAGCCGGATAGTCTGTCAGAAACCCGCTGGAAAATGCTGACCGACGCAGGTAAAACGCTTGGATTTCGTGGTGGCAAGGCTCAGCGTTCATGGGAGCTGATTCAGGCACTCAACGCCCGGGAAAGCACACTTAATGCCTTATACGATTTCCGGCCACTGATTAGCCCGGAAGGCTGGCTACCACCGGTTATTGATGAAGCACAGGACGTAGCTCATATCACGCCAGATCAAATCCGGACCTCTTCCCGGGTCTGGACCATCATTCGCCCTGAACGCTTTGTCAGCAATCCACCGGGCTGGCGTGACTGGCTTCTCCGGGGGCTTTCAACAACAGCCACTCCGGGTACAGAAGGCAGCGTCGTTCCAGAAGACAGCGTGCAACGAAAAGTGTGGGAAACCGCATTACGGCAGGGATGGCAGGAAGGAAGACAAAACGCCGACCTGACGCTTGAAGCCAACCAGAAAACCCTCACCCGTGATTACCGGGGCATGATGCTGTACTCACTTCTCTGGCGTCAGGGCATGATCACCCGTCCGGATGTTTCTGATCAAATGCAAACCGTTACAGGTGACGGGAAAAAACTGGTCACTGGAGATCGTGTTCGTCGCCTTAAAAATCATGCGGAATTCAATCTTCAGAAATCTCACTGGCGTCCGCTTATAGGCACTGAAGGAGGCTCCCGATGAATATTCCTGATGAGTTTGGTCTTTTTCCGTTTCAGCGTTTCACTGCAGATGAACTACGGCATTTCTTTGTCTGGTGTGCCGCACATAAAGTCAGTGATGTGGATCTGACCGGCGGGTCACCTGTATCTGTCAGTCGCTTTGGCCGACGGGTGCGTTGTTCCAGTGCAACGTTACCAACCACACTCATGTCCTCCCTGATTGATGAACTGTTCGGTCGGGAAGTCATTCCCCGCGTTCTGGCAGGCAATCCGGTTGACAGGACGATACAGATTAACGGGGATGCATCCGGGCGCTATGGTCTTAAACGCGGAGAACGCATCCGGTTACGCTCTCACCTCATTCAGGGCACATCTGGTGCGGAGGAGAAAGCAATCTCAATAACCATGCGTGTCATCCCGACAGAAATACCGGACATTCTCTCCATGAACATTGAACCAGACCTGCTTGAAGCAATGGTCTGCAAAAGCGGTCTGGGATTTGTATGTGGTGAAACCGGGTCAGGAAAATCAACGCTGTGTTCAGCACTGTACCGTTACATTATGGACAATTTCCCCGACGCCAAAATCGTGACATATGAAGACCCGGTGGAATATATCCTGGGAAATGAAAACGATCTGCTCCCACCGCATCAGGCAGAAATCGGGCGTGATGTGGTCAGTTTTGCTGCCGGACTGCGTTCTGCTGTACGACGTAATCCCGAAATTATCGGTGTTGGTGAGATCAGGGATAACGAAACCGCCGACGCAGCGGTACAGGCAGGCAACACCGGACATTACTGCCTGAGCACCATGCATACGAAATCTCCTGGTGAAACGCTGGCACGTCTTCTTGGGCTGTTTCCCCCTGTCATCAGGGATTCGATGGCCTGGGCTGTCCTGTCACTGTTGCAGTTCATTCTGGTTCAGGTTCTGGTCAGAACAAATGACGGTGGTCGTAAAGCCGTCCGGGAATATATCGTCATTAACGATGAGCTTCGCGACAATCTTTCCGGAATGCCGCATGCAGAGTGGGGGCATCACATTGATGCCATAATCCGGCAGGAGAAGCGCCGTATCCGGGACCAGATTCTGGAAATGTATATCCGGAATGAAGTTGACCGAAGAGAAGCGATTCTTTTTATCCCGCCAGGGGAGTTACGGTCATGAAAAGAGAAGGTTTCTGGCGATATGCAACACCGCCAGTCAACATCCAGGGCGTACCTCTGCCGTTCACCATGATTTATCTGTTTATATGCCCCTTTCCCTCCAAAACAACCTTCTGGATTTGCACCGGCATCATTTTATTTTTCGTTATTCTCGACCGTTCAGGCTGGACTGTCAGGACTATCTGTACACGCATTTTCAGCATTCTGAGAGGGGCCATCGCCTCCAGTCGTCCATGGTGGTATCGCCACCATACGGAATCACCACGAGACTGGACTGGCCTCGATTAAATTCTGGAGTCTTTATGTCAGGTAAAAAAACTATCGTTACTCTGCTCCGGGTATCGCTACTGGCATGCCCGTTACTGTTCACGACACCATCGTTTGCAATGATCGACACGCCATCCGTGAAGGTCGGCTTTTCTCCTGAAGGAAGCGCATCCGCTCTGGTGCTTGACACAATCAACAGTGCGGAAAGCTCCATCAGGATGATGGCATATTCCTTCACCGACCCGGATGTAATGCATGCGCTGGCAAAAGCGAAAAAACGCGGAGTGGATGTCCGTATTGTTGTTGATGACAAGGGGAATACGAACCGGGCAAGTCAGGAAGCGATGAAATATATCAACCTGCTGGACATTCCTCTCCGGACTGTAGATGCCTTCCCCATCCATCACGACAAAGTCATCATTGTTGACGGAAACACGGTTGAAACCGGCTCCTATAACTTCTCTCGTGCTGCTGCACGCAAGAATTCAGAGAATGTCGTTGTGCTTAAGAATATGCCGGATGTAGCCGCACAATATCTTGAACACTGGCAGGATCGCTGGAATAAGGGTACAGACTGGAGACCCTGACAAACATTTCTCCCCCGATTTTCTATCCCCCCAGCCACCCCCGGCTTCCGGCGGTGGTTTTTTTCCGTCTTTTTTCAGGAGAAGCACTCATGCCGTCTGTATCCCGCTACCGCACCTGGCTTGCCGTGCCTGCAGATGAAATAGAAGATCTCAAAAAAGCACATCCCCCGATGAACGGGCACACGCCCGTCCTCTGGGATAAAGAGCACAAACTCTGGTTTGCCCGCCCGGGGGCGGACCTGTCCATGCTGGACCGCTGGCTGCCCCGACCGCAGGAAGTCTCCATGAACGGCAGTGATCCGGTCACCGAGTTTGCCCAGGTACTGGAAAATGCCGGACTGGTTCTGAAAGAACTGCCGGCCATGGACGGTAAAATCCACCGGGTTCCGACCACCGATGACAAAAACGGGCAAAAAAGTGGCGCATATCGCGGCTTCCTGGACGGCAGACCTGCCGGCTGGTACAGGGATTATCGCAGCGCGGATGATTCGCCGGTCAACTGGACCTTCTCCGGCGGAGAGCAGACAGATCCCCGCGCAAGGCTTCACCTGAAAGCGCATTCGCTGCAACGCAGGGAGGACGCTGAGCGGGAACTGAAAGCACAGTACAACCGACAGGCTGCTTATGCCCGCCGCTATGTCAACAAATGGCCGCAGGCCACGGCACATGAATACCTGACCCGGAAAGGCATTCAGGCTGCGCCGGGGGTGCGAATAAACGACAAAAATGAGCTCGTTATTCCTTTCCGCAACCGTAACGGCGCAATACGCTCCTACCAGCGCATTCCGGTCACCGGCGGGAAGGATGCCCGCATCCTGAAAGATTCCGAGAAAACCGGTAACTGGTTTGCGCTGGGTACACCGCGCAACGGCCAGCCGGTGCTGTTTGCCGAGGGCTATGCCACTGCCGCCTCCCTGCACGAAGCCACAGGCCTTCCGGTGCTGATGACAGTGGATGCGGGCAACATGATTGCCGTGGCCGAAGATGCCCGGCAAAAATGGAAGCAAAGCCCCTTTATCTTCTGTGCCGACAACGATCATGCACGCCAGGTTAACAAAGGTATCGTCAGTGCAACAAAAGCCGCAGAACTGACAGGAGGATCGGTCATCTTTCCTGCGTTCACCGATGCCGAAAAAGCGCAGGGACTGACCGATTTCAATGACCTGGACGCCAGCCGGGGACGGGCCGCTTTTCAGCATGTCATCAACGCCCAGTTAGAACATATCGGGTTTTCCACCCCCAACAGTAACACCCCGGAAATCCGGGAGGCACTGGTGATCGGCAACCTCGTTTTTACACCGGTCCACACTGAGGAAAAAACCATGACTCCGACAGAATATCCTGAAACATCACCCGATACAGGGCACAGCCATGACCAGGGACCTTCTCTGCCGTCCGCCACGCAGCAGGAACAACCAACTGCTTCCAGCAGTAACATTGCTGATGAAACACTGTCATTTACCAGTCACGCCACTGAAAATAACGGCAAAGATGAGCGGCACCCTGATAACGTTCAGGCGCAAACGGAAAGCTCTGTAGTTCAGGACTCCCCTGCAGAATCACCGGCATCCCCGGAAAGTACAACGGCGTCTGCCCCTGATGAACCCGCTCATCCGGCGGAACCTCCGGAAAAAGTTGTCTCTGTGGCCACAGATAAAGACTGGCGTGAATTTGAAGCCGAACTGTCACAACCGGAAAAAAACGAGTTACAACAGGAGTCCGGCACTTCACCAGAAATACCGGCCCCTGCTGCTGCCCCCGCCGCCCCTGAAGACAGCCCCTCATCTGAAACCATGAATGAATCAGCCGAACCATCACCTTCCCCTGATGCAGTCAAAGAGGAAATGACCGTGATGACGGAGCCTGATGACAAACAAAGCACCGGAATATCCCCGGATACTCCCCGGGAAGAGGCGGTCAGCCATGTAACTGAAGACATTCCCCTTCAGCCAGAGCCGTTCCTTCCTGAGTCAGATGGCCCTGAAGAATACGAAGACTACAGCGCATATCAGGAGCTGATGAACAATGAAAATCCTGAGCATCTGCAGGAAAACAGTGATATGCCGTCGCAACCGGACACAGGCCCCGTTCAGGCAGATGAGTCAGAACTTCAGGCCACAACAGCCACTATAGAACCGGCTGTCCGGGATGAACCCACTCCGCAGCAACCTGTTCAGAGCACATCACCTTCTGATAATACTTCATCGTTTCTCGACAAAGCGCGTGGCCTTTTTACGCGTAAAAAAACGGATTCACAGGCGCATGAGAACAGTGATCCCACGCCCTCAGCGGAAACCACGACGACTCCACCGATACCTGACAGTATTGTCTACGCCCCGGAACGTTCTGATGCACCGATATCGCTCAACATGGACGAAATTCTTAAAGAGCTTGACTGGGAAAAACGAGCAGACAGAACCGTCCTGTACAAACTGGATGGCAAACCTGCCTTCATTGACCGGGTAAACCGGCTGGAAATGGTCAACGGTGCCAGCAATGACGATCGCAGCGTTCTGGCCGCACTTGCTGTGGCCACCAAATTTTATGGGGGCGTCATAGAGCTGACGGGCAGTGATGCCTTTAAGCAAAAAGCAATGCAGTTGATTATCGAGCACAACATCGATGTCCGGATGAAATTGCCAGATCAACGGGCTGAACTAGAAAAATTACGCAAGGAAATGGCTGTCAGTAAGGATGCAGTTGTCACCCATCAGCCAACACCGGAACTTAACCGGAATACCCCAGAACAACCGGCTGTCCCTGACCCCGTTCAGGAAAAAGAAGCCACACAATCCCCGGCGTCCCCAGTAGCCCCTGAAGCATCAACCGTCAGCACCGCCTCTGCACCATCACCGGCTGAACCAGGCAAAACGGCAGATGTGGCACCAGACGAAGAACCACCAGGAAAACTTCGCCCGGGAGAGAGCGTGACTGCCGTACTGCACAATTTTGGTCGTGCTGAATATGCACCCGGCAAAGGAGAGAGTTTCTTTGTTGAGCTTAAAAACCGCAGTGGCAGCAAACTCTACTGGGGGGAACAACTGGAAAGTCTGGTCAAAAACCATCAGAAAGGTGACGTGGTGACACTGACACTTCAGAACCGCGAACAATTCATCCTCCCGGGAGAGCAAAAAGCACGTTTCCGGAATAAGTGGTCCATGGAGTCAGTTACCAACGGGATCTCGGTATCACATGATAATCCGGATAAAGGTCAGCGTATTCAGGCGATTCCGGTCGAAACCTTTATGAAAGTGGCTGCGCAAATCAGCCAGGGGTGGCCCGAAGAGATGAAAGCGTTACGTATGCCAGAAAACGTCGGCTCACATCTGTTTATCGGTGAAGACCGACATCCGGTCTCCGCGCCACAGAACGCAAATCAGGTAACAGAAATAACCAGCGCAGCCCCTGACAAGCTGACACCTGTTCTGGGATCAGTGGATAAGGATACGCGTGAACTCAACCTGCTACTTGTCCAGAGTGCCGATGAACATCTGCAGGGTGTGGTCCGGCTGAACGGCACATTGTATCCGGCACTGGCCACCCCATCAGCCGACAACAGTCAGCTGGTTATCAATGCGCTGACCGACAAAGGTTTACGCTTTGCAGGTTATGGTGAAGCGGTAAACCACGATGCTGACAGCACGAATCGCCCTGCACCGGAGCTTATGCAGTTTCATCTGAAAACCCGGGAAGAACCGCTTTTTGCTGCTGTCTACACGCCGGAAAAACAACCTGATGCGTTGTACCGGAACCTGGGCTTCGAGCAGTCATGGCAGCAGTGGTCCAACAGCCAAAAGCCGGAGGACAGGCAGGAAAAAACTCTGCATCAGGATCTCTCCCACAGCCCCGGCCGATGAGCCGGTAAGGAAGCCATATGAACATGCATAAGTCTCTGGTTGCCGTGCTCGGCCTTATCCTGATTTCATCCACGGCAAGTGCTGCAACCTGTCGTGCGGGTAGCGCGGCACAGGCCGGTAGTAATACAGGATATGAGCGAGCACGTGCAGCTGCGGATGCATGGTCACAACGTGAAAACGATGTTTCCTCATCCCTGCAGTCCTGTCTGTCACGAATCAAAAAAATCAGCATAAACCTCCCCCAGTTCCCCAGCCTTGACGACATTCTGTCGCAGCTGGAAAACCAGGTCTGCGACGCGGTCGTGGACAAGGTGAATGAAAAGCTGCCGGGGAATATTGATCCCTGGAAGGACTACAACCTATGACCGAAAATACCGAGCCATCCTCGCCATCACATCCGGCACCTGACCCGGAAATACTGAAGAGCACAATCAGGGCTATGAAGCAGTCAGAACAGCGGGCAAATAATGTCCCTGCGCTGATAAAAGCGCTTTTATGTACGGGCACATGTCTTCTTATCAGTATTACTGGTAACGCCATTCAGTACTGGCACTCAACGAATGTGGAGCGCGAATATTTCGCTACAGACAATGGTCGTCTGGTCAGGCTGGCACCAACAAGTCAGCCAGCATGGAGTCAGAATGATGCAATGGCCTTTGGCAGCCAGGCACTGGCGACCGCATTCAACCTGGATTTTGTGCACTATCGTTCACAGATCTCCTCCCTGTCTCCGCGTTTTTCTGACGAAGGTTTTGTCGGATATGTGAATGCATTACAGGCATCTAACATTCTGGAGACGATCAAGAAAGAGAAGATGAATCTGACCGCCACGACAGGTGCTGGCGTTCTGGTACGACAGGGACAAATGTCCGACGGCGTATGGTTCTGGACATTCCAGTATCCTGTCCGTATGCGTCTGGTCGGCCAGACAACCAGCAAGCCAGAACAGTCTTTTGTTTTCGAAATCACCATCCAGCGTGTTGACCCCAGACTGAAACCATCCGGTATGGAAATCCGGCAGATGATCTCCCGTAACGCCGGACCGAACTCCTGAGATAAGTAATATGCAATCACGTTATTTACTGAGCACACTGCTCCTGGTGTGCAGCGCCGCCACGTCTGCAGATAACGCAGGATGGCAGAACGCACGCACACCACAAACGACAAATTCTGCCAGCGATCACGTTCAGAACGCCTCCCAAAACACCGGAGGTGTTCCGGCAACACTGGTAAAAGGTGAGCTGCCTGCCCCCGGGCAGGCCAGCCCGCTGGTACAGGATGCGGCAAGGCTTGATTCTGAGCTCTCCGCCGATGAGATTCGCTCACTACGCAGTCTCATGGCGGATAACGAGCGGGCCATCAATGCGCCCATCACCAGTGTTGTACCCCGTATCAGCTCTCTGACAGTTAATCTGTCCCCCGGTGCCAGCCTTCCTCTTGTTCGCACAGCCATGAACAACCTGAGCGTGGTGACATTTACCGATATCAACGGTTCACCATGGCCACAATCCGATCCTCCTTATAACGCGGCACCAAAACTCTTTGATGTGCAGTACAACGAGAACATGGTGACAATCACACCATTGCGGCCATGGGCATCCGGAAATATTTCTGTCTACCTGAAAGGTCTGTCGGTACCGGTCATCCTGAACGTAACCAGTGGCGAAACAGATACGCCGTCATCCAGTCAGGAAATGGACAGTCGTCTGGATCTGCGAATACCACGGCAGGGACCAACCAGCCCGGTTGTCTCCATCCCGACGGATAAGATCGCCCTGCATGATGCAACATTACAGGCATTTCTGGATGGTATTCCTCCCCGGGACCCTTCAGTTAAGAGGCTGAAATTCACAGGTAATGTCCCGGATACAACGATCTGGCAACACGGCGATGACCTTCTGGTTCGTTCCCGGGCGATGTTGCGCGATGAATTTGAACAGACCTTGTCCTCTGCCGACGGAACTCATCTCTGGAAACTTCCCGTCACCCCACTACTGACTTTCTCTGTGAATGGCCAGTCCATTCACGTGACACCAGAACTGGAGTAATCATGAGTGCTGAACAGGATGCCGGTAAATCCGGAAAGAAACTGGCTGCCCTGCTTGGACTGGGCAGCATCATCTTATTTGGCGGCGGCTATATCGCGTTTTCCAAACTATCAGGGAGTAACAGCGATATGCAGTCAGCCGTGAACATTAACAGTGCAGCAAGCGGCGGAACGCGCAGCGTTACCGAAACGCCTCACTATCGTGAACTGTTAAGAGCGGATAATGAACGAGGGGCCGCAGCTGCAGCCCGCAATAATCAGACGTTCATTGCCAGTCTTCCACAGGGGCTTGATATTCCGGACACTCAGGAAAAGCAACAACAGCCTGCAGCAAAACCGGAAAACTATGCTCATCGCCAGGCTTCCGGCACACCACAGGAGGATCGAGCAGCCAGTGAAAAACGTATGGAGCGGCTGCAAAAGCTGATTGTAAGAATAAAAGATCAGCATCCTGCCGGTAGTACACCAACCATAGCAACGACTATGTGGAATAAATCTCCGGCAGAAACAACAGGGCAGAATGGTACGCAGCAATTCGCATTAAAGAATGCCAGCCTGTCCACGCCTGTAGCAGAAAAAGGGATACAACTGATACCTGCTCTGACCCGTATACCGGCATATATTGATACTGCAGTGGATTCTGATAACCCGTCATCCAAGGTTATCGCAACCATTCCCGCTGGCCCCTGGGCAGGGGCAACGCTGTTCAGTCCGGGAGTCAAACTGGTGGGTAACGGCGTGGAGATCCATTTCGACCGGATGAGCTGGAACGGCATGGACCTTAAGGTCAATGCATATGCTCAACGGGAAGACAACCTGATGTCATCCGTGGCCAGCAATGTGAATACACGCTGGTTTAAACATATCATTCTGCCGTCAGTGTTAGGAGGTGTGGGCAGTATTGGCACACTTTATAAAGATGCCAACACGCAGGTTATTCAGGGTAACTATGGCACGGTTACCGGACGCGTGGGAATGCCCAGTGGTGAAGCTGTTGCGGGCGTTATTGCCGGTGGTATGGCGGAAAGAGGAAGTCAGATATTAACCCGCCAGGCAGAAAGTGAGCCCTATAAACAGGTAGAAGTGTATCAGCATGAAGTCGTATCAATTCTGTTTGTTGACCCGGTAATGACAAACGACGCCAGGTCATCTTCCCTTTCCAGTGGCATTTCCCCTTCAGTTAATCGTACATCACAGGCGGAACAACGCTCGCAGGCACGAATGCAGACAGCCATGGAGCAAAGAAAAGCTGTGATGCAACGTCGGTATGATGAACAACCGGAGACACCATAATGAAACCTGAAACAGAAATAGATGAAACCGGCAGCTTCGGTGAACCCGAAGAGAAACCCGCCCCCTTCTGGAAACGTTCCGTCTGGGGGATATCTGTAGCAACATGGGGGCTATGTGCAGTCGTGTTGCTCGCAGCCATATGGTATCTGTTCCTGAGAGCGCCATCGGAAACAGGCATGCCTCCGTTTAATGATGCGGATGCTGGCGTACAGACCTGGCAAACCACACAAGAATCATCACCTTCCGTTCAGTCCACTGAGACTATGACTGTCCGGACAGGAGAAGATATGAGCCAGCTTGCCCGGGATGTAAAAACAGAGCTGGATAACCGCGATGAAAAAATTCAGGCAACACTGAATATGCTTCACGACAGCATTAACAAGCTGGGCGAAGCTATAAAAAAGGATGAAGAATACGCACAGGAAACACGCCGTCAGCTGGATGATATCCGGAGCCGCCTGAACGGAATAATGACACAGAAAAGCGTCACTGAATCCTCTTCCACACCGCATCCAGCAAAGAAAAAAACGTCGTCTGTACTTAACGGAATGAAAATCATGTCGATGGAAACTGGTATGGCCTGGATTCGCTGGCAGGGTAGTACCTGGGCTGTCAGAGAAGGTCAGACGCTGGGCAATGTGGTGATCCAGCGGATTGATCCGACTACCCGGACCATCATCACCAGTGCAGGGACGTTACGCTGATGAACATGGATGCCCTGACCGCCATTGAGAACTTTGCCAGCAGTATTTTCAGTGCCGGAATGGATTTCCTGTTTACCTGGGGAGAATTCATCGGGGTGATCAGCATGATTACCCTGTTTGCCCGCGCCCGTTCAGCCGGTCCGGTAAAAATGTCTCCCGGAAAATTTATTGCGGGGATGTTAACCAGCTGCATGCTCGTATCACTCCCGGCAATGATTAACGCCGGAGGCGTACAAATGGGATTCAGGGCTGACTCATTTGGCCCGATTGCATATGTACAACCTCAGACGTTTGGCGCTGCTGCTGGCGCAGCAAATGCAGTTCTGTCGCTGGCCAAGCTGGCCGGTGTTGGATTTGTAATGAACGGGATATCCATCTGGCGCAAGGCCGGACTCGATGGACATACCGCACTGAGTGCCAGTGAATCCGTCAGTAAGGGAAACGTCAAATTTATTGCCGGCGTCCTGCTGGTCTTTATCGATCGTGTCCTCAATGCCCTGCTGGCAAGCATTGGAATCGTCTTCTGATTTTTTTCACCTTCATATAAACCACTGATATATCCATTTAAGGAGAAACTATGTCACGTATTCGTGTCGTAGCGGCCCGTCTGTACGCCGCATTTATCCACGCACAACTGTTTGTAATGTCATGCCGGAGCAAACTGACTAAGTTCCTGCTGCTCATTCCCATGATGTTGCTGCCCAAAGCCGTTCTTGCCGATGGAGATCTTGCCGATATGGTTCGCAATGTCGAACAAGGTGCCAAAACAGCACAGTCATCATCACTGACTATTGCGCAGTTCATCGGCGTAATTCTGTTTCTCGGGGGCCTGATTGGCCTGAAAAAAGTTGGGAAACAAGGGGGGATGGGACTGGCTAGTTGCATTGTATCTATCGTCATTGGGGCGGTACTTGTCGCCGGACCTGAAATGATGAGTCGCAGCCAGAAACAGTTGGGGATTTCCACAATTTCCATTGGCTAATCTTGTCCAGGGCACTGGCATTTATCCGGTGCCCTTCCTATTCGGCAATACAAGGAGGCACATATGTCTGCCTGGAGCCCGGAGCACATAACGTTACGACGAACAGAAAACGGCAATGTGATTGCCCACGACAGTCGGGACGATCAGGAATTCATTTTTGCAGAATGCTGTTCCGATGAAATCGCAAACATCATTCTGGAAGCCGTGAAACGTTACACCAGTACGGAGCCTGCTCATGCAACACAGCATTAAAGACTTGTGGTTGTATCCCTTTCCAGAAATTGATGTGGTTCATACACAGGAGCCACTGTTACCGGAACCGGAATTAACAACGCCCGGTCGATGTATCTGCTGCCGGCAAAACGTCAGGCACCGTTTCAGACTGGATGACTCATGGCCACTCAGACAGCTTACCGACACAATCAGTGACACACGAGTTCGTCTTAATAAGGCCACAGAACATCTGGATAAGTTAAAAAAGCGTGGTGAACCAGTCGCAACCGGCGAAAAGGAAAAGTACAACACGGCAGTAAAAGCCGCTGAACGGGCGCTTGAGCAGGCCCGTCTGTCTGCCAGACGTCTTTCACTCCGCCATGTACAGAAAGCTGAAATCACCAGTACAGAGTCGTTGTCAGAGAAAGAGCAGGAACTGTTTCATGAAGACGGCCCGCCTTACAGCTTATGTGCTTTCTGCCACGCCTGGCATTCACTGAATGGTTATGCCGCAGCACAGGGCGTTATGGTGTGGCTACCCGACCTTCATCCATCCACGGTCGTGGCCCTTAACCGTCGTTCATTACAGGAAGTTTTCAGTAATGATAAGTTCCGGGTCCGGCGGGGACGGGAAGCGCTCTCTGCACTGATGCAAAACAGACTGGCGGTTGAGGATAAATTCCGCAGTTTCCGCCCGGCCGATTTCGCTGACGTTTTTCGTCGCTATCCACCTTCCGGTCGTTCGCCCCTGCGTGAAAAAATGAACGGGATTGCCCTGATTCTGACACCAGATTCATTCATCAAAAAAGAATACGTTGATTGATTTTTCTTCATGCCACTCCAGCGCGGGGTGGCATTAAAAAAATCAAACTGCACAAACCTCCCTCCTGTAAGTCCGGAGTTCCCTCACCTATGAACATAAACCGTTTAATCTTCACTATCGAAGACTGTCTGAACACGCTATCCCGTTTCTCTGTCGCAAGCAGTTTTGTTGAGTATTGCGATTTACGTACTGTAATTGGTCTGGACAGACAGGATCGTGAACGTCGCCCATGGCTGAATTCGCCCTATATTGCAGCCACAAAGCGTGGAGAATATCTCTCTGTCTTTGAAGTCAGCGGTGCTTTCAGGGAAATGGATGAAGCATCCGACCAGACTGGCCCAGGTTCACTGGAATCGCTGATCACCAGCATGAGTGACAGCCTGAATACGGCATATAAAAACAGCGGTCATAAAATCAGCTTCGTTTTTGAGCGTGATCCTGACATGGGGAAAGAAGAAATCGAAGACATGGTCGCCCCACAAAAGCGCTCACTGGCTAATACAGGTATCCAGTTACAGGATGTGGTCGATGAGAAAGTCACAACACTGTCCCCATGGCTGGTCCGGGAGCGTTGCTGGCTGGCGATCTGGAGTGGACCCGACCTTATCAGCAACAGCGATCGCACCGCCCATGATGAGCTTGTCAGAAGACTGGCTGAACGGGTACCGAAAGCACGCTTTGCCCAGTCCCCCTGGCAGTGGACCTTATCTGCACTGAAAATCCGCCACGAAGCTTTTCTTGATAATGTGGAACAGGCACTGAGACATTCATCTGATGGCCTGATTCTCCGGCTACTGGATATACACGAGGTCGGGCGTGAAATACGTCGTCAGACAGAACGGCACAGCACACCGCGTAACTGGCAACCCCACCTGCCTGAAGATGCCCAGCCAGCGGGATATCGCTGGACTGACGATGAATCCGTACTACATGCTCCTTCATTGCATTTGCAGTTATTCAACACTCAGGTGACCACACAGGGCAACCTGGTTCAGGCGGGCGGACTCTGGCACGGAATGGTATCGATTACTTTACCTCCGCAAAATCTGCAGACGTTTAACGAACTGGTCCGTGCCGTCCCCCGCGCAGTCCCCTGGCGCATCAGAATGGATCTGATGCCCGGCGGGATGAAGGCTCTTAATCTGAAGAAAACGCTTCTGACTTACAGCAGCTTCATTTCTGCCGTTCGTCCAATGTATGAATCCGTTATGGCCCTGGCGGCAACGGATGAAAAAGAACCTGTCTGCATAATGACCATCATGGCCTCCACGTGGGGAAAAACACGTGAAATATGCACACGAAACCAGGCCATTCTGAAATCAGCCATTGAAGGCTGGGGCGTATGTGGCACCACGACAACATTTGGCGATCCCCGACGCGCCTGGGTGAATACCATTCTCGCGGCATCCGGAGGCTCCGGCCCGGTTCCCCTGTATCCCCCGTTGTCACATGCCATCTCGCTTTTCCCGCTTAACAGGGCAGGCTCTGTCTGGCGAGGTAAAGGGAATCTTATGTTACATACAGAAGACGGTTCCGCAATTGAGGTTGGTCTGGCGTCATCCCAACAAAATAAACATACAGAACTCGCACCAGGCGATCCGGGACTGGGTAAATCAGTTCTGATTAATACATTGTCGGAAATACAGATATCATCTGCTCAGAAAAACCTGCCCTTCATTGCCTATATCGATAAGGGATACAGTGCTCAGGGACTGGTTCAGCTTATTCGCGACAGTCTTCCTCCGGAAAGAAAAGACGAAGCTGTCGGTATTATTCTGAGCAATGATCCGGAATACACCCGTAACCTTTTTGACGTGATGTACGGCGCTAAAAAGCCTATTACGCCGGAAAAGAATTTCATGTCATCGGTGCTGTGTGCTCTCTGTGTCGATACCGGTACCGGTCAACCCTGTAACCCCGGAGACACCCGACAAATTATCAACCAGCTTATCGAGCTGGCTTTTAAAGAGTACGGTGAAAATAATCCGCGACTTTATCGCGCCTCAACGGAAGAACTGGTGGATTCAGCACTGCAGGACTCGGGACTGTATGAAAAACATGATGCAACCTGGTGGGCCAGATCAACCTGGTTCGAAGTCCGGGATATGCTCCACAATGCCGGGTATATCATGGCGGCTCAGCGGGCACATTATCAGGCAATGCCCCAGCTTCCCGAAGTGTCCTCGATGCTGGGCCATACCAGTCTCAGGGATGTTTTCGGTACTGTTCAGCGTGATGGTTCAAACGAACTTCTGCTGGACTACATCCGCCGCGCGCTCGAGCAGGGACATAACGACTACCCCATGATATCCGGGTATACCCGGTTTATGATCAACCCGGAAACCCGGGTCATCGCTGTCGATCTGAATAATGTTGCCGGTGACAAAACGCCTGCAGGCAGGCTTAAAACCGGCATCATGTACCTGCTTGCAGGTCAGATCGCCGGTGGTGACTTCACCCTGCCACAATACAGGGATGAAGTGTTAAAGCAGCTTCCACGGGAATACCATGAAATCGCTCTTAAACGTATTAACCAACTTGATCAGGAGGTTAAGACAAAAGTTTATGATGAACTGCATAACGCCCGGGGCATTGACTTCATCTGGGAAAATCTGGATACCCAGGAGCGTGAGCAACGCAAGTTTGCTATCCGCACGGTTCTGAGTACGCAGTATCTGAGGGACTACCCGGAAAGCGTTCTTAAGTCAGCAAATACTCTCTGGTTACTGCGCTACAAACCCGAAGATATCCCCGTACTGAGGGATAACTTCAACGTTCCTGAATTTATGCTGAAACGCTTCCTGAAAATGCCGGAAGGCCCGGCACCAGATGGTAGTGGTGTTCCTGTTCTGGGAGTATTCAGGGTAAAAAGTGGCACGCTTGCGAGAATACTCAAATTTACCGTCGGTCCACTGGAGCTATGGGCGCTGAACTCATCGCCAAAAGACAGTGCCCTGCGTAAAACACTGACAAATAAGTTAGGTTCAGTTCGGGCACGTAAGATTCTGGCCGAAAACTTCCCCAGAGGTTCTGCAACGTCATTAATTGAGCACCGGGCGGGCCAACATAACAGTGACAATGTTATTGAAGAACTGGCCTCGGAGCTCATCCGAAAACAGGGATACAATCTCTGATGTGTACAATTCATATCACCCCACGCTGCCGGAGACCTGCCAGAGGGCAGGTATTTCTTAAAAAACTTGAGGTAAAAGGTGACAGTTTCTCATTCACTCTGCCGTCACGTGTCTTCAGGTTACATCCGGCCCCCAATCCCAGAGTGATATACGCCTCGGATGCCAGAACACAGGGAAAGGTTACAGGCATGCGGCTGTTGTTGCCGTCCAGCACAGATGAGCTGATAACAACGGCAATATGGCAGGTTTCTGTCCCGGATGAAGCACCATTCGACGTTCAGCATGTCATCCAGTGGATACTCCCTTCACCGCTGACTTCGCTGATGTCCGATGACACCTGGTTATGGCCATCTGTTCCCGGAACGCCGGCACTGAGTGCCGGTGACTGGCCTGTTATGGATACTGACCCTTCCACCTTACGGCGCGTCAGACGTCGTTCTTTCAGCATCATCGATAACCGGAACAGGAAAGGTTATATCACCAGGCGATATCAGTGTTTCCCACTGGCCCCACTACCTGAAGACAGAAAATACGACAGCCTTCCTGACCTTGTGCTCCACCCCGAGCAGGAGACAATAAAATGCAAAGAAAAACATTACTCGCAGCCCTTATAGCTATCCTGAATGGAACGGCATACCAGGCTCATGCTTATTCAGTCACCGTCGTCGCCAGCCGTCCCGTTGAACAGCAGGTCGTCCCCAGAATGGAGGCCATCAAAGGTGTGCTGAGTGACATACTGAGTACCCAGACAGCCACGGGTACCGCTATCAATCAGAACTCTGAAAAGCTGGCAAGTGTCATTGCCCAGAACGGACAGGCGACACGTCAGCAGATGATTTTCAGTAATGAAACTCAGCGCCTCGAGGAGGCACGGAAAAGCTTCACCGTGCCAGACTCCATCTGCAGTGAATCCGCATCAGGGATTGCAACAGAAAGCAAAAGTGCCTCAGCATCCGCAGCCTCAAAACTCAGTAAAGGTGGCGGTGTGAGCAACCGTAGCATCCGCGACCGTCTGGCCAGCGCAGCAAACTCTCCCGTGCGGGAAGCTTATGATGGCGCGGCCATACACGCCAGTTACTGTACAGAAGCAGAATATGCACGTTTTGGAGGAACCGCCGTTTGTCCTTCTGTGGGCGAAATACCAGGTGGAGACAGTCAGGTACGCTCGATTTACCACGGCGCAGGTACAGCGGACACACCTGCGGCACTGACATGGGATCAGAAGCAAATAGATGCAGCGACTGCTTACATGAAAAACACTTCCCGCCCCTCTGCCGGTCGTGCTCTGGGTAAAGGAGAAGTGAATACCCAGAGTGGGCGAACCTACGTCGGACTCCAGAACGAATACAACGGCATCATTGATTCTGCGTCGAATCCCCAACTGACGTTGATTGCTGACAGCACGCCTAATGAAAGCACACGTAAAGCACTGGCTGAAACACTGCAGTCAGACTCAGCGGCCGCTTACTTCGACCAGGTGGCTTCACCAGAAGCAAAAGCACGGGGATATATGAGTACCCGTGAGTTTGAAGCTTTTGAGGCTGGCCGGCGCTACGCCAACACAGCATACCTGGTGGATTTACAGGAAATGCAGGGAGATAACCTGCTCCGTGAACTGGTAAGAATCACTGCGCAAATGAACTGGCAGCTGAACGATCTGAAAGAACAGATCCGCCAGGGTAATGTTATCTCTGGCCAGCAACTGGCTCTGACTGCCCGCCAGTATTATGAGAAACAACTCGGTAGCCTTGAGAAAACAATCAATCAGGCAAACGCACGTTGAAAGCTGACGTCAGAACAGGACTGAAAAAATGAATAAGTTACCGGAAAATTCAGACCAGACGAAAAACGTCAAAAAATCACCATCCATAACCCGCATAGCCACCCGGGGGATTATTAACATTTTTGTTCCTCTGATGGAGACTCGCCTGATAACGAATTCTGTACAGCATATGCTGGAACAACAAAAACGCAGGCTGGACAGATTTCGTCAGGTAAATAATAAAAAGGCGCAACTCCACCTCACGTGGGAAGAAGCTCTGCAGGCCAGCCATATGTCAGTAGACGATCTGGATCGTCGTTTCCGCCGGCGCAGAACAGTATGGCGATTCTGTTGCTGGAGTCTGCTGGCCATCGCTTTGTTTCTCAGTGGTATGCTCTTTGCCGCCTCTTCATTACCTCTTACGACTCTGGTACGCGCCATCAGCACTCTTGTGTTGATACTGTCAGGCGTCGCTCTTTGTGCTTCCAGAGCACTGATTGTTACATACCGCCTCTGGCAGTTGCATGAACGAAAAGTCAGCGAACCCGAGCAGGGGACTTTCCGTGATTTTCTGAACGACCGCAATGGCTGGCGCAATGCCACGTTAATTGCCGTAACCAGTAAACAATACTGATCACGTCCAGATGCCAGTACCACTGGCATGTCGCCATCCCCCTTAATTAAATCCTGTGTGGCCTTTGCCCATACGCAATTCTATTCCGGAGTTACTGTGAAAATTTTACTTCGCGCACTCTGTGCAGGCCTTGCTATATCCTCACTGCCGGCAATGGCTTCAGTGACCTATCAGGATATTGTGTCTGCCGCAACCAATCCTGACGATCTGTCTCGCCAGGCGCTGGTCACGATATTCGGTGATGTAGTCACCAATCCACTGTCAACCAGCGCCCCCACTCTGATCGGAAGCATGTTCGGGGCGTTCAACAGTATCATCGCCGTACTTGCCGTTGTCTGGTTTATGTTCATTGGTATCCGTCATGTTGTGCGTTCGGGGCATCAGGGACAGGTATTCAGCACCGGACGCGATATCGTCGGCACACTGAGTGTCGTTGCAGGTTTTCTGATGATCGTTCCAACCGGAAATGGCTGGAGTATCGCTCAGCTCATTATGTTATGGGGCGCATCGATAATGGGGGTTGGGTCCGCCAATGTGATGGTGCAACTTGCCGCTGATAATATCGCAAATGGTTATTCAATGACTGTACAGCCAGTTCAGGCATCCACACGAACAGCAGCGCGTGGCATTTTTGAAATGGAACTGTGTAAGTATGCGGTTAACGCAGGACTAAATGATTTTAATCAGACGGTCAAATCCTCGACTTCACTGATGACAGAATCAGCTAAAACCGCCAGTGGTAATTACACTGTCACGGTATCCAATGGCAGCGGTATCTGTGGTTCAGCCAGCCTGTCAGTAGAAGGAAACGGAACAACAGATCAATCGACGATTGGAAAATTCTTTAATCCCTTCAGTAAAAACGAATACAGCGGTGTTATCTCAGCACAACGTGCAGCCATGGATAATATGATTAGCGACATGGACAACGCTGCCAGTGAGTTTGTGACAACATTTCTGGAAAAAAGAAATTCTGGCAACGGAACATTGCCGGATATCGAGACACGGATTCAGAGAGCAGCCGACGAGTATGAACGTGCTGTACAAAAATCGCTACCTATTGATAACGGAGAACAATCCAGGAAAGAAGCTCTCAAGTCTTATCTCACAACCTATGGATGGGTGACGCTTGGCGCGTGGTATCAGACCTTTGCCACTGCTAACCAGCGTCTGGCAGAGCTGGCTGACAGAGCTCCAGCTGTAACTTCAATGTCATCACTTGGGGAAGTTGGCGATACTGATTTATTTAGTGCTGTTATGGGGGCATACAAGACTCAATTACAGAACTCCACATATACTCCAACGATAGGAACGATAACAACTCAAGATGAAAGTAATGCAGCTAATAGCACAGACCCACAAAGTGTGGTCATGAAAAGTATAGCGCCAACCATATTAAAATGGACAAACCAAGCTGCTACTGAATGGTCAGGAACAGGAACAACCAGCAACCAAGTTAACCCATTAATTAAGATGAAAAACATCGGCGATTATACATTGGGTACAACAGAAATTCTCTGGACAGGATATACAACTGTCAGAGTTCTCGCGACAATGGGTGATAACTCTATTTTCGGAAAGGCTGTTAATTTGTTCTCTGGATTACCTAAAGGATTTGTTGCTCTGCTGGATGCTGCAGCTCCCCCAATATATTTCTTGTTGTTCCTGTTGTTTTGTGCGGGTTTTTCCTTATCAATTTACCTACCATTTATACCATTCATTTTCTGGATGACAGGCATTGGGAACTGGATAGTAAGCGTATTAATAGGATGCACCGCCGGGCCTCTGTGGGCAGCAACACATCTAGGAACATCAGAGGACAGAGGAAGTCGAGCAGCTTACGGATATATATACTTAATTGACAGCATGATAAGACCACCTCTCATGGTATTCGGTTTCTTTTTTGCCTCTGTCGCCATCATTGCCGTCGGCACAATATTAAACTCACTGTTTGGCGCAGCACTAGTTAACGTACAGGTAAAATCATTAACAGGGATATTCAGCCTTGCCGGGTTCCTGCTAATTTACGCCCGTATGTGTACAACGTCTGTAGCTGCAATATTTGCTTTACAAGCATATCTTCCTGACCATGTTATCAATTTCTTGGGTGGTAGAGATGGTGTAAATACTCTTGGCAACCTCACCTCATCAGTAAAAGATATTTTTGCAGGTTCTAATAGAAATATTAGACACAGCCCTGGAGTTAGAGAGGACAGACTAAAAAATGTCACAAAGGATGATAATAAAGATGGAATAAAAGGATAATTTTAATAAAACAACCTTGCCATAAACACTCAATCGCATTAAAATATCGATGAGTGTTTATGGAGGGTTTATTATGCAAATGGTAAAAACAATCAATAGATATCCTGCTTGGTGGACATTATATTACGCCCTTAGATTTATATATTTCATAAGCATACCAGTGTTATCCATTTTTATTCTTTTCGGAGTGCTCTCCATTACATCTTCAAGATATGTGACGCAAGAAGATTATATTTATACTTGCGTCTGTCTGTTTTTACTAATTGCCCCTGCAATATTGATGTATTCCCGAGCAAGCTCAAGAAAAGACAAAATAAAAAAAATTGTCGCGGAGATAAAAAACACCGGTTTTTATTCACCTGACAAAGAATATGAGGGACTGTCTTTTACTCAGGGCGTCTATTTTGGCGTGGATACCAAAAAAGGCACTATGCTGTATGCTCGTGCTTACCCTGGAAATATAATGGATATTATCGGCTTTGACATTGACAACTTCACACGCACTGTGACCGACGCCAAGACACTAGAGATTTATACAAAATACATAAATATACCAATGGTCTCAATTCCGTCAGGATGCATCCATCCCAAAATGATGGCGGATACAATGCATGCAATGGCAGAAAGAGGATATGATTACCCTGTCGACTTTCCTCGCCTAATTCAGGAGAAGCGTAAGGAGTGGGAGCAGATTGCAGGCATGCCTGTAGCCGAAGTATTTTAAGATAAGCTCCCTCCATAACAGCCGGTTCAAATGAGCCGGCTTTTGTTCATTACAACAGATAACTTATGCCGTTACCGATAAATTCGACCAAGTGCTTTAATCGCAGCAATTTTTATTTCCATATCATCACTTTGACTCAATCTATGTAATTCACGAGTAATGTTCTCCGCCTGACACCGGCCTTCACCTAATGCATAGATCGCAGCAAGTGTAACGTCTTTTGATTTACTCTTCATCATTTCAAACAAGAAAGTATTAGCTATCGCAGGAGGCATGCTCATAATCAATCCTCTTCATGAAATAAACAATGGCACTCACTTACAAACAGGAGTCCACTATCGCAAGCGACTCAACTTAGCAATATCTCTCAATTTGAATGAAAAAACCAGATGGCATGTGACAGGGAACCGTCCGCATGATGTCCGTGACCATTTAACCCCATAAGCTAACCTTGTCACAAACGGGCGCAGAACAGCCTGCCAGACAGACAACAAAACAAAAGTCCAAGATAAAACATGAATACCGGTATCTCAATGCGAAGAAATAATCTCCGTAGAAACCCCTATGAGAAAAATATCATATGGGAGAAAATCGCAATTATCACAGCCAGCGCATTCATTATTTTCGCTGTGCTCTGGCATTAATTATTTTCAAAATAAAAAGGAAAAAACAATGAATCTGGTAGACGCCTTTGTCAAAAAAGTAATATCCGGGCCATATAAAGAATATGGAAAATGGTGGATAGATGTTGAATACATTTCATGGGGCGTTCCCGGGAAAACAAGACTGATGTTTGAGTCAAAGGAGCAGGCACTGGAAGTTAAAGAAGGGTACAAATTTTTAACGTGAGATCTCTTTTTGTTAAAGGGCAGGAAGCGGTAACTCCCTGCCCTTAGTTACGTTTCCAGGCTTATCAGTCGACAAGTTCCCGGATCAGTTCCAGAACAGCAATCAGCGCGTTTGCAACGGCAACTACTGCCCTGAGAACGATGATTAACAGATTAATCATCCGTTTTCCCTTGATAAGGGAGCGAAACACCGCAGCTTACTCATGGGCTGCCTGTCACTACGGTTGTCTCTATTGTTAGATACAGACTGCCTCACTCCGACCAGAGCACCGGAAGCAGCACCACCTGTTATCCCGGCCAGGACTTAACAAATCCGTCAGTTGTCGAGTTCAGACAATCAGTAGAGCTAACGTTTTGTATACTACTTGATTAGCAGGATTTTTGACATAGTGCGGGACAAAGCATAGAATTGATCATGTTAGATACAGACTGTCTTTTCCCGTCCAGAGTCACCAACTCTGTAGCGGAACAGTAAAAAAACCGACCTCACCAGTCGGTTTTTTTACATCTGTTATCTCTGCAAAATCCACCCCGGCATGTCCGCCACACCAGGAAACTCATGCTCTGAACCTGAACCAACCATCTCTAATTTGCCGTCTCCTGAAAAGAATGGCGCACTCAGTTCGATAATTACCCCGCCCGCAGCTATTCTAACGGCTTTCGTATCTGCAACAATCTTTGCCGAAGCATTGTGATGTGCTACATTACAGCTCGGTTCTAATGAACTAACTGCTCTTTAATTATAAGTATCGTTTTGAACGATCAAATGTATTTATATTATGGAGTTTAAAAATGTCACTATTACCTGAATATGAAGATGCAGAAGTATCCACAAAGTCTCTCTATGAAATATCCTTAAAGCATCAGATAGAGAAGCTTCTATTTTTTCGTGAAAAATTCGTTACATCACTAAACAGACCTCGATACACAAACTATGTAGAACCTGACTGCGAATATTTTTTTGATTCTGTCATAAATAATTCAGCAGCACTAGCAGAATACTATCTCCCTTATATCATCTATTCTATCATTGGTACGACACTCACCCCCCCACAAAGACCATGGTTTAGTAAGTTTAAAAATAAGTGCGGTGAAGATGGTTATCAGAAAGCAAAATCAGCACTATTTTCAAAATATGAGATCGGTATTCTTATCAAATCTACCAGCATTGATAATGAAATTTATTTAAAAAAATGCCATGATTTATTTGATAAGTCTATAGAGACTATAATTGAAGGAAAATATGATATTGTTTTCACTTTAAACAACTATATAAAACACAACTCAATGACTTTTTGTTACGCCCCTTTATCAAACACTAGCGATGATAAATGCAAAAGTAATCTTTTCCTTAGCTTCACAAAAGATCAATGTTTTATGCTTGAAGATTCAATACTTAAAACATTGATTTCAAGTGATTTAAATGAAACCAACAACACTGGTGAGATAATTGATATAAATGGAATGAAATTCACAAACAAAGGAAGCATAGGGGCAGCCAAATTATTAGAAAATAACAATATAACATATATTAAATGTAATGAGTTTACTGGAATCATGGCAGAAAATTTGTTAGAACTTATTGATGACATGATAAGAACTATTGTGAATAATGTAATTTCAAATGCCAAAGGACAAACTACCACTTCTGAAACATATAAAAAATATTTAGACATTATTGAAACAAGACAAACAGCATAACTAATACTCGGTATAGCGAACAGTAGTTACAGAAGATCCCTTGGTTAGTTGATTGATAATAAATTTCCAAGGGGTTTCTGCTGTATACCGTCCACAAAACGCTTCGGCATACAACCTCAAGCGCCCGCAGCTATTCTAATAATTTTCGTATTTGCAACAACCCTTTTATCGCACGGCCAATTCCTTTGGTTAGATCTTATCGCCTGAAAATAAATTTTAACCTTTCCGTTTGATTTAAATTCCAGAAATGGAGACTTTGTCATGTCTTACAATCGACAGCCTGTCGCAGAAGATCCTATGCAGATATGGGGCGCTGTTGGTGTCCTTCTTATCCTGCTGCTATTCGTCATATGGTTATTCTTGCCGGAAGTGGTTTACGCCAGCTGCCTGATTCTTCATACCTTATGGGGACTGGTTGACTGGGGACCATTTCATAACTATGCAGCACCACGATACAACCTGCTTGCCATGACCGGTAACAACGCCGCCAACATAAGCTATAGCCAGTGGGTTAACGTCATGGAGCAGACCATAGGTATTCTGTGGATGTACCTCTTACCTGTGACACTCTGGTGTTTGTGGGAGTGGTATCAACATCCGGGACAAAGTCGTTTCACCCGCAGACCAGTAGATATTACCCGACTGCCACACATCTTTGCTTCGTTGTCCCCTGCTATCGCCCCTGTACTGGCAGATGGTGATCCGGAAAAACTCTTTCATGGTGGCAAACGACCTGAACGGCGGGTTGCTCTCACCCCGGAAGCATTTGTCGAACAGCATACTCTCATCACCAATATGCAGCTCGATGTTGCAGCTGCAAGACGATGTTTCATGGCCCAGTTGGGTAAACCTTTAACGTCCTGGAAAGACATGGCACCACATGAAAAAGCGCTCTTTGCCATATTTGGCCTTCAGTATTTCCTGGATGATCGTAAGGCAGCATTAAAGCTCATGGATACACTGAACCTCTCATGCAGAATTAAAAGCAAACGGGACAGCGGGAAATTCTGTACCCCTGTTTATTCACTGGCCAAATCAGCTTTCCAGAGAGTGATTAAAAGCAACGGAGCACAGCAATGGCTGAAACAACATCGCTACGTCCGCAGTGGGCTGGTCTGGCTGTATGCACATGACCTGCGGCTTACGCCACCCAACTGGATTTGGCTGAAAGGCGTGGACAGAACGCTGTTTTATGCATTACACCGCGCCAATACCACGAAAGGATTTATTGAAGGCGCTGGCGTGGTGGCCGTTGCACGTGCAGAGGCCGAAGCCATGCGTTTTGGCCTTCCCTGCCCTGAACCCTGTGTTGATGAAGCGGTGGAAGGCTTACGGCGGGATATGCTCAGTCTCGGTCTTATCTGGGATGAACCACAACCAGATCGCGACCGGAAACGCCGCATCCTGACCAACTGGTCCCTCACCGACGACATCCTGCCCCGTACACCTGCTACAGACAACGAATTCTGATTATCCGGAGAACTGAAAATGACAATCGAGTACTTTGCAACACGCATTGCAAAACATATTTCCGTGCAGGCAATCTGGCCGGATGGCAGGACAGAAATTATTGCCGTCCTTCCACGGGATGCCCTGTCAGGGCTGGTAACACGAAATAATCAACTGATTCATATAGCCTTTGACGCCATGGGCACCCGTAACAGAGAAACCATCCTGATTGATAAACAGGAGCATAACGCTGACCAGATACTTACAGCTATTGATTCCTGCCTGCGTCTTGAATACCTGATGGAACGCCGCTTCAGCAGAACACCTTTGTTCCGTGGCATAATCGCCAGCGTTGTGCTGTTCGTAATGGCAACGATTGGCTTCTCTCTGTTCCGCTATGTTGATCGTGTATTCTGGGATGATACAACGCCTGAAGCAGTACAGACAGCAGGTGAGCCACGACTGCTTCCCCCTCACCTGAATCACACTGTGCCATTAAATGAAGGCATTCAACTCCCGGTTCCCCCGAAAAAAGACGTCCAGGTACCGGAGAAAACAATCACAAGCAAAAATCCGGAAGCCGCAGCTGCGCGACATAATCTGGCTACTGTTCTGAAGCGGAACGCCGATCGGGGCATGTTTACCATCAACCTGTCATCCGGTCATGAACGAACCCTGTACGCATTTCTCGATCCTGCCTGTCCTAACTGCAGACTTCTGGAGCCGGCCTTAAAACGCCTGGCCAGCGACTTCAATGTCGTTATCTACCCGGTTTCAGTTATTGGTGGAGAGGAATCCACCGACCGTGTGGCACCACTGCTGTGTGAAAAAGATGCTCAGAAACGTGCTGCCGGCTGGCACCGACTGTATTCCGCAGATAACGGAATGATGACGCCATCAGAAGAAACAACGCCTGCAGATGAAACATGCCTGAAAGCGGCCAGAGCTGCAATTGATGTAAACAATGTCGCCTTCCGTAAGTTCGGATTTGCCGGTACCCCATGGGTGCTGTCCGACACCGGCTGGCATCTGCCTACAGGAATTCTGCAGGAAACTGGCACGCTTAATTTATTCCTGAAAACCACCGACAGCGAGTCTGGCCATGAGTGAACATCGCGTTAACCCCGAGCTTTTACACCGTACAGCCTGGGGAAATCCTGTCTGGAATGCACTCCAGAGTCTCAATATCTATGGCTTTTGCCTGGTGGCAAGTCTTGTGGCCAGTTTTATCTGGCCACTTGCATTACCGGCATGTCTGTTGTTCACACTGATAACAATGCTGGTATTTAGTCTGCAGCGATGGCGCTGCCCTCTTCGTATGCCCATGACGCTGGAATGTGCTGACCCGTCACAGGACAGAATGATTAAAAGAAGTCTTTTCAGCTTCTGGCCAACCCTGTTCCAGTATGAGGTCATTCTGGAATCACCGGCCAGCGGCATATTCTATGTTGGTTATCAACGCGTCAGGGATATTGGCAGGGAGTTATGGCTGAGTATGGACGATCTGACCCGCCATATAATGTTTTTCGCCACCACCGGTGGCGGTAAAACGGAAACCATCTTTGCCTGGGCGATTAACCCACTTTGCTGGGCAAGAGGATTCACCCTTGTCGATGGCAAGGCACAGAATGATACGGCAAGAACGATCTGGTATCTGGCCAGACGCTTTGGACGTGAAGACGATGTGGAAGTCATTAACTTCATGAACGGAGGAAAATCCCGCAGTGAAATCATTCTGAGTGGTGAAAAAACGCGTCCTCAGTCAAATACCTGGAATCCCTTCTGTTACAGCACTGAGGCATTCACAGCGGAGACAATGCAGTCAATGCTGCCCCAGAACGTCCAGGGGGGCGAGTGGCAGTCCCGGGCCATTGCCATGAATAAGGCACTGGTATTTGGTACTAAATTCTGGTGTGTGCGCGAAGGCAAAACAATGTCGCTGCAGATGCTCCGTGAACATATGACTCTCGAAGGGATGGCCAAACTTTACTGTCGTGGCCTCGATGATCAGTGGCCGGAAGAAGCTATCGCACCGTTACGTAACTACCTTCAGGACGTTCCCGGTTTCGACCTGTCGCTGGTCAGGACACCATCAGCCTGGACGGAAGAACCCAGAAAACAACATGCTTATCTCTCCGGGCAGTTTTCTGAAACTTTCAGCACATTCACGGAAGCATTCGGGGATATTTTTGCTGAAGATTCCGGTGATATCGATATCCGTGACAGCATTCACAGCGACAGGATTCTGATGGTAATGATCCCCGCTCTGGATACATCAGCGCATACAACGTCTGCTCTTGGACGAATGTTTATCACCCAGAAAAGTATGATTCTCGCCCGTGATTTGGGCTACCGCCTCGAAGGAACTGATTCCGATGCACTGGAAGTCAAAAAATATAAGGGGCGTTTCCCTTATCTGTGTTTCCTTGATGAAGTGGGGGCATACTATACGGACCGTATTGCTGTGGAAGCCACTCAGGTGCGTTCACTGGATTTTGCTCTGATTTTGATGGCACAGGACCAGGAACGTATAGAAGGACAGACAACAGCCACGAATACTGCAACACTGATGCAGAACACGGGGACAAAATTTGCCGGCAGGATTGTCAGCGAGGGCAGTACGGCCAGAACGCTGAAAAGCGCCGCCGGTGAAGAAGCCAGGGCGAGAATGAACAACCTGCAGCGTCAGGACGGCATATTTGGTGAATCATGGATTGACAGCCCACAAATCAGCATCCTGATGGAAAGCAAGATAAATGTTCAGGAGTTGATTGAACTTCATCCTGGCGAATTCTTTTCTATTTTCCGGGGAGAAACCGTACCATCAGCATCATTCTTCATCCCTGACGATGAGAAAAGCTGCAGCAGCGATCCCGTTGTTATAAACAGGTATATCAGCGTGGATGCGCCACGCCTGGACCGTCTCCGCCGTCTTGTTCCCCGTACCACTCAACGTCGAATACCGTCACCGGAAAATGTCAGTGCCATCATTGGCGTCCTGACTGCAAAACCCTCCAGAAAAAGACGAAAAATTCGCACAGAGCCGCACACGATCGTGGATACATTCCAGCAACGCATTGCAGGACGTCAGGCGGCTATGGCAATGCTGGAAGAGTACGACACAGATATCAACGCACGTGAAAGTGCCTTGTGGGAAACAGCGGTGAATACGCTTAAAACGACCACACGGGAAGAGCGACGAATTCGCTATATCACGCTGAACAGACCAGAACTACCTGAAACAAAAGAGGAAAATCAGATATCAGTGAGAGCAGAAAGAGCAGGTATAAACCTGTTAACGCTTCCACAGGACAATAACCACCCGACAGGGCGTCCTGTAAACGGGTTTCATCATAAAAAAACCAACCGTCCGGACTGGGACGGAATGTACTGAACAGTGGCCGCGCCGGATTCTGGCGCGGCCTTTTTTTTAACCTGGAGAAGGCGGTTCCCAGCGTTTATCCTGCTCCGGCGGAGGCAGTGATGCGTCATCGTTGCTGTTCGCCGCGATATAATCGCGGTAGTAGCGTTCACTTCCTTCACGGTGATGATCCACGTCCGGTCGCGTAATCCTGTAGTCTTCGTGACCGGTACGGCCTGTCACATTATGCCAGGCAACCATTTCAGCAAAGACCTGGTTAAATTGTTTGTCGTTTCCTTCTGGTTCAAAACCCATGCGTGGATCACGCCCGAATAATACCGGTGCAATCAAATCCAGTTTATCTGCCAGCGCATTGCGGTCATGGTGATTACGGAAAACAACCCTGTCACCATAATCCGTACAGACAAACTCTCCCGTCCGACGGTCACGGAAACGAACACTCCCGTTCTTCTGCAGACGGGCCTCGAGATCACCGGTATTACCGTATACCGGCGTTCCGCCCGGTTCACAAAGCACGACACAGCGGTCTGTCGTCGTTGTGCGTGACCTGTCTTTACGGCGATCGCGATAATCCCAGCCTCTCAGCTGCGATACAGCAGCCCTGTCTCCCTGAGCAGCCTGAATTTCGACCCACTGACGGTAAGAGGGTGGATACCATTTCCCGTCAGCAATAAGTTTCTGTCGCTCATCCCTGATGTCTTCTTTCAGCCTGATCAATGCCTGCATTCGCTGAACTTCTGCAATGTGATAATGCAGCTTACGTAATGCCGGATCATCGTACTGCGCACGAATGTGTGACTTCCGCAGACGGCATGCCTGATGAATTTCCCGACAACGTTCCCCATAACGCAGATCTGGTTTACGCCATTGTTCACGCCATGCCAGATAGCGGGCACGCAGGTCAGCACGGGCCTCAGCTCTGGCTTCACGTCGCTGCCGGCGCAGCATTGGGTCACGTTTACTGCTGACCCCGTACCTGTCACTGACAGCCAGCTCCGGGTTATAGCGACTTTCAGGTTGCACCCTGTCAAACAAATCTGCTGGGGCACTCACAAAAGGTCCGGCCTGTGGCTCTGCACGCCCCAGTGTCAGATCAGGATGAATGCTGCTGGCCTTCACCGGCGTTTGCTCATGATTAAAGGCATCAACGACAACAAGCCCGTGATGTTGTTTCTGTAGCATCAGTCCCTGTTGTGCAAACAGCTCATGACAACGCTGCCAGGTAAACTCACCCTGTGTGATCATTTCTTCAATCTGAGGGCTACAATGGCTGATGCTGTATCCCCACAGACTTTCTTTGTCAGAAAACAGTTCGCGTTTGATAGCCCCCTGCGGCCCCGTGCCTGTACGCATACGGTGCCATTCTTTATCGGTCGCAGGACAGCTCTCCATACGACGACCACGGAAGCGTTCTGTTGGCGTAACCTGGCGGAAAATATCTGTTGGTACAGGCAGCCAGCCACCATCGAGTTGATTCACATTGTCGAGCGTCAGCAGTGACCATACGCTGTCAGCACGAACGGGAGTCTGGTTATGATCATAACCGTCACAGATAACCAGGTGACCATGCTGAACACGCATCCATAAACCCGCTTCAGCCAGTGTGCGGTGAATAGCCTGGCAGTTTTCCAGCCGTCCTTCCCGTGCCATTTCCGGCAGACGTTCTCCAAGATGACGACAGGCATACTGCTGCAGACTTTCTGTTTCAGCGATTTTTTCCGGGCGAACATCAGCTGCAATGAAGTCCGGATTATAGCGTCCTGGTGCTTCCACCTGGCTGAAAATGTCTTTTGGTACTGGCGTGTAGTCACCCATTTTTTTCATGAGTTTTTCTGCACACCAGGAGGGACCAAACGAGTCAAGCTGTACACCTTCCCTGTTGCGATCCCAGCCATCCATCACCAGATATTTTCCGTCCATCTGAGACAGGTACAGACCATCTTCCGCAAGACGACGATGCAGGGATAACCAGTCACTTACAGGTTCACTGCGTAAACCAGCGACCGCTGTCTGCGCGACATACTCGCGAAAAGTTTGTTTTTTCCCGCGTGTCCACGCGTTCTGGCGATCACGTTCAACGGCGGTTTTGCGAACGATACGATTTCCCGGTGCATGGACCCAGCAACCGTTATCCGGAGCAAAACCATGCTTCAGTTCAAGCTCACGGCAGGCACGACTGAGTTTTTCCTGACTCCAGGATAACCGGTTCAGATAACCCGTTTCAGGGTGTACCCGGTTAACAGCCACATGGACGTGCAGATTATCTGTATCAGTATGCACGGCAGAGACATACTGATGGTCGGCAAGGCCGAGTGATTTCAGCGTATGACGTACACTGTCATAAATCTGTTCCGGACGCGGGCTTTCATGTGACTGCCAGGAAAGGATGTAGTGAAAAACAGGATCAGTGTCATCTTTTGCATAGTGTGCCTGCAGGGCAATGTACTCCATATCTGCAGCGGCAGTTTCAAGAGAAGTACAGTTATGAAAGCAGGTGACACCATAAAAGTTGATCCATTCGCAGCCGTCCTTCATGACATCAACCAGCGCCACGAATGACTCATTTCGAAGACGTGTCGCATAATCAACAAGGCGACTGAAACGGCTTCGGTGCGGTTGTTCAGCCTGCGAAGAAGAAGATAAATCCAGTTCCTCATCGGTCATGTCATCCCGGACAGAGACGTAGGATACCAGGTCTTCGAACGAAGACTTGCCGTCCCTTCTCTTTTTCGGAATGACTGCATTCACAGGATAATCCTCAACCTTCCATTAACTGTTTACGCAATGTATTTGTAAGTTCGGTTATGGCAACAAGCACTTCTGCGTATTCCTTGTCACCGGTTCTTTTTCCCTGAACAAACAGATGCTTCTGCATCCTTCCCAGTCTCATTAACTCCTTCAGAAAAGCATCATCTGTACGGGAGTTAATTCGCTTATTCAGTGCTGCATTTCGGATGTAAGCAGATACAGTAAGTCCGGAATCTTCAGCTTTTTTCCTGATGGTTTCATCCTCAACAGGAGAGAATCTGAGTGTCCTGACAACTGTCTTTTGCCGTACCTCACTTTTCTTTCTTACCGCACTATCACTCACTTCAGGCTCCTTACGGGGTGTCGGGGCGAAGCCCTGACCAGATGGCAATTGTAATAGCGTCGCGTGTGACGGTATTACAATTGCACATCCTGTCCCGTTTTTCAGGCCATTATAGCCTGTTATTTTTGTGCATCATAGTCTTATGCAGACGGCAGAGGCAGGGCGCAGCCCTGCCAGGAGTCAGTTTTTGGTGATAAAATCAGGCTTCAACATTAAACGGAGAGAAAGTGCCAATGGCTTCTAAAAAATTTTACTCAGATGATGACATCCAGCTGGCAAAAGCTGCTTTATCGGAATTGCCGGACCTCACCGCTCAACGGAAAACATTGCGTGATTTTCTTGATGCCATTCGTGATGACATTATTGTCCTGGTAAGGACAAAGGGTTATACACTGGCAGATGTTCGTGACACGCTCAAAAATGCAGGGTATGAAGTAGGAGAGAAGGCACTTCGTGACATTATTCGGGAAGCAGAATCGAAAAAACCATCCCGCCGTTCTTCCTCTAAAACAGCACCTAAAAAGACAGATTCAGGCAGGAAAGATGGCATCGATATGAACAACAATTGATGTGACAATGTCACATCGTGTTCTGAGATTATGATGATTACAGAAAAAAAAAGCCCCGGCATAAATACCAGGGCTTTTCTGTTTAATCAGACTCGTGGCGGCAATGCACCAGGATAATGCCGTGCAATAATATCATTCAGTTTTTCAACAAGGTCAGAACGCTTAAAGACAATGTGTACGGTCCCTTTCTGGTAGCCACGCACCGTAAAATATTCCCCTTCTAACAGCTTACCGACATTATCGCCGTTCCCGAGAAATTCACCATACTGCGCCCCGATGCTGCTCCGGAAGTCAGGAACGTTGCGCCCCTCCAGCAGATAAAAAGGACGTACCAGGTCATCCAGTGCCTCCCGTCCGCTGCAGTCCAGCGTCACACGTCCGTTACTCCAGCGGTACAGCATGTTTTCAATAATGATTCTCTTGCCCAGACGGCAGGGATTATTGGTTCTGTAATCCCATGACAATTTCCGGTAGACATCAATCAGTCCCTGTTCAAATGTCTGCATCTTGCTGGCATTCAGATGGCGGAATGTTGCCAGTACATTGTCCAGGGTGATTTCAGGACAGGTGTCGCTCATCAGCTGGCTATTCCACTCATCACGCTGGCATGAACTCATGAAGGTGTACATGCCCGTATCTGTCATCAGGCGGTCCCAGATTTTCCGGTCGGCAAGACGGGTGATATTCCTTTTCGCTTCTTCCGGTTTATCTATGCGACGAACGGAATCAGTCACGCAGTCTTCAAACCCGTAAAGAAAAATATCACCTGACGCATCGAGCAGAATCTTGCGCGCTGTCGCCAGGCATTCCATCGCCTGCATGAACAGTGCAATACCTTCGTTACGCTGCGCGATGATGCGGTCGATAGCCACAGACGGAATAACATCTGTCGTGCCGGCAGTATTCAGGTCAGCAGTGGGTAAAGTCTGATTCATCACATTGTCTCCTCATCGTCACGACTGCCGGGTCAGCCAGGTCATTTCCCGGAGGAGCGAAGCTCCTTCTGCCGTCCGGGTCTTCGGGGATTTCCCCGCAGTGGACCTTTCCGACGGGGGACGCTCACCACGTCACGGGGCAGTTGTCCGGGGGCAGACGCAAAAGTTTTTGACGCCTGCGGCAAAAAGTTTTGTGGCTGGTACATCTCTCCCCTGGACGACTGAAACGGGATGTGGTCATGTATGTACCCCCGGAAAGTCCGTCTGCGGAGAACAGGCCGCAGTGCGGCGGCAGACAGGCAGAGACAGCTGCGCCATCAGGCGCAGTGGCCTTACACACCGTAAGGTGTGCAGGGAGCGCCGCATACGGCGCGACTGAAGAAAAACGACGGCACAACAATGGCATGTGGTGGTCACTGGCACACCACTCCCGCACAGGTGAAAACAGAGAAAACCGCACGACATTTACAAGCAAAAAAAATGAAATTTCTTCACTTTTTTACACTTATTTATCGCGCTGATTTGGCAATTGTGATGATAAAATAAAGTGAAGTTTTTTCACTTTTTCAAAGGTGTTTTATGACCGGCTGGGAACTGCGAATCTGGCGAAAAAGCATGCTCTGGTCACGCGAAAAAGCGGCCAGAGAATTTGGCGTGACGCAGAGAACATGGCACGTCTGGGAAAATGCGGAACAGGTGGACGTCACCGTCTGGAGGACCACCCAGGCACTTTCAGTCCGTGACCTGCTGCCTCACATGCAGGGGATGCGTAAGGCAGATATCATCAGGCGACTGGAAAATGAACTGGGGGAAACGGCAGAGGATGTGTGAGCGTGATTCACAGCCTGGCTGAATGCCAGGCTACTGCTCATCAGGAAACAGCTTTTTCAGTTCTTCACCGGAAAGTCCGGTTGCCTCCTGAATCCGTTCCGGCGTCCAGCCCATATCCCGCAGCCGGCAGGCTATTTCCCGCGCCACTTCAAGTGCGCCTTTTTGAATAAGACGTTCTGCAATCGTCATGCTGTTTGCTCTGCTCCTGCTGACAAAAAAGCCCGGCATTTTGCCGGGCTGTGATGTTTACTCAGTGAGTGATTTTCTTCAGTTCGTCATCGGAAAGTCCGGTAGCCTGCTTAATCTGCTCCGGCGTCATCCCCATTTTCTGAAGCTGGCACGCAATAGCCAGGGCTTTTTCAAGCGCTCCTTCCATGCGTCCTTCCATGCGTCCTTCCATGCGTCCTTCCATCCTGCCTTCCTGGCGACCTTTTTGCTCAAGACGTTCTGCGATAGTCATCAGTTTATCCTCATGCTGCGGCAGACGCTCAGCCAGCGCCCGCATAAATTCCGGTGATACAGAGTCCCCTGCGTTAACGATGTAATGAATCAGAACACGCACCTGCTCGTCTGAAATTTCCACCATGACCTGCGGGAGTTTGTCCAGCAGCTCCATCATGTCACGATGGCGGATATGCTTCATCAGCAGCGTCAGTGCGGCCATCCGGCGATGGTTCATGATTTCATTGTCATCAACGACAGTGATATCAACCAGCGGAAACGGCTTTGTGTATATTTTAGCCGCAAGCGCCGGATTCTCAAAACAGTCCAGCCAGTTCATGCTGTACGGGTACGGGCTGCGCTCACCGTGATAGAACAGCACCGGAATGACCAGTGGCAACGTTTTGTGCTGCTCCAGATGTCTCTGCATCGCCGCCACACTGTAACGTAACATGCGGAAAGGCATGTACAGATTTTCGGTGCTCTGGTGCTCGATGAGCGTATAAACATAGCCATCTTCACCCCCGGTGGTTTTCACACTCCAGAGGATATCGCTGGCGTACTGATGCAGGTCCGGCTCAACAAAGGTGGCGGGTTCCAGCTTCAGCGTGGACAGGTCGCACAACTGCCGGTACTCCGCCGGAAGATGCAGTTCCAGAAAATCTCTGGCGACGTCGGGATTCGCCAGGAACGACCGGAACGCGGCATCATGCGGCGTGGGCGTTGTGGTGTTTTTCTTCTTACTCACGGTTCCTCCTGGTGAGATGTCTGAACGTATCCTGCCGCCTGCACAGGCAGACGGCAAGGGTTAATCAGTGGCAGACCCGCTCAATTTCAAGCGCGCGGAGCAGGTGGCCCCATTCGCTGACTTTCATAGCGGGGATACGTACCCGCTTCTGCTCACTGCAACGTCTGGCGATATGGCCGCTCATCGCCAGGACGTCCGGGTTAATCTCATCCTGTGCCAGCTCCTGACGTCTGAAGCGGGTATGGCGGTGCAGGGGTTTATTCTCCCGCAGGCACTCTTCACGCAGACGCTTTACATACTCGGCGGTTGCGAAGATAATTGATGGTCTCATGGCATAATCTCCATAGATAGTGATTGAGATGCCGGACTTCCTGGCGGGGAAGCGCCGGCGGAGAGAGGCAGGGTTTATCGCCCTGCCTTTTTTTCATTTCGGACAGCGACGCAGTGCCAGCGCGAGCGCTTTCATCTTCCAGCCTTCCGGCGTGCGGTACATCACCTTCCAGTAGCCGTCGATGAACACATAATGGAAGCGCACCTCTTCAGTGCTTTCAGTGGCAATAGCCTCCCTGAAAGAACGGTACTCACGCGCCTCACTGTCCATCCGGAAACCACTGTCACGTCCGTAATAAGCCGTCACACCGTCCACCGGGTTCTGAAGCGTATGCCCGGCGGGTTTGTCGCAACGGGGACCGAGGCAACGGATATCACCGTGTTCAACCAGGGCTTCGGCCTGCTGACCGGTGGCATAGTGGGTATGCAGGATGCGACCGTTCCAGGTCGGCTCACCGTGCAGGTGGCAGTAAACGGTACGGAACACCCCGTCGCGGCAAAAAACGGAAATCGTGCTGCTGACAGTCATGAAAACGTCTCCTTCTGCTGAATCAGGTCGCCGGGCCGACCGGTTGCTCCCCGGAGGGGCGAAAGCCCCTTCTGCCGTCCACTTCTTCGGGGTTTCTCCCCGCAGTGGACCTTTCCGATGGGGCGTCCGTCACCACGTCACGGGGCAGCTGTCCGGGGGCGGACGCAAAATTTTTTGCCGGGTTTATGGCTAAAAATTTTGTGGACGGTATATCTTCCCCTGGACTGCTGAAACGGGATGTGGTTACTCCAGCCCCCGGAAAGTCCACAGCGGGAAACAGGCCGCAGGGGTGGCGGCGGAAGGGTTGACTGCGCCATCAGGCGCAGTGGCCTTACACACCGTCAGGTGTGCAGGGAGCGCCGTTTCCGGCGCGACAGGGGCGGCGCGACCGGAACGGTCGCTGCAAGCCTGGTTTTTCAGACATCGGACCGTAGCGGCAGCCCGAAACCGCGCCAGCGGGTTCGGCGGAGACTGGCGGGTGCGCCAGCAGCTGCCTGTCGGAGTCGGGCCTGACGACCGGATGCCGCCAGGCAGCCGGGAGCCGAAGGTGTCCCCGCCTCCGGAAATCAGAACAACAGAAACGACATAACAGAAAAATGCCTCACACCATGACGGGCAGGAAGGGCAGCGCCGCAGGCGCGGCCCTCCTGCATTTCAGGCAGGCGTAAGCCTGCCAGGGTTTTCCGGCGGCCTGGCAGGCCATACCCCCGCCGGAGCGGGGGAGTAAATCACCGACGGAACACATGACCGTCAATAAAGGTGAAGGAGTCCAGGAATAAATCCCGCGCATACGCCTCATAGTCAAAATAGAGCGCCACCGTCTCCGGCACGTCAGCCAGCAGGCCGGTATCACTGGCGAACTCAACCGCAAAAGCCTCCTCACTGTCAGCCTCGCCCCACCAGGCATCGCGGAAGGTGTCAAAATCCGTCTCACCGGTATCCTCCACCCAGAGACGATAAGCCTCTTCGCAGCCTTCATCCCGTGCCTGGCGGAAGCCTTCAACCCAGGCCCAGTTGATATGGCATTCAGAGGCCATATTCCCCGGGAATCCCTCATAATCCTGAAACATCAGTTCAGGATCGGCTTCATCCTGGTGAAGAGCACGGCAGGCGGCGAAAAAGTCGCGCTCATCATCAAACGTGGTCAGGTCAAACCAGCGTCCGGCGATGCTTCCACAGTTGTATTTGTGCCAGGTTCCAACGTATACAGCAGGTGCAACAACAGACATTCCCGAATCCTCCATAGTCACATGTTCTGCGGCACCGGGCGGTGCCGTGCCTCCATAAAAGCCGGGCGATAAGGCGGGGATGCACAGGGCGCAAGGGAAGCCGCAGCCTGACGCACACGGCTGGCGGGAGTTGGAGGGTGAGACCGCGAAATCTGAGCGGGTGAACGACCGGAAAATCACGGCAGACGGGAAGGAGGGACCGGGTGACCGCAGCGGCGAAGCGTACCCTTGCATCAACGCCAGCCCGGCTAAGATGGAGGCACGGCACAGCCCGCACACGACGCTGAGGCCACAGAGCTGAAAACCCACAAGGCCATGCCCCGCATGGCCGGGTAAAAGCGGAGCCGCCGGCGACTTCCTTATTCCGGCGAGTGCAGAGGACACGCCGCATGACCTCCAGACCACCCCTGATATGAAACGATCATGATCGGCGTGTCCCTGCGTAAAATATACATGTCTGGTTCACCGGAGAATATCTGTGATATCCACAAGTTTTCTGTCGCACAGCCAGTCCTGCGCTTCACGCACCACGCTACTGTCGGGTTTCACCGCTTTCAGCGATGATGCCAGTCGCTTGATCAACATAACCAGTTCCCGTGTCTGTATGTCCGGCATTGTCTCCGGCGGAGCAGAGGGACTCTCATTTCCGACGCCCATCCCATGCGCTTCCAGTGTGGCACGGACAAACCAGGCGGCATCGACCAGTTGCTGGCGAATCCAGGTCAGATCGGCATTTCTGTCACGGGCTGCCATTCGCTCACCCGACAGCGCCTTGCTGATATGGCTGCGCACCAAATTATCCAGGAGTTCCTGCGCTTCTTCCGGTGAAAAGCCACCTGGTATCTCTGTGCGCAACAGTCCTTTCCTGTACAGTAGCTGCAGCAGATCAATCTGCGACCGCACTGCAACTATCAGTACATAACGGACAATATTCGCACTGGCGGTGGTTTCTGTATCATTCAGCAGTTCCTCCGGATCATTACCACCGGTATTGCAGAGCAACGGCAACAGAGGTCGCATCCACACGGGAACCTGATATTGTTCGTCTGATTTCATCATATTGCGTTCTCCAGCTTGTTCGGGATCATCCACTGCTCAAGTGCACGTACCTGTACCGGTGCACCACGACCGGCCTCACCGGCTTCAAAAATCAGCCGCCAGAGTGGTTCCTCCTGCCAGAAAAACCGGTCAAATGATGACAGTGATGGAAAACGCCCGCACCACCCCCAGAAAATCGTTTCCAGATCATGCTCCTCAACAACACCAGACCAGCGGGACAACCAGCTTCCGACCGTGGCGGGAGTATGAAACGCAAGGTCAATCTGCGCCTGAGCAAAACATGTCTGGTATTCCAGTTCCCGTCGTTCTGCCTCACGTTCCCGCTGGCGGCTGTATTTCTGCTCTGTCAGCGTGGTTTTCTGACGACGCCGCTCACCTTCACGAAAAGGAACGGACGGGAACAGACGATGCCCCGCATCGGATGGCAGGGGAAGAACACAGACTTCACCAAAACTTTCAATCAGTTTATCCACGGCAGCCAGCCACAGGAGACGGTTGCCATGAAATTCCTCCTTCGTCAGCGCAGGAGCAAAAAAGCGGAGATCGGTCAGCGAAATCCGGCGACTGCCATTCAGGCAGCGAAAGAAAGCGCTGGCATAAGGCCATGCTGAAAGTGTGCGTCCCTGACGACGACGTTGTTCGGTGACAGCCACAGCCTGCATGGCGGCCTGTTGCTCTGCGCTGAGGGGGATCAGTGCCCGTGAACGTGCGCTCATGCCTGACCTCCTTCTGCCATCAGGATATGGATGATGTCGTTAACACTGTACCCCTGCGCATCAAGTGTCGCGGCAAGCGCCAGCGTGTGACTGATAGCGACAGGCGTGAAGATATGTTGCACCTGAACGACGGCGAAAGGCTGTCCACCACCATTCACCAGAACCAGCATCCAGAGCTGAGAGACGTCTCCCGGCGAACATAATGCCAGGTGGAAACGTTCGTGGGCTGGCGTGAAACGAACCTGGACGGGGAAAAAGCCCCCGAACTCACTGCCATACTCGCCATTCATCATCCAGTTAGCCGGTGCGTCCACTTCACGCATCACCTCGTGAGTGAGATTACGGCGCATATCGCTTCCCGCAGCACGGATATCTTCATATTCCTGTGCGTTCATGGACTGCAGGGCATTCAGGGTCAGTTCAGTTTTCATCACGGTATCTCCCTTGCTGCCGCCCCGTCTCCGGCGGGGCGGTGTGGTTGTTCATCAGGCGGCATCAGCCAGGTTATCGGTGCGTTCAGTGGCATCTGTCTGTGGATGTGGTGCACACATCCAGCCTGGAACCCAGCGGTTGTCTTTCATGTGGAACTCTGCATGTTCAGCCGCATCGCCTTTCTTCATCTTCTCCGCGTCCCGTGCAGCACCGGACAGTCCTGCCTCATTCAGGGCTGCGATAATCTGCGGCTTTTTCAGGTGTCCGAAGAAGTTTGCTTTTGTCGGCTGCCACCAGTCGCGCATGTGAAAGCCGATGGCGCTTTCCAGCGAATCCAGCGGACTGCGTGACGTGTGACCATACTCACGGGTCTGAACACCGTGGATGCTGCACGCAGTGCAGAAACTGAGCAGGGACAACAGCACCTCCTGACTGAGTGACAGGAACGTCGTCATGTCCCGTGCCCATCCATCCGGCAGCAGGGCTGCAAGACGGGCTTTTTCTGCCATCATCGCCATGAATGCGGCACCTTCCTTCCCCGAGGGCGCATCGCTGGTCAGCGCATAATGCTCACATTCCAGGCGGATTTTTGCGGGATTGCTGTAAGCTCCGCTGCCAAACACATTCAGGCAGAGCGTCCATGCCAGCAGTGCCAGAGATTTGTCCGGTTGCTGCATCAGTGCTGCCTGGACTGCCAGCGTGCGTTCGGAAGACATTTTCGTCAGCAGTGGCAGACTTATTTCCTCCACTGACGCTTTCTCCTGCACCTGTTCCGTACGGTCAGCGTCGTCAGCCGCGTCATCCTCGCTGCGCAACTGCACACCACGCTGGACACATACGTTGCCATAACGCCAGGACACCACCACACCGCTTCCGGCACGTATCTCCGGCGTCCACGCCCTGACCTTCGCCATGCAGCGCATCAGCTTCATTTCTGCTTCCAGCAGGTCGGATTCCTCACACTGATTTTCCAGCGCGTCGTAACGCGTCATCAGTTCGTTCAGGCGTTCGTCTTCCGCCTCCGTCAGCACCGCTTCCGGCTCCGGCAGACAGCGGTATGTTCCGGCATCCTCACGGCACTCACCGACAGGCTCCATGCGCCCGGCGCACCATTCCCAGCCTTCGGCTTCCCGAAGGTGTTCAGCGACAGCCTGGAGTTTTTCCAGCAGGGCGGCATCGAGCGCCACGCAGTCCACATAGCCACCCTCGTCGTCGCTGAACAAATCGGTGCGCAGTTCGTCTGGCGAGAAGGCATCAGCCCCCACGAAGCGGAATTTACTGTTCCCAGCCACCGCCACTTCACTTTCGGTAATCAGGTTGCGGATAACCCGCACATCCGGTTTACCGCCCCATCCTGACTGGCAGGCGGCTTCAAACACCTGCACCTGACGCGCGGTGTCGTTCTCCAGCGCCAGCGCCTGACAGTGTTCGGTGGTGATGCGGTCTTCTGCCAGCGCATCAAGGATGACGGGTGCAAGGTCTGCCAGTTTCAGCATTCGCTGGACGTGGCGGGGTGAATAGCCCAGCAGGTCGCCAGTCTGCGCAGGTGTTTTGCCTTCCTGCGCCATTGCGCGGAATCCGGCAATCTGTTCGGCAGGGTGCATATCCCGACGATGACCGTTTTCAGTCATTGATGCGGCAGTCGCCAGTTCCTGCGGAATAACCTTCACGCGTACAGGCCAGTCAGCCGTAAGGATGCCACGCTCTGCCAGCATGTTGAGTGCAGCCAGTCGGCGACCACCTGCGGCGACACCGTAACGGTCACCAGGCAGGGTATGCACGACCAGATTCTGCAACAGGCCAACGCCCTTAATGGACTCAGCCAGTTCGCTGACGGACTCCACAGAATACGGCACCGTGCGCACATTCAGCGGTGATTTAATCAGTGAGGCCAGCGGCACGCTCACTTCCTCCGTCTGCGCCAGCAGGGCAGACAGGACAGTTTCCTGCGTTTTTGCAGATTTACGGCTTGCTTTGCGGGTGGTTTCTGGTTCACACTTCGTTACAGGCATAATCATCCCCTTATAATTGCTTATGTCCTGCCGGACGTTCGCGCGTCCGGCACCTCTCTTACTTAAGAATCCCGAAATCACGGATGGCATGGTTCATCCAGTACCCGGCACCGTCCTCAAAATTCCAGGTACGCCAGACCATTGTTCCGTTATTACGGACAACCAGGCGAAAATGTTCTCCGTGGTCATCCTCGATAAAGACGTTCCGGTACTGTGCGGCAACGGCTTCGGCATGTTTGCGGGTAAAAGGACCGTCAGGCAGTCCCTGAAGTATTCTGAAATATTCGCTCATCCTCATATCTCCGGTGATGCCCCGCGCAGGGCGGGGCGGTTATCACAGTCAGGCCAGTCAGAACGGGATATCGTCTGAAAACCCGTAATCCTCCCCCTCCGGCGGTTGCGGCTGAGGCTCGGGCTGCGCGGCCTTACGTCCACGGCCTTTCGTTTTCGCGCCACCTTTTTTCGTCGCGTCAGCACTCTGTGGCTGCCCATTCTGCTGAGGCTTCGGTTGCGCCTGAGCGTTCTGCTGTGGTGCACGTCCCAGCATCTGCACGGTGCCCGTGGTCTTAACAAGAATTTCAGTGACGTAACGGGTGATACCGTTATCTTCCCAGCTACGGGTGCGAAGCTGACCTTCGATGTAGACCTGCGCGCCCTTGCGCAGATATTCACCTGCCACTTCCGCGAGCTTGCCGAACAGCACCACGCGGTGCCATTCCGTCTGCTCCCGCATCTCCCCCGTCTGTTTGTCACGCCAGCTTTCTGATGTGGCCACCTGCAGGTTTGCCACTGCGCCCCCGTTGGGGATGTAACGGACTTCCGGATCATTGCCCAGACGCCCGACGAGGATGACCTTGTTGATACCACGTGCACTCATAAGAACCTCCTGACTGAAAGATGTGAGATAAACCGGATACCGGCGACGGGACGTTCATGTGCCCCTTCAGAGGAGCGAAAGCTCCTCCTGCCGTCCACTTCACAGGGGTTTCTCCCCGCAGTGGACCTTTCCGATGGGGGCCCGTTTACCGCCTCACGGGACAGCTGTCCGGGGGCGGACGCAAAATTTTTAGCCGGGTTCATGGCTAAAAATTTTGTGGCCGGTGCATCTCACCCTGGACAGATGGAACGGGAGGGGGTTACGTCTGCCCCCCGGAAAGTCCACAGCGGGAAACAGGCCGCAGGGGTGGCGGCAGGAGGGAAGACTGCTGCGCCATCAGGCGCAGTTTCCTCACACACCGTCAGGTGTGCAGGGAGCGCAGGTCACGGCGCGACAGGGGCGGCGCGACCGGAACGGTCGCTGCAAGCCGGGTTTTCACGCATCGGACCGTAGCGACAGCCCGAAACCGCGCCAGCGGGTTCGGCGGAGACTGGCGGGTGCGCCAGCAGCTGCCTGTCGGAGTCGGGCCTGACGACCGGATGCCGCCAGGCAGCCGGGAGCCGAAGTGGGCGCAATAAAAGACAGCCAGAAACGGTGACAGTGTCACGGAATATCACACCTGTTCCTGGCATACAGCCATACACTACCTTCTGACCGGAAAGCCGGGCCGGCAGCGCCGCAGGCGCTGCACCCCGCATTTCCGGCAGGCGTCAGCCTGCCAGGGGTTTTCGCGCGGGCTGACAGGCGGCCTCCACCGCCTGCCCTGTATCACCTGTTTCTGCTGCCCTGAAGGATATAGTGACCACCGAGGAAAACCGCCTGCTGATTCACCACAAAATCGC
Source organism: Escherichia sp. MOD1-EC7011 (assembly GCF_002965005.1). Lineage (NCBI taxonomy): Bacteria > Pseudomonadati > Pseudomonadota > Gammaproteobacteria > Enterobacterales > Enterobacteriaceae > Escherichia > Escherichia sp. MOD1-EC7011. The sequence goes on from NZ_PTRD01000048.1 coordinate 92,137, forward strand.
AGATTTCATCAACAATCTGCGCAGTGGTGAGCGGTTTCTGCCCCATTTCACGACGCCGCGCATTAATCACGGCTTTGTAATTGCGCAGAATTTCGCGGGTTTCTGTGCTGATATTCATGACATGTGCTCCCCGTCCAGCGCCTGTAACACAACGTTCATTGCTTCGCGTTCCTCCCTGACGAACGCATCACCGTCGCCCCCGTTCTCACTCCCGACGGCATACAGGCGCTTCATTTCACTGCCTGCCAGCGCCATCACTTTTTCCAGCATCACCGCCGGAACTGTAACCTGACGGCTGGCGCGCTTTTCTTCCATCAGCTCACGAACAACGTCGTGAACAATGCTGACATCCGCACCATATTCAAAGGCATCGTCCAGCCGCTGCATGACGGTTTCCAGCTCATCGTCTGACAGGTTCCAGTCCTGAGCCATATGGCGCACATCCCCACGGGTCAGCACCAGGGCAAAAACGCATTCACTGTCCGGCACGTCTGTATCCAGTACATCGCGGATAATTTCTTTAACAGTACAGTACATGTTCTCGTCTCCTTTACAGGGGCGGCATTGCCGCCCCGTCCGTTAATCAGTCCAGTGCTGCGTAAATCGCGTTGCATTCAGGGTGAAATTCGATGTGACGCCACAACTGCGCATCGCGCATCCGGTAAAGCTGGGTCAGTCCTGCATCCCCGCTGTCGTGGTACAGCCACAACTGGCGGTTAATCACAAGAGAGGTCAGAATGACACCTGCGGCATCAGCACTCACGGTACGGTCAAACCAGTTTGCACCGTTCACCATGTGGAAACGGTCGCCATCCGGCATCATGTAACCGCCACCGTCCGGCAGGCGGATGAAGTGCCAGAATCCGCCTTCATATTCCGGCATCATTTGTTTCGCCAGCACGTATACAGACGCTTCGGCATACAGAAAATCTTGGCCAAACAGGTAAGGCAGAAAAGACAAACGGTCGCACTCTTCAACGTTCAGAGTGACAGGTTTCGCATATTGCATGATGTTTTCCTCCGTTGTTCACATATTCCGCGACACCGGGCGGTGCCGTGCCTCCAGAAAAGCCGGGCGATAAGGCGGGGATGCAGGGGCGCAAGGGAAGCCGCAGCCTGACGCACACGGCTGGCGGGAGTTGGAGGGTGAGACCGCGAAATCTGAGCGGGTGAACGA
>NZ_PTRD01000049.1:0-75742 GCF_002965005.1 Escherichia sp. MOD1-EC7011
TTTCTCAACTCCCTTAACCAACTCAAACCCGTGGCTGTCATCGCGCGAGAGAATATCCAGAATCACCAGGCGCAATTCACCGTGACCAAAGAAACGCTGCCGACGACCGCCGCCGCGACCGTGGCGACCACCGCAGCATTGACCGTGTTCATGCTGGTGACCGTGCCCGCAGTGCTCGTGTTCTGACTTCTCACCTTTACAGCAGCCTTCATGGCGTGGCTGGCCTTCATGTTTACAACACCCTTCGTGATGATGGCTCATATCAGCCTCCTTTTGCTTAATTAGATATATCTAATTTATATCTGACATGAGCATTGCTGCAAGTACAAAAATGATTTTTAAACTCAGATGTACTCAACATGTAGGCCGGGTAAGGCGTTCACGCCGCATCCGGCAGCCTTGCTACGGTGCTGAATGACTTCACATACTTCAGATATATCAGTACTACAAATTGCTTGCATTTATCATGATTAACAATCATTATCATTTGCGAATTTTATTTAGATATATCTGATTACCATCACGAAGGCGATAACAATGAATAACTCTCCCCGCTACCCACAGCGCGTTCGCAATGATCTGCGCTTCCGTGAACTGACCGTGTTACGCGTTGAGCGCATCAGCGCCAGTTTTCAGCGCATTGTCCTCGGCGGCGAGGCGTTGGACGGTTTTACGTCGCGCGGCTTTGACGATCACAGCAAACTCTTCTTTCCTCAACCTGACGCTCACTTTGTACCGCCAACGGTAACAGAAGAGGGTATCGTCTGGCCGGAAGGGCCACGCCCGCCGTCGCGCGACTATACGCCACTGTATGATGAGCAGCGCCATGAACTGGCGATCGATTTTTTTATTCATGACGGCGGTGTCGCCAGCGGCTGGGCGATGCAGGCGCAACCGGGCGATAAACTCACAGTAGCCGGACCGCGTGGTTCGCTGGTGGTGCCGGAAGATTATGCGTATCAGCTGTATGTCTGTGATGAATCCGGAATGCCCGCACTGCGCCGCCGCCTGGAAACGTTGAGCAAACTTGCCGTTAAACCGCAAGTTACCGCGCTGGTCAGCGTGCGGGATAACGCCTGTCAGGATTATCTCGCGCACCTTGACGGTTTTAACATCGAGTGGCTGGCGCATGATGAGCAGGCGGTGGACGCGCGTCTGGCGCAGCTGGAAATTCCTGCCGATGATTATTTCATCTGGATAACCGGCGAAGGTAAGGTGGTTAAGAATTTAAGCCGCCGCTTTGAAGCGGAACAATATGACCCACAGCGGGTACGCGCAGCGGCTTACTGGCACGCAAAGATTGATATATGAAAAAAGGCTGACGATTTCTCGTCAGCCTTTGCGGTATCTGGTGGCCCCTGCTGGACTTGAACCAGCGACCAAGCGATTATGAGTCGCCTGCTCTAACCACTGAGCTAAGGGGCCATGGTAGCGGATTATAAAGTAACTCCGTGCCGCGATCCAGCCATTAGCGTGCGGCTGCTGTTTTTATAAACAACGTGTTTTCAATTCGTTATACTTCCTGCGGGTTGTGTTGTTCAGGAGTTAATATGGTTGACGATATTCTTGCGCCAGGATTGCGTGTGGTGTTTTGTGGCATCAATCCGGGTCTTTCTTCCGCAGAGTCTGGCTTTCCGTTTGCCCATCCGGCAAATCGCTTCTGGAAGGTGATTTATCAGGCCGGATTTACCGACCGTCAGTTGAAGCCACAGGAAGCGCAGCATCTGCTGGATTATCGTTGCGGTGTTACCAAACTGGTAGATCGTCCAACGGTGCAAGCCAATGAAGTTTCAAAGCAGGAGTTGCACGCAGGCGGGCGCAAGCTGATTGAAAAAATTGAAGATTATCAGCCGCAAGCGTTGGCGATTCTGGGCAAACAAGCATATGAACAGGGATTCAGCCAGCGCGGTGCACAATGGGGGAAACAAACGCTCACCATTGGTTCGACGCAGATTTGGGTGTTGCCGAATCCCAGCGGTTTAAGTCGCGTTTCACTGGAGAAACTGGTTGAGGCGTATCGGGAACTGGATCAGGCGCTGGTCGTGCGTGGGCGATAAAAACGCCACCGAAAAGGTGGCGTTTGTGCAGAGGGATAAGTGCCGGATGCGGCGTAAACGCCTATCCGGCTTACCGATTAATCGTCCAGGAAGCTACGCAGTACTTCAGAACGGCTTGGGTGACGCAGTTTACGCAGCGCCTTCGCTTCGATCTGACGGATACGTTCACGGGTAACGTCGAACTGTTTACCCACTTCTTCCAGCGTGTGGTCGGTGTTCATGTCGATACCGAAACGCATACGCAGAACTTTCGCTTCACGCGCGGTCAGCCCAGCCAGCACGTCGTGCGTTGCCGCACGCAGGCTTTCGGTGGTCGCAGAATCCAGCGGCAGCTCGAGGGTGGTATCCTCGATGAAATCACCCAGATGCGAATCTTCATCATCACCGATCGGCGTTTCCATGGAGATTGGCTCTTTGGCGATCTTCAGCACTTTGCGGATTTTGTCTTCCGGCATCAGCATACGTTCAGCCAGTTCTTCCGGCGTCGGTTCACGACCCATTTCTTGCAGCATCTGGCGAGAAATACGGTTGAGCTTGTTGATAGTCTCAATCATATGCACCGGAATACGGATGGTGCGCGCCTGATCTGCGATAGAGCGGGTGATCGCCTGACGGATCCACCAGGTTGCGTAGGTGGAGAACTTGTAACCACGGCGGTATTCGAATTTATCAACCGCTTTCATCAGACCGATGTTGCCTTCCTGAATCAGGTCAAGGAACTGCAGACCACGGTTGGTGTATTTCTTGGCGATAGAAATAACCAGACGTAAGTTCGCTTCAACCATCTCTTTCTTCGCACGGCGGGCTTTCGCTTCGCCGATGGACATACGACGGTTGATATCTTTAACCTGCTCGATGGTCAGGCCGGTTTCTTCTTCAATCTGCTGCAGTTTCTGCAGGGCGCGATGCACTTCTTCAGAGACATCGTGCAGTTTTTCCGACCACGGCTTGTTCATCGCAATTGCCGCGTTGAACCAGGTATCGCTGGTTTCGTTGCCGGTAAACAGGGTAATGAAGTTTTTCTTCGGCATTTTGCACTGCTCAACGCAGAGCTTCATGATCAGACGTTCTTGTGTACGAACGCGATCCATCATGACGCGCATACTGTTGACCAGGTAGTCAAACTGCTTCGGCACCAGGCGGAACTGTTTGAATACTTCAGACAGTTTCAGGATCTCTTCCTGAGCGGCAGCGTGGCTGCGGCCTTTCGCTTTAATGGTGTCACGCGTTACAACGTACTGAGCGCGCAGTTCAGCAAATTTTTCGCGAGCCAGCTCCGGGTCGATGCTGTTGTCATCGTCGGCACTGTCGTCGTCGGCATCTTCTTCGTCTTCATCTTCGTCATCGTCCAGATCTTCCTGGGAAAGCTCAGAACCGACGTGAGTGGCGGTTGGTGCCAGATCTTCTTCTGCGTTCGGGTCAACAAAGCCAGTGATCAGATCGGACAGACGCGCTTCTTCTGCTTCAACACGATCATACTGTTCCAGCAGATAGGTGATCGCTTCCGGATATTCAGCAACGGAGCATTGAACCTGGTTGATCCCGTCTTCGATGCGTTTAGCGATGTCAATTTCGCCTTCGCGGGTCAACAGTTCAACGGTGCCCATTTCACGCATGTACATGCGTACCGGGTCAGTCGTGCGCCCGATTTCAGATTCCACGCTGGAAAGCACCTGCGCGGCGGCTTCGGCAGCATCTTCGTCTGCTGTGTTTTCAGCCAGCATCAGGTCATCGGCATCCGGCGCTTCTTCCATCACCTGAATGCCCATGTCATTGATCATTTGGATGATGTCTTCGATCTGATCGGAATCGACGATATCTTCCGGCAGATGGTCATTGACCTCGGCATAGGTCAGATAGCCTTGCTCCTTACCACGGGTGACAAGAAGTTTCAGCTGTGACTGCGGGTTTTGCTCCATAAGACGGTATCCACACTTATTTCATGAGGTTGGTGTTGGGCGATTGACCGGATATCATTCAGACGTTAATACTGAAATCCAACGGTTATTTACCGCCAACGATAATTACGAGGGCGTACTTATATCATTGCCGCTGCCTCTCAGTGCGGCTGTCGGGGGCTTCCCGATCGCTATTCGGCACTTAAGCCGTTAAATCACTTTTTCGCCAGTTCCTGGTTTAATGTCCAGAGTTCCAGGCGTTCTTCATTACTTAAACCATGGGTGCGCTCACGAGCGATTAACTCTTCCTGGCGCAGTTCAAGCAACGAATCAAACATATGGTTGAGTGAGTCGGTGAAGGTTTGCTCAGCAATATTCTTATCTGCTATATCGTCCCACATCGACAGTTTTTCAAGGGTGGCAGCATTATTTGTACCACGATAGTGCTCTAAAAGTTGCCCGGTGGTCAGACCTGGCTGAGAGAGACAAGTGTTGACCAGTTCTCTGAATAAGCCAAGTCCAGGAAGCTTATTTTGATCCAGATTCTCAAGCGGCGGGACTAACGTCGCTAATTCTGGATTTTGCACCAGCAACCCTATAAGTATACGCATGGTCGTGCGTTTTAGCTGCGGAACAGGACGAGAAACGCCGTTCTCTGCTGCTTTCGGCATTAATCGTTCAAGCTGGCTGTCATCAAGTATGCCTAACTTGTTGCCTAATTCCTGACGAAGATAGATGCGCAGCGTTTCTCCTGGCACCTGAGAAATCAGTGGCAGCGCCAGCGTACTTAAACGTGCGCGCCCGTCAGGGGTACTCAGGTCAACCTGCGGCATCAGGCTGTTAAACAGAAACGCGGAGAGCGGCATTGCCTGCTCCATTCGCGCTTCAAACGCCTCTTTACCCTCTTTGCGCACCAGTGTGTCTGGGTCTTCGCCATCGGGTAAAAACATAAAGCGTAACTGACGGCCGTCTGTCATATAAGGCAGCGCAGTTTCCAGCGCCCGCCAGGCGGCATCGCGACCTGCACGGTCGCCGTCATAACAGCAAATGACATTGTTGGTCGCGCGGAACAATAACTGAATGTGATCGGCAGTGGTTGACGTACCCAGCGATGCAACGGCGTAATTAATACCGTATTGTGCCAGAGCCACCACGTCCATATAGCCTTCGACCACCAACAGACGCTGGGGTTCAGCGTTATCCTGCTGCGCTTCATAAAGACCGTAAAGCTGGCGGCCTTTATGGAAAATGTCCGTTTCCGGTGAGTTCAGGTATTTGGGGGTATCGTTGCCCAGCACGCGCCCGCCAAAACCAATCACCCGACTGCGCTTATCGCGAATAGGGAACATCACCCGTTCGCGGAAACGATCGTAACTGCGACCCTGATCGTTGGTGACCAACATGCCCGCATCAATCAATGACTGGCGATTTTCTGGATTGCCGCCAAACCGTTTCAGGACGTTGTCCCAGCCGGGGGGGGCAAAACCAATCGCAAAGCGGGCGATAACCTCGTGGCTTAATCCGCGTTTTTCCAGATACTGGCGCGCAGATGTGGCAACAGGTTGTTGTAAAGATTGTTGGTAAAACGTATTCAGACCGTCCATCAACTGATAAAGCGTTTGCCGTTGATGGCGCTCTATCTGGCTGGGGCCGCTGCCTGCTTCAAATGGCACTTCAAGATTGTGCATTGCTGCCAGCTCTTCGACCGTTTCGACGAACTCAAGCTTGTCGTAGTTCATCAGAAAGTCGATCGCGTTGCCGTGCGCACCACATCCAAAGCAGTGGTAAAACTGTTTCTCACCGTTGACGGTGAATGACGGGGTTTTCTCGTTGTGGAATGGACAACACGCGTGAAAATTCTTGCCCTGCTTTTTCAGCTTCACACGGGCATCGATCAGATCGACGATGTCAGTGCGTGCCAGCAGATCATTAATGAATACGCGTGGGATTCGTCCAGCCATAGGCCCCGATTTTTAGCAATTCATAAACGAAAATAAGCCGCGCATTCCTTTCGGAAGCACGGCCTTACAACTACAACTCGGTCTGATCGGAGAGCAACGCTCTCAGGGAATTAGTACAGACGAGTACGGCGTGCGTTTTCGCGAGCCAGTTTCTTCGCGTGACGTTTCACTGCAGAAGCTTTAGCGCGCTTACGTTCGGTAGTCGGTTTTTCATAGAACTCACGACGACGAACTTCCGCCAGAACACCTGCTTTTTCGCAGGAACGCTTGAAGCGACGCAGAGCTACGTCGAACGGCTCGTTTTCACGTACTTTAATTACCGGCATGTGCCTCTCACCTTTGATTAATTCGGTTTGCCGCTGGCATCAACGCCAGCTTATTTCAAAATGGTGCGGAATTTTACTGCAATTGCTGCTGCTTTGTAAAGCACCGCGACCTCTTTTGAAAGGGACTTTTATAAGGGTGAGGAGTATACACGAGGCTTTCTCCAGGGGCGAACAAAGTTTTACATCAACCCGCATTGGTCCTACACTGCGCGGTAATAAAGCGAGGTAAAACAAGTCATGCGTGTACTGGGTATTGAAACTTCCTGCGATGAAACCGGCATCGCCATTTACGACGATGAAAAAGGTTTGTTAGCCAACCAATTGTATAGTCAGGTGAAATTACACGCTGACTATGGCGGCGTGGTGCCTGAACTGGCCTCCCGCGATCACGTGCGTAAAACCGTACCGTTGATCCAGGCGGCGCTGAAAGAGTCTGGTTTGACGGCAAAAGATATTGATGCCGTGGCCTATACCGCAGGCCCAGGATTAGTCGGCGCGCTGCTGGTTGGTGCGACCGTGGGACGTTCTCTGGCGTTTGCCTGGAACGTTCCGGCGATTCCTGTGCACCATATGGAAGGGCATCTGTTAGCACCGATGCTGGAAGATAACCCGCCGGAATTTCCGTTTGTCGCATTGCTGGTTTCCGGCGGTCATACGCAGTTAATCAGCGTTACCGGCATTGGTCAGTATGAGCTGCTCGGCGAGTCCATTGATGATGCCGCTGGTGAAGCGTTTGATAAAACCGCGAAGCTGCTGGGGCTGGATTATCCAGGCGGGCCGCTGCTGTCGAAAATGGCGGCTCAGGGTACTGCCGGGCGCTTTGTCTTCCCGCGTCCGATGACCGACCGTCCGGGGCTGGATTTCAGCTTTTCTGGTCTGAAAACCTTCGCCGCGAACACGATTCGTGATAACGGCACCGACGACCAGACGCGTGCTGATATCGCCCGCGCTTTTGAAGATGCGGTGGTCGATACGCTGATGATTAAGTGTAAGCGTGCGCTGGATCAGACGGGCTTTAAGCGACTGGTAATGGCAGGCGGCGTGAGTGCTAACCGCACGCTGCGGGCGAAACTGGCGGAAATGATGAAAAAGCGTCGCGGCGAAGTGTTCTACGCGCGTCCGGAATTTTGTACTGATAACGGCGCGATGATCGCCTATGCCGGAATGGTGCGGTTTAAAGCAGGCGCGACGGCGGATCTCGGCGTTAGCGTGCGTCCGCGCTGGCCGCTGGCGGAGTTACCGGCTGCGTAAAACTCTCGGGTGCCGGAGAGCAATTTCCGGCACCGTCCTCACTTAAAGCAACACCACGGGCATCCACAGTAAGCCGGTAATCACCAGCAACACGAGGAATATCAGCCCAAAAATCGCCCCCAGTCGCCAGTAATCCACCGTTGGCAGATAACCACTACCGTAGTAAATCGGACTGGGCCCGGTGGCGTATGGCGTAAGAATGCTCCCCAGACCAATTGCCGCGCCAACCATCAGGCAGAACACCGGCAGCGGGATTTCCGGCATCGCCAGCGCGGCGGCAATCATCATCGGCGCGAGAGCGGAGGTATACGCCGTGGCGCTGGCAAAAAAGTAGCGCAGCAGATAAAACACCACAATCAACGCCATCATCACCATCGTCGGCGAATAACCACTTAAGCTGCCTGCTAACAGTTTGCCAAACCAGCTAATAAAACCGGTGTTGTTGAGTCCGGTGGCGAGGGTGATTAGCGAGGCCAGCCAGAAGAAAACGTTCCACGCTGCTTTATTACTGACAATATCGTCCCAGCTGATAATGCGCAGAAGCAGCATCAGTGCCACCACGCTGTAACCGACCATCGCAGCATCGATATAATCACCGCCGAAAATCCACAGAACCAGCGCGCCCACCATCAGCCCCAGCATCCGTTTTTCACGCGAACAGAGTGGCCCCATCGCTTGCAGTTCCGTCTCTGCCCAACGCGGCACCTGATCACCAGACTTCAGTACCGGTGGGTATAGCACGTAAGCCAGCCAGGGAACCAGCAGAACCAGTAAAATACTGAGCGGCAACATCCCGAGGAACCAGTCGCCCCAACTCAGCGTGGCGTGAGATGCGCTTTTCATCAGTCCAATTAGCAGCAAGTTAGGTGCCATCGCCGTCAGGAAAATGGCGCTGGTCACGCAGTCGGCAACAATTCCCATCCACATGATGTAGGAGCCAATGCTGCGCGAACTGCTGTCGTTCGGCTGTGATTGATAGAGCGGCGGCAGGTTACGGATGATGGGATAGATAATCCCCGCACCGCGCGCTGAGTTGGAAGGTGTTACAGGTGCAAGGACTAACTCGGAGAACATCACCACATAGCCGAGAAACAGCGTGCGATGCCCCATCTTTTTCACCAGAATCAGCGCAATGCGACGTCCAAGTCCGGTTTTTTCATAGCCAGTGCCAAACATAAAGGCGGCGAAAATCAGCCAGATAACCGAATTAGAAAAACCGGAAACCGCCCAGGAGAGGGATTTAGCGGTGAATTTAAAGCCTGGCTGGGCGAGCTGTTCGGGGCTAAACAGCAGCCAGGGCGAGAGAATGGCGATGATGGATATACCCACCATCGCCACCACGGCACCCGGCACGGGTTCGAGGATCAGTCCAACGATCACGCCAGTAAAAACAGCAAAGTAGAGCCATGTATGACTCTCCAGCCCTGCGGGAACCGGAAGTAGAGCAATAATGGCGATGACCGCCAGCGGCGCAAGGTATCGCCACCATTCAGTGGAAGGTTTCATCGTGTTATGCCTGCGAAAAAAAGGAGAGGGGGTGAGCCTCTCCGGGAGGGTTATTTGATGTAATGGACGTGCTCGCAGATCTCTTCCACGATGGGATCGCGGCGTTCGGCGAACAACTTTTTGTTTTCGGCTATCAGGTTGTTGCCGTGGGTATCAATAGAGACAATCAGCGGGCCGAACTCTTTGACCCGGCAGACCCACAGTGACTCCGGCATCCCGAGTTCTGTCCAGTGCACCTCTTCAATCTCTTCCACCTGGGTTGCCGCCAGCACCGCGCAGCCTGCCGGGAAAATCACATGTAGCGCCTTGAATTTCTGACAGCCTTCTTCGGTCAGCGGCCCCATTCCGCCTTTGCCGACCACCAGTTTCACGCCGGTCTGCTCGATAAATTCACGTTCAAAACTTTCCATACGCATACTGGTTGTCGGACCGACGGAAACCATTTCCCATTTGTCGCCGTTTTTGCGCACGATGGGGCCAGCGTGGAAAATCGCTTTGCCGTTGAGATCGTAAGGGATCGGACGTTTCAGTTCGATCAATCGGCGGTGACAAACGTCACGGCAGGTCACCAGCGTACCGGTCAGGTAGATCACATCGCCGACGCGAATATCTTGCAGATCTTCAGCTTTGATCGGGGTTGTCAGGATCTTTTTCATAACGCGCTCCGGGTGTGAGAAAGGTTTTCAAAGGAGAGATCGGCATGAACCAGCAGCGTACCGCGACGATGCGCCCAGCAGCCGGTAGAGACAGCGACGCCGATGGTAGACGGATGGCGAGCGGCAGATTCGATATGTACGCCCATCACTGAACTGTTGCCAGTCAGCCCTTGTGGGCCAATTCCCAGACGGTTGAGTCCTTCTTCCAGGCGTAGCTCCAGCTCTGCCGCTTTTGGATTGGGATGGCGGCTGCCAATCGGGCGCAAAATGGCTTTACGTGAGAGCACGGCGGCGGTTTCCACCGAGGTGGCGATGCCTACACCTACCAGTACCGGTGGACAGGCGTTTACGGCGAGGGTGGAGATATTTTCGAAGACGAATTTCACCACGCCTTCGTAGCCTTCCGATGGCATTAACACTTTTGAGCGGCCAGGTAGCGTGCAGCCGCCGCCAGCCATGTAAACTTCGATTTCCGCGTCGTCACCGTCGGGGACGATATCCCAGGTAACCCACGGTACGCCGCTACCGGTATTTTTGCCGGTGTTCACTTCGTCAAAAATTTCCACCGCGTTGTGGCGCAGTGGCGCTTTGACGGTCGCCTCTTCCACGGCTTGCTTAAGAATGCTTTGCAGTTCGCCAAGCAGCGGGAAACGGGAACCGACCTTAACAAAAAACATGATTTCGCCGGTGTCCTGACAGGCCGGGCGATTCAGGTCGATCGCTTTTTGCATGTTATCGAACATCGTGTGGTAGATGATTTTCCCCATCGACGACGTTTCGGCGTCCCGAAGCTGTTTTAGTTTATCCACTACGTCATCAGGCATTCGGGTAGAAATCATGGCGGTAAAGTTAGCGACAATCTCTGTCAACTTATTCACTTCCTGTTGCTTATTACTTTCGCTCATCATGGCAACTCCAGTTTCTATATTTGTCTGGAAAAATTTACCGTCACAAACTACCACTAAAAATGTGGTTTTATATTTTTTGCCACCGTGAATATGTAATTAACAGTTCGTGAATCAACACGAAAATAAGAATGAATATTGCGCCAGAGCAGGGAATGGAAATGTTTTGCGAAATACACTGAGCCAGTCAAAATTGCGGATAGTTAACGATGCTGAATAGCTGGCCTTTAGCCAAAGACTTGCAGGTACTGGTAGAAATCGTCCATAGCGGCAGTTTTAGTGCCGCAGCGGCGACGCTTGGGCAGACGCCCGCATTTGTCACCAAACGAATCCAAATCCTTGAAAACACGCTGGCAACGACGCTACTTAACCGCTCCGCTCGCGGCGTGGCACTGACTGAAAGTGGCCAACGTTGTTACGAACATGCGCTGGAAATCCTCACCCAATATCAGCGACTGGTCGATGACGTCACGCAAATCAAAACGCGCCCGGAGGGGATGATTCGTATTGGCTGTAGTTTTGGTTTTGGGCGCAGTTATATTGCACCAGCCATTACCGAACTGATGCGCAATTACCCTGAGTTACAGGTGCATTTTGAATTGTTCGATCGGCAAATTGATTTAGTGCAGGATAATATTGATCTGGATATTCGTATTAATGATGAAATCCCTGATTATTATATTGCGCATCTTTTGACAAAAAATAAAAGAATATTATGCGCAGCACCTGAGTATCTGCAAAAATATTCCCAGCCACAATCCTTACAGGAATTAAGTCGTCATGACTGTCTGGTGACCAAAGAGCGCGATATGACCCACGGAATATGGGAGTTGGGGAACGGTCAGGAGAAAAAATCGGTGAAGGTAAGCGGGCATCTTTCCTCCAACAGCGGTGAGATAGTGCTGCAATGGGCACTGGAAGGTAAAGGGATTATGCTGCGTTCCGAATGGGATGTGCTGCCGTTTCTGGAGAGTGGCAAACTGGTGCGAGTATTGCCGGAATATGCACAAAGCGCCAATATCTGGGCTGTCTATCGGGAGCCACTCTATCGCAGTATGAAGTTGCGCGTCTGCGTAGAGTTTCTGGCGGCGTGGTGCCAGCAACGGCTGGGCAAGCCCGCCGAAGGCTATCAGGTTTTGTAAACCTGCCAGAAATCACTGCGGATCTTTTTCGCGCTTTCTTTTAAATTTCGTCCAGATTTTTGTCTCCTGGCGACGCCACAGACGCTGGATGTTGTCATGATGACGCAGCAGGATCAGGCAAGAGAGCATAGAAACCGGAAAGGTGAATTGTGGCTTAAACCACCAGACATAAAACGGAGCAATCAGTGCGCTGACAATCGCTCCCAGCGACGAATAACCGCTGAGTAAAATGGTTAACAGCCAGGTTCCCGCCATCACACCCGTTAAATCCCAGCCAATTGGTGCGATTGCGCCAAAAGCGGTGGCAACGCCTTTTCCCCCTTTAAAACCGAAGAAAACCGGCCAGATGTGTCCTAGACAGGCGGCGATGGCAATTAAGCCTAGCCAGAAGGGGCTGACACCTAATTCATACGCGCCCCAGACGGGTAACATTCCTTTCAGAACGTCGAAAATCAGCACTGCTACGGCTGCTCCCTTGCCACCGATACGTAACACATTGGTGGCGCCGGGATTGCCGGAGCCGCTGGTTCGCGGATCGGGCAGCCCACACAAGCGGCAAACCAGAATGGCACTGGAAATGGAGCCGCAGAGGTACGCGATGAGGATCATTCCAGGCGCGATTGCACTCATAAGCTGTTCCGTTTTGAAAATTCGTGTTCAACGATGAATCTGTGGATAATACGCACATTTCGCCGGAAGTGGTATCCGGTTAGCCAAAAAGCAGGCAGGACGTGATGGATATTGTATTTATAGAGCAACTTTCGGTAATCACCACTATTGGTGTTTACGACTGGGAACAGACCATCGAACAGAAGTTGGTGTTCGATATCGAAATGGCGTGGGATAACCGTAAAGCGGCGAAAAGCGATGATGTGGCGGATTGTCTCAGCTACGCTGACATTGCCGAAACGGTGGTCAGCCACGTCGAGGGCGCGCGTTTTGCACTGGTGGAACGCGTGGCGGAAGAGGTGGCGGAGCTGCTGTTGACTCGCTTTAACTCGCCGTGGGTGCGTATCAAACTCAGCAAGCCAGGCGCAGTGGCGCGTGCGGCGAATGTTGGCGTCATCATTGAGCGTGGCAATAATCTGAAAGAAAATAATTAATTTTACAGCTGTTAAACCAAACGGTTATAACCTGGTCATACTGCAGTAGTTCGGACAAGCGGTACATTTTTATAATTTAGGGGTTTATTGATGAGCGATATGCACTCGCTGCTGATAGCGGCAATATTGGGTGTGGTCGAAGGATTGACAGAATTTCTGCCGGTATCCAGCACGGGCCATATGATTATTGTCGGTCATTTGTTGGGATTTGAGGGCGACACGGCGAAAACCTTTGAAGTCGTGATCCAGTTAGGATCAATTCTGGCGGTAGTAGTGATGTTCTGGCGGCGTCTGTTTGGCCTGATTGGCATTCACTTTGGGCGTCCGTTGCAGCACGAAGGAGAAAGCAAAGGTCGGTTAACGCTGATCCACATTTTGCTGGGGATGATCCCGGCGGTGGTACTGGGGCTATTGTTCCACGATACGATTAAGTCGTTGTTTAACCCGATAAATGTGATGTATGCGCTGGTTGTTGGCGGTCTGTTGCTGATTGCCGCTGAATGCCTGAAGCCGAAAGAGCCGCGTGCGCCGGGTCTGGATGATATGACGTATCGTCAGGCGTTTATGATTGGCTGTTTCCAGTGTCTGGCGCTGTGGCCGGGTTTCTCCCGTTCCGGGGCGACCATTTCAGGTGGGATGCTGATGGGGGTGAGCCGTTACGCTGCTTCCGAGTTCTCGTTCCTGCTGGCGGTGCCGATGATGATGGGCGCAACGGCGCTCGATCTCTACAAAAGCTGGGGCTTCCTGACAACCGGCGATATCCCGATGTTTGCCGTTGGGTTTATCACCGCTTTTGTGGTGGCGCTGATAGCGATTAAAACCTTCCTGCAACTGATTAAGCGCATTTCGTTTATCCCGTTCGCCATTTATCGCTTTATTGTGGCGGCTGCGGTGTACGTTGTGTTCTTTTGATTGAGAAAAGGTTCGGGAGCAGGCCTGGTTTTCTCCCTCGCTCTGTAGGGAGAAGGCCGGGGTGAGGGTGATTGTTCGCACCGGTGCTGGTCTGTTCCCCTCACCCTAACCCTCTCCCCGAAGGGGCGAGGGGACGGTTCGTGCTAACGTTTAGTTTTATACTCATTCAGGCTTTGGGCAACGTTGTTCCTTCCAGCTGGCTACCGCCGCAATCCTCCGTCGGGTCAGCTCCTCGCGAATCTCCACACCTTTAAATCCCGCTTCAACGACGGCTTTTGTTGGTACTGACTGTGCCACTTCCCAGGCCTCGCGCAACCAGCGGCCTTGCGGGTAGTCCGCCGATTCAAAACCGGTTCTGCCGCGCACGTCAGCCTCGCTGGTCAGCGCCAGTTGCTCGACACGCTGCGGTTTACGCCAGGCATCGATGGAATCAAACAATTTGACGATGGTTTTTGGGTTCAGCATTGGGAAGGTGTGGATGAGATCGTGAAACTCCGCCACCAGTTTAGCTAAGTCGCGGATTTCATTAGGCACGCGCAGACGCTGACACAGTTGCTCCACTAACTTCACGCCAGCCGGACCGTGACCGTGATGACGCGGCCAAAGCTCTGGGGGCGTCAGTCCTTTACCGAGATCGTGGCATAAAGTTGCGAAACGGACATCGACCTGCGGACTCAGCATCGCCGCCATTGAGAGCGTCATTAAGGTGTGAATACCGGTATCGATTTCCGGGTGCCATTTCGCCGGAGCGGGGACACCAAACAACGCGTCGATCTCCGGGAATAAAACGCGTAGTGCGCCGCAATCACGCAATACCTGGAAGAAAACTTGCGGATTGCGTGTGGTGAGGGCGCTTTCCGTCTCTTTCCACACCCGTTCAGGCGTCAGGTGTTCCAGTTCACCTGCGTGGGTCATCTCGCGCATCAGCGCCAGAGTTTCATCGGCAATACGAAAACCAAGGTGGGCATAACGCGCAGCAAAACGCGCCACGCGCAGTACGCGTAACGGATCTTCGCCAAAAGCGGGGGAAACATGGCGCAACAGACGATTTTGCAGATCGCCCAGACCGTTGTACGGGTCGATAATCTCGCCGTTATCGTCCTGGGCCAGCGCATTAATGGTCAGATCGCGACGCTTAAGATCATCTTCCAGCGTGACATCCGGTGCGGCATAGCAGGTAAAGCCGGTGTAACCGGAACCGGATTTCCGTTCGGTACGTGCCAGCGCATACTCTTCATGCGTTTGCGGATGCAGAAAAACAGGAAAATCGCGGCCTACCTGCTGGTAGCCCGCGTCGAGCATCTCCTGTGGCGTACTGCCGACCACCACCCAATCTCTGTCTTTGACCGGTAGCCCTAACAATGCATCCCGAACAGCACCACCGACCAGATAAATCTTCACGCCATCTTCCCTTCGTCAAATACACAATTCCTAATAATAAGACAGTGCAACGAAGAAGGCGATTTAGTTCATCCAGCGATCTTTACGTTTGCGCGTTGGGATCAGGTGCGGCAATACCAGACCGAGCAGCAAGCCAAGTCCCAGCACGCCGCCACCATACATAAACCACTGCATAATGATGGTGCGCTGTTTGTCATCCAGCTGAACGCTGGCGGCATCGACTTTTTTCTGCGCGACAATCAGTTCGTTTTTCAGCTTCTGATTTTCTTCTTTTAACCCGTTGATCACACTGTCGCTCTGCGCCACTTTTTGCTGCATTTCTGCGGTGCGCTGATTCCAGGTGTTATCGATATTGGTGAGCTTATCGGTCAGAGTTCTGACCTGATTTTCCAGATCTGGCACGCGGGAGCGCAGGCTTGGCTCAGTACTCAGTTGTTTCAACGGGATCCAGGCGGTACGGCCGGAGCTGTCTTTCACCTGGGCATAATTGGTGTTGGCGTCAGTTTGTAATAATGTCACTTCTTCACCGGCGTTCACGGTGCCCACGAGGCGATAATGATCTCCCGGACCACTGCGAACCCAGGTATTCAGTTCGTCAGAAACATAGCGTTTTTCTTCCGCGTGAGAGACGGCAGTGGCGCTAAGCGCGAGTAAAGTTAGTGCGATCAGGCGTAATTTTGGCATCAGGCTGTCGTTATTGTCATGGAAAGTGGAACGATAGTAGTGGCATCAGTGTTGCTGCGCAAAGCATTCGGTATCAATCAGAATCCTCTGTGTCAGCTTTTGCCACTGTCTCAAACTTTTACGCCCGTCAAAATGTTCGTTGCATGGCAATTTGGCGCAAAATACTATCTACTGACAAAAAAGATCGCATTTAGTTCGCCGTTCATCGTCACTTATGTGACATAACCGATAAGTAAAGGCCATGGCTCAGGAAATCGAATTAAAGTTTATTGTTAATCACAGTGCCGTTGAGGCGTTGCGTGACCATCTCAATACGCTGGGCGGCGAGCATCATGATCCCGTGCAGTTACTGAACATTTACTACGAAACGCCGGATAACTGGCTGCGTGGGCACGACATGGGGCTGCGTATTCGTGGCGAAAACGGTCGCTATGAGATGACCATGAAAGTTGCCGGACGGGTAACGGGCGGATTGCACCAGCGCCCGGAATATAACGTGGCGTTGAGTGAACCGACGCTCGATCTGGCGCAGTTACCGACGGAAGTCTGGCCAAACGGTGAGTTACCTGCCGATCTCGCGTCCCGCGTGCAGCCGCTGTTCAGCACCGATTTTTATCGCGAAAAATGGCTGGTGGAGGTCGATGGCAGCCAGATTGAAATCGCTCTCGATCAGGGCGAGGTGAAAGCCGGTGAATTTGCTGAACCTATCTGTGAGCTGGAACTGGAGCTGCTTAGCGGTGAAACGCGCGCGGTGCTGAAACTGGCGAACCAACTGGTATCGCAAACCGGATTACGCCAGGGCAGCCTGAGTAAAGCAGCGCGTGGCTATCATCTGGCGCAGGGCAATCCCACGCGTGAAATCAAACCCACCACCATTCTGCATGTTGCGGCAAAAGCCGATGTGGAACAGGGGCTGGAAGCGGCGCTGGAGCTGGCGTTAGCGCAATGGCAATATCATGAAGAGCTGTGGGTGCGCGGCAACGATGCGGCGAAAGAGCAGGTGCTGGCAGCCATCGGTCTTGTTCGCCATACGCTGATGCTGTTCGGTGGTATTGTGCCAAGAAAAGCGAGCACTCACTTACGTGACCTGCTGACCCAATGCGAGGCGACCATTGCTTCTGCGGTTTCTGCCGTGACGGCGGTCTACTCTACCGAAACGGCAATGGCGAAGCTGGCGTTGACCGAATGGCTGGTCAGCAAAGCCTGGCAGCCGTTTTTAGATGCCAAAGCGCAGGGCAAAATGAGCGACTCCTTTAAACGCTTTGCCGATATCCATCTTTCCCGCCATGCCGCTGAACTGAAAAGCGTTTTTTGCCAACCGTTGGGCGATCGCTACCGTGACCAGTTACCACGTCTGACGCGTGACATTGACTCAATACTGTTGCTGGCGGGTTACTACGATCCTCTCGTTGCGCAAGCCTGGCTGGAGAACTGGCAGGGACTGCGTCACGCCATTGCGACCGGGCAACGCATTGAAATTGAACATTTCCGTAATGAGGCAAACAATCAGGAACCGTTCTGGTTGCACAGCGGAAAACGTTAATCAGGCAAGGATAAAATCGCTTATGAAGCCGCTCTCTTCACCGTTACAGCAGTACTGGCAGACCGTTGTTGAGCGGCTGCCAGCGCCTTTAGCCGAGGAATCACTTAGCACACAGGCGAAGTCAGTACTTACTTTTAGTGATTTTGTGCAGGACAGCGTAATTGCGCATCCAGAGTGGCTAACGGAACTGGAAAGCCAGCCGCCGCAGGCCGACGAATGGCAGCATTACGCTGCATGGTTGCAGAAGGCGCTCAGTGATGTAAGCGATGAAGTCAGTTTAATGCGCGAGCTGCGTCTGTTCCGGCGGCGCATTATGGTGCGCATCGCCTGGGCGCAAACTCTGGCGCTGGTGACTGAAGAGAGCATTTTACAGCAGCTCAGCCATCTGGCGGAGACGCTGATTGTCGCGGCGCGTGACTGGCTATATGAAGCCTGCTGTCGCGAGTGGGGAACGCCGTGCAATGCGCAGGGCGAAGCGCAACCGCTGCTGATTTTAGGCATGGGTAAGCTGGGCGGTGGGGAACTGAATTTCTCCTCAGATATCGATCTGATTTTTGCCTGGCCGGAACATGGCTGTACGCAGGGCGGACGCCGCGAACTGGATAACGCTCAGTTCTTTACCCGCATGGGCCAGCGGCTGATTAAAGTGTTGGATCAACCGACGCAAGATGGCTTTGTCTATCGCGTGGATATGCGTCTGCGTCCGTTTGGCGAAAGCGGCCCGCTGGTGTTGAGTTTTGCGGCGCTGGAAGATTATTACCAGGAGCAGGGGCGCGACTGGGAGCGTTATGCGATGGTCAAGGCGCGGATTATGGGCGATAGCGATGGCGTCTATGCTAACGAATTGCGTGCGATGCTGCGTCCGTTTGTTTTCCGCCGTTACATCGATTTCAGCGTCATCCAGTCGCTGCGCAACATGAAAGGGATGATTGCCCGTGAAGTGCGTCGACGCGGTTTGACCGACAACATCAAACTTGGCGCGGGCGGTATTCGCGAAATTGAATTTATCGTCCAGGTGTTCCAGCTCATTCGCGGCGGACGTGAACCGTCGCTGCAATCGCGCTCTTTACTGCCGACACTCAGCGCCATTGCCGCACTGCATCTGCTTTCTGAAAATGACGCCGAACAATTGCGAGTGGCATATCTGTTCCTGCGGCGTCTGGAAAACCTGCTGCAAAGCATTAACGACGAACAAACCCAGACGCTTCCCGCTGATGAGCTTAACCGTGCGCGGCTGGCGTGGGCGATGGACTTCGCTGACTGGTCGCAATTGACCGGGGCGTTGACCGGACATATGACCAATGTGCGCCGGGTATTTAATGAACTGATTGGCGACGATGAAAGCGAAACTCAGGAAGAGTCGCTGTCGGAACAGTGGCGTGAGCTGTGGCAGGATGCGTTGCAGGAAGATGACACCACGCCAGTGCTGGCGCATCTTAGCGAGGATGATCGCAAACAGGTGCTAACGCTGATTGCCGATTTCCGCAAAGAGCTGGATAAGCGCACCATCGGGCCGCGAGGACGTCAGGTGCTCGACCATCTGATGCCACATTTGCTAAGTGATGTCTGTGCGCGTGAAGACGCTGCTGTCACGCTGTCGCGTATTACCGCCTTGTTGGTGGGGATTGTTACTCGCACCACTTATCTTGAGTTGCTTAGTGAATTTCCGGCGGCACTTAAGCATTTGATTTCTCTGTGTGCCGCATCGCCGATGATTGCCAGCCAACTGGCGCGTTATCCATTATTACTGGATGAACTGCTCGATCCAAATACCCTCTACCAACCGACGGCGACCGATGCCTACCGCGATGAGTTGCGCCAGTATTTGCTGCGCGTGCCGGAAGATGACGAAGAGCAACAGCTTGAGGCGCTGCGTCAGTTCAAACAGGCGCAGCTGTTACGCATCGCCGCAGCGGATATCGCCGGTACGCTACCGGTGATGAAAGTGAGCGATCACTTAACCTGGCTGGCGGAAGCCATGATAGATGCTGTCGTTCAGCAGGCGTGGGTTCAAATGGTCGCCCGCTACGGTAAACCGAATCACCTGAACGAACGCGAAGGTCGTGGTTTTGCGGTGGTCGGCTACGGTAAGCTGGGTGGCTGGGAGTTAGGTTACAGTTCCGATCTTGACCTTATCTTCCTCCATGATTGCCCGATGGATGTGATGACCGACGGCGAGCGGGAAATCGACGGGCGGCAATTTTATCTGCGTCTGGCGCAACGCATTATGCATCTGTTCAGTACGCGTACTTCTTCCGGCATTTTGTACGAAGTGGATGCGCGGCTGCGTCCGTCCGGGGCGGCGGGAATGCTCGTGACATCCGCTGAAGCGTTTGCCGATTATCAGAAAAGCGAGGCCTGGACGTGGGAACATCAGGCACTGGTTCGTGCGCGTGTGGTATATGGCGATCCACAGCTCACTGCGCACTTTGACGCGGTGCGTCGGGAAATTATGATGCTGCCGCGTGAAAGTAAAACTCTGCAAACGGAAGTACGGGAAATGCGTGAGAAAATGCGCGCTCATCTCGGCAATAAACATCGCGATCGCTTTGATATCAAAGCCGATGAAGGCGGAATTACCGATATCGAATTTATTACTCAATATCTGGTGTTGCGCTACGCTCATGAAAAACCGAAGTTAACGCGTTGGTCAGACAACGTGCGCATTCTGGAACTGCTGGCGCAAAACGACATTATGGAAGAGCAGGAAGCGATGGCGCTGACCCGTGCTTACACGACGCTGCGCGATGAACTTCATCATCTGGCGTTACAGGAATTACCGGGTCATGTGCCGGATGAGTGCTTCACCGCAGAGCGTGAACTGGTGCGGGCAAGCTGGCAGAAGTGGCTGGTGGAGGAATGAAGTGTGATATTATCGCGCGCAAATTTTGAATCTCTCAGGAGACAGGAATGAAAGTAACGCTGCCAGAGTTTGAACGTGCAGGAGTGATGGTGGTTGGTGATGTGATGCTGGATCGTTACTGGTACGGTCCCACCAGCCGTATCTCGCCGGAAGCGCCGGTGCCCGTGGTTAAAGTTAATACCATTGAAGAACGTCCGGGCGGCGCAGCCAACGTGGCGATGAACATCGCTTCTCTTGGTGCTAACGCTCGCCTGGTCGGGTTGACCGGTATTGATGATGCGGCGCGTGCGCTGAGTAAATCACTGGCGGACGTCAACGTAAAATGCGACTTCGTTTCTGTGCCAACGCATCCGACCATCACCAAACTGCGGGTGCTTTCCCGTAACCAACAGTTGATCCGCCTGGATTTCGAAGAAGGTTTCGAAGGTGTTGATCCGCAGCCGCTGCATGAGCGGATTAATCAGGCGCTAAGTTCGATTGGCGCGCTGGTGCTTTCTGACTACGCCAAAGGTGCGCTGGCAAGCGTGCAGCAGATGATCCAACTGGCGCGTAAGGCGGGCGTTCCGGTGCTGATTGATCCAAAAGGCACCGATTTTGAACGTTACCGTGGCGCTACGCTGCTGACGCCAAATCTCTCAGAATTTGAAGCCGTTGTCGGTAAATGTAAGACCGAAGAAGAGATTGTTGAACGTGGCATGAAACTGATTGCCGATTACGAACTTTCTGCGCTGCTGGTGACCCGTTCAGAGCAGGGTATGTCGCTGCTGCAACCGGGTAAAGCGCCGCTGCATATGCCAACCCAGGCGCAGGAAGTGTATGACGTTACCGGTGCGGGTGACACGGTAATTGGCGTACTGGCGGCAACGCTGGCGGCGGGTAATTCGCTGGAAGAAGCTTGCTTCTTTGCCAATGCGGCGGCGGGCGTAGTGGTCGGCAAACTGGGGACATCCACGGTTTCTCCCATTGAGCTGGAAAACGCAGTACGTGGACGTGCAGATACCGGCTTTGGCGTGATGACCGAAGATGAGCTGAAGCTGGCTGTAGCGGCGGCGCGTAAACGTGGCGAAAAAGTAGTGATGACCAACGGCGTCTTCGACATTCTCCACGCCGGGCATGTCTCTTATCTGGCAAATGCCCGCAAGCTGGGTGACCGCTTGATTGTCGCCGTGAACAGCGATGCCTCCACCAAACGCCTGAAAGGGGATTCTCGCCCGGTTAACCCGCTCGAACAGCGTATGATTGTGCTGGGCGCACTGGAAGCGGTCGACTGGGTGGTGTCGTTTGAAGAGGACACTCCGCAGCGTCTGATCGCCGGGATCCTGCCAGATCTGCTGGTAAAAGGAGGCGACTATAAACCAGAAGAGATTGCCGGGAGTAAAGAAGTCTGGGCCAACGGCGGCGAAGTGCTGGTGCTCAACTTTGAAGACGGTTGCTCGACCACTAACATTATCAAGAAGATCCAACAGGATAAAAAAGGCTAACCGGAAAGCGGTTCACATATCTCGCTTCGTGTCAGGTAGACCTATTGACGCTGTTGTTTTTTCAACCTAGAGTAAAGGAACAAGGGTGAGGGAGGATTTCTCCCCCCTCTGATTGGCTGTTAATAAGCTGCGAAACTTACGAGTAACAACACAATCAGTATGATGACAAGCTTCATCATAACCCTTTCCTTCTGTAAGGCCCCTTCCTCGGGAGGGGCTTTCCCGTTTCAGCCCCTTGCTGGCTCCCCGATTGTTGATTAGCGCCTGACCCCACGCAACGCTTTCCCTGATGCAGTTTTCTCTTCCCCGAGTCGACTCGCAAAACGCTGTAACAAGCTGATCATTTGCACTTTTTAGCGGAACGCAGATATAAAAAATCCCTGGCTTTTTGGGCCAGGGATGTGAATATAAGAAAATCTACTCTACGTTATCTGCGATGGGTATCGATGGAGTCAATGGTGAAGTCAATGCCGCCAGCGAACCGCCTGAAACGCCGATTTCATTGAGGAGAGAGTCAATAAGCGGTGCCTGTGTGCGGTAAGAAAGGGCGGCTGATAACGCCTGTTCTGCCAGATTACCCCCACCAACGCAGCCTGATGTCGTATCACCCGTAGCGCCTCCACGATTCAGTCCATCCACCTGAATTATTTTAATACCGTCGATAGACTTCATCGGTTCTACGGATTTCTCGATTACTGCAGGAAGAGACTGCAACAGCGCCAGCTTGAACTTAAGACTGGTTTGTTCGTCAGAAAGTACGTTGATAGCGTCGTTCAATGCACGTTGTGCTTCCGCTTCCGCCAGGCCTTTTTTACGTGTTGCCTCAGCTAACTCTACGATTGCTGCCGCCTGCATCTCTGCGGCTTCTTTTTCAGCTTTCGCGCGGACGGTCAGTTCGACCGCTTTGGTTTCCGCGTCTTGTGCTGCGGCAATCAGAGCAACCTGCTTGGCACGATCGGCTTCGGCGGTCTGACGAGTTGTTTCCACGTTTTGCTGGGCGCTTACCGCTTCTGCAAGTGCGAGGTTGGCACGCGCTTCCGCTTGTGACTGCTGTTCCGATTTGGCCGCAATAGCGATCGATTTCGTCTGGTTGGCGATTTCGGTGACCTGCTGCTGTTCGATTTCTTTAATGCGAACTTCGCGTTCGGCCTCAACTTTTCTTGAGCGCACGGCCTGTTCGCGGTCGATTTCTGTTTCCTGAATTTGCCGTTCAGCCAGAATACGCGTCTGCTCTGCTTCACGACGACGTTCAGCTTCAAAAGCCGCAATTTTCGCATTCTGCTCTGCGGTGCGGGTTTTAACCTGCTGCTCCTGCTCAAGTGTCATAAACGCTTCTTGCTGTTCAATTTCCAGCTTCCGCGACAGCGCATCACGGTTTTTCTCACGTACTGCGACTTCCACATCCTGTTCAACTTCGTTACGCTCGCGGCGACGGCGTTCTGTTTCCTGCGTCAGCTTGGTTAAACCTTCGGCGTCAAAGGCGTTGTTCGGATTAAAATGTTCTTTAGAGGTCTGGTTAAAGTTGGTAAGTGACACGCTTTCCAGTTCCAGACCGTTTTTCGACAAGTCTTCTGCAACGGTATTTTGCACCCCCTGAACGAAGTTTTCGCGTGTATCCTGTAACTCATGCATGGTCATTTGTGCTGCGGTGGCACGCAGAGCATCGACGAATTTATCTTCGACCAGCATCCGTAAATCTTCCGGCGATAAGGTTCGTTGCCCCAACGTCTGAGCAGCGGTGGCGATGCCTTCTACCGACGGTTTTACCCGCACGAAGAAAGCGACCACGACATCGACACGCATACGATCTTTCGTAATTAAACTATCAATCGTCGAGCGACTGACTTCCAGTTTCAATGTATTCATATTGATAGGGATTATTTCATGGAAGATCGGCATAACAATTGCGCCGCCACTCATAACCACTTTTTGTCCGCCTAATCCGGTACGGACAAATGCCTGCTCGGCAGATGCCCGACGATAAAGTCGCGCGAAAATAATACCAATAATAAATAGAACGCATACGGCAACAATCGCCATAAACATCCAGGAAGGCACTAAATTAACAATATCATCCATTACTAAATTTCCTTTTAATTAAATGTTTATAATATATTTGGCCAGGGGTTTTTTTCAGCTAAATACCGCGTTGAAGAAAGCCGGCAAATAATTAACACCTTGTCACCTTTATTAAAAAAATTACCTTCTTCAGGTTCCAGTAATAAATAGTGTGTTTGACCGAATTGATCGGTGAGTTTTCCTTCACAGGGGTGACCTGAAGTTGCCTGATGACCGGTAATTAATGCCATGCAGCCAATATATTCTTCTTCGGTAATAGCAGAGCTATGGTCACGTGGAACCCAGGGGGCAATTATCTTGCCGGTATAATGCACCATGATAATGGTGAGCAGTAAACTGACTGGAACAACGAACAAATTCGAGAGTGGGGCTTGCCAGAGCAAGATGCAGGCGTGTTGTAGCAAAACACCAAGCAGCCCAAAGAAACCGGCTAACAGGCAGAGGACGACGAGGGCTGGCAGCCTTCCGATATTGAGATAATGAAACGCTTGACTAATATTACCTGTGGTTATGGAATCGTAATGATCAAGATGTGCATCAAGAGCGCCAGAGAGCATATGGCCACAGATAATGGCAATAATTTCCAACAGACCGATTAATAGTACAAAGGAAATAGCGAAAAGATAAGGTGCGTTATAGTCGGCAAATAAAATCATCAGTCACTCCATCGTCCATTCAGTGACGCATTGTTTATTATGGTATGGTTTCCTTGCTTACATTTGCTCTGACTAATAATAACATATGTTAGTGAGTTCTTAAAAGGAGAAGTCCTTTAATGTTATTTTTTATTTTTAGAAAAAGTGTGATCCTAAACAATATATTTACGCACGTTATGTTTAAAGGCACTACACTGATTAGGGAATACTGAAATCAGAAAAAGCATATAGCCTTAAAAGGTATGCGATAACCGGAGGATGTGCTTATGGATCATAGTCTTAATTCTTTAAATAATTTCGATTTCCTGGCGCGTAGTTTTGCCAGAATGCATTCTGAAGGCCGCCCGGTCGATATTCTGGCCGTCACCGGTAATATGGATGAAGAACATCGGACCTGGTTTTGCGCCCGCTATGCCTGGTATTGCCAGCGGATGACACAGTCAAAAGAACTGGAATTAGAACATTGATATTACGGGCCATTTGGCCCGTTTTTGTGTTGCTTTATTCTGCTTTATCAACGGGTGGGATAGCTGGAGGAGACTGAACTTCTGCTACCGGGTTATTGCGCGCTTCCAATTCACTGATGCGCTGTTCCAGTAACGCCAGTTTCTCACGGGTCCGTAACAGAACCTGCGTCTGAACGTCGAATTCTTCACGGCTCACAAGATCGAGACGCGTCAGCTGCGCCTGGAGGGTTTGGCGGATTTTTTTCTCCACATCTTCCCCGAACTCCCTGATTCCTTTAGGCATTGATTCGTGAACCTGGCGAGCGATTTGCTCAATTTTTTTCGGGTCAATCATTGTAGTTTCCCTGTACTGATAGGTGTTAAGTGCCATTGTAGTGCGATAAGGGTAAGGCATAAACCAGAATTATGTGAACCTATGCGTTGCCGCCGCTAATCATTAGCGTTATAGTGAATCCGCTTATTCTCAGGGCGGGGCGAAATTCCCCACCGGCGGTAAATCAACGTATGAACATTGCTTATGAACATAGTTGAAAGCCCGCGAGCGCTTTGGGTGCAAACTCAAAGGACAGCAGATCCGGTGTAATTCCGGGGCCGACGGTTAAAGTCCGGATGGGAGAGAGTAACGATTCTGTCGGGCATGGACCCGCTCACGTTATTTTGGCTATAAGCCGCCACTCCTAAGACTGCCCTGATTCTGGTAACCATAATTTTAGTGAGGTTTTTTTACCATGAATCAGACGCTACTTTCCTCTTTTGGTACGCCTTTCGAACGTGTTGAAAATGCACTG
Organism: Escherichia sp. MOD1-EC7011; assembly: GCF_002965005.1. NCBI lineage: Bacteria > Pseudomonadati > Pseudomonadota > Gammaproteobacteria > Enterobacterales > Enterobacteriaceae > Escherichia > Escherichia sp. MOD1-EC7011. The sequence goes on from NZ_PTRD01000049.1 coordinate 25,680, forward strand.
GCTGCGCTGCGTGAAGGACGCGGTGTAATGGTGCTTGATGATGAAGACCGTGAAAACGAAGGCGATATGATCTTCCCGGCAGAAACGATGACCGTTGAGCAGATGGCGCTGACCATTCGCCACGGTAGCGGTATTGTTTGCCTGTGTATCACCGAAGATCGTCGTAAACAGCTTGATCTGCCGATGATGGTGGAAAATAACACCAGTGCCTATGGCACCGGTTTTACCGTGACCATTGAAGCTGCTGAAGGTGTGACTACCGGTGTTTCTGCCGCTGATCGTATTACAACCGTTCGTGCTGCTATTGCCGATGGCGCGAAACCGTCAGATCTGAATCGTCCGGGCCACGTTTTCCCACTTCGCGCGCAGGCAGGTGGTGTACTGACTCGCGGTGGTCATACTGAAGCGACTATTGATCTGATGACGCTGGCAGGCTTTAAACCGGCAGGTGTACTGTGTGAGTTGACGAATGATGATGGCACCATGGCGCGTGCGCCAGAGTGCATCGAGTTTGCGAATAAACACAATATGGCACTGGTTACCATCGAAGATTTGGTGGCTTATCGTCAGGCACATGAGCGTAAAGCCAGCTGAAAATCGCTGCTTAATTTACCGCGTTAATCAAGAAACCGAAGTTGTTGCTGGCTTCGGTTTTTATTTTGCCTTCATTATGCAAGATGTTAATTCCGCTTCTCTTTCTATGAGAAAATTTCATTAATATCAGGCAACCTTTTTCATTATGATCAAAATCATATAATTGTTTCGTTATTATGCGACCATATGAATATATCCGAAAAAGGATATGTGAAATTTATGCGCCAAATGTTTAGTAATGTTAAATGTTAAGGGTAAAAAGGATGTTTATCGCCTGGTACTGGATTGTATTGATTGCGCTGGCTGTGGTGGGTTATTTCCTGCATCTGAAACGTTATTGTCGGGCGTTCCGCCAGGACAGAGACGCACTGCTGGAAGCGCGGAACAAATACTTAAACAGTGCGAGAGAAGAGGCAGCAGAAAAGCTGGAATAGGGCTTTTGTGATGTTTGCAGATGTTGTCCATGCGCCGGACAACATCTGAAGCCGTTTTTAACCAATTCCTGCCGTTTGTAGCAGTACTAAACTGAACCCCATCACTGACATTCCACATAGAACGCCATAGCTGGGGTTATTATTGGGATCAATTTCTTTAGCCAATGGCATTAATTCATCAACGGAAAGTGCGACCATAATACCTGCAACCGCCGCCATGATTGCTGCCATTACCACTGGAGAAATCATGCTACCGAGGATTAACCACGCCAGAACACCACCGAGAATCTCTGCCAGTCCAGAAATCCCTGCCCACAGAATTGCGGTGCGTTTAGACCCCGTTGCCGCGTAAACCGGGCCTGCAACCGCCAGACCTTCAGGAATATTATGCAACGCCACTGCCAGAGCGATACCAAAGCCCAGCTCCAGGTTACTGCTCGCTGTGACAAAGGTGGCAATCCCTTCCGGGAAGTTATGCAGGCTGATACCCAGAGTGAGCAGAATAGCAGTGCGCTTGATTGATTTTGGTAGCGGCTGCACTGATTTTTGCATTAAATCCTGCGGGTGAGCATGTGGCAACATGCGGTCCAGGCCAAAATAGCCCAGCAAACCAACGATAAACATACCGTAGCCCAGCACAGGCGACATCCCTTCGGCGGCTAATGCGGCAGGAAGCATCTCCATTAATGAGATGAGCAACATAATCCCCGCCGCAAATCCCAGCGAAAACGCCAGCAGTCGGTTTGAGGGTTTTTGTCCAAGAACGCCGAGAAACGCGCCAATAAACGTGGCTGCCCCCGCCAGTATGGTCAGAATGAGAGGTACTGACATCGACAACTCCTTATAATTCTTCAACTTCAGGTGGAGCTTCAAAATAACTGATGATGATCATCATGGTTATCTGGGTTCTTCGCCCACCGAACAAGCGTATTGTGAGGATATCAAAATGACACCTTCAATTAAGGATATCATCATGTCTTCAACGCGTATGCCAGCATTGTTTTTAGGTCACGGTAGCCCGATGAACGTGCTGGAAGATAATTTATATACCCAGGCCTGGCAGCGGCTAGGCGAGACATTGCCGCGCCCGAAAGCGATAGTCGCTATTTCTGCGCACTGGTTTACCCGTGGCACGGGAGTAACAGCAATGGAAACGCCACCGACAATTCATGACTTTGGCGGCTTTCCTCAGGCGTTATACGAAACGCATTATCCGGCTCCGGGTTCACCTGCTTTGGCACAGCGACTGGTCGAATTGCTGGCGCCAGTACCTGTTACCCTGGATAAAGAAGCCTGGGGTTTTGACCACGGTTCCTGGGGCGTGCTGATTAAGATGTATCCTGACGCTGACATCCCGCTGGTGCAGTTGAGTATCGACAGTACTAAACCCACCGCCTGGCATTTCGAAATGGGACGTAAGCTGGCGGCGCTGCGCGATGAAGGGATAATGTTAGTTGCCAGTGGCAACGTGGTGCATAACCTGCGCACGGTGAAGTGGCATGGCGATAGTTCACCGTACCCGTGGGCGATGTCGTTCAATGAGTATGTGAAAGCGAATCTGACGTGGCAAGGGGCGGTTGAAGAGCATCCACTAGTGAACTACCTCGACCATGAAGGTGGGGCGTTATCGAATCCAACACCGGAACACTTTCTGCCACTGTTGTATGTGTTAGGTGCGTGGGATGGTCAGGAGCCGGTGACTGTTCCGGTTGATGGTATAGAGATGGGCAGTTTAAGCATGTTGTCGGTGCAGGTAGGTTAAAAGATGAGAATAACCGAAGCCACATTGCTGGCTTCGGTTCTCGTTACCTTACTTTTGCAGCAGCTTGAGTCCCCATGCGCCGCTCATCACTAGCAGCAGTAATAAACAGAGACCAAAAGCCAACATACAGGCCTGTGCCATGTTCATAAAGTGCCACGGCGGTAGCAGATACCAGCCTTCAGATTGCTGATACATCTCTACAAACCACTGCTGCATACTGCTCAGTGTGACGCCATCGGGAACGATTGGCGCGTCATAGCCACAATCTCCGGTCGGTTTGAACCAGTTTGGTGCCCACTGTGCAAGCGGCAGGTTAAAGGGGAAAGTGGGATCGGTAGAGCAACCCTGTACGCCAAACAGTGAATCGGGATCCGGGTTATGCACCGCATGGTGGATATCGTTCAGTTTGAGTGAAAACTTCAGCCCCATAATGCTGCCGTAAAATGCCATCACGCAGCCAATCAACTTAAGGACGATATTCTTCGGGTTGATCGCCGCAACCAATCCTCCAATAACCATTACAAACATGGCGTAGCGAATGTAAACGCATTGTTCGCATGGTGCCATGTAGAGATAGATTTGGAAGAACGAGTGCGCGAGGATAATCAGCGCGCCCATCGCAGCGGCCATTAACAACCACAAAAAGCGTTGTTCCTGCCATTTGACCAGCGTGTTCACCGGTGATGTGCGTAGGTCTTTCCACATTCCCTTAATACCCATAGCCAGTTTCCCTGTTATTTGCTTGCTAACTCACGGATAAGGTCTGCCATTGCATCAATGGATTTAATACTCTTGGTGTAGATCAGATATTTACCGTTGACGACATACGCCGGAACGCCCTGGATTTTTGCAACTTCATAAGAGGCTTTCCATTTTTCCAGTGTTTCTTGTACCGCTGGCTCTTTCAGTGCTGCTTCAAAATCCGCCTGGCTCATACCTGCGGCATCCAGACCAGTTTTGATAAAGGCAGCGGGATCTTTGCCGTCAGACCAGCGTTCTTTTTTGTCGTGATATGCCGCGTAGTAGGCAAACTTGGCCTTCTTAAACTGAGAGTTAGCATCAAATAAGGAAATGCCTGCTGCTTTATCTTTATTTATCAAGACCGCAAAGACTTCGCTTGCTTGTTTGCCGTATTCACCTTTGGTTTCCAGATGAAAAGGCGTGAAAGCAACGACATCTTTCACTTTTTCAGAGACAGGGCCAGTCACTGCTTTGTCATACTTGTAGCAGAACGGGCAGGCATAGCTGAACACTTTAATCAGCGTTTTATCGGCGTTCGGAATCGGTTTTTCCAGAACCATATAATCCGTGCCTTCGGTGAATGCAGATGCGGTAAATGAAACCGCCAGAGCTGCGGTCAGCAGTACACTTTTAAACAGTGATGAGATCCCTAATTTCGACATTTTTTATTCCCTTCTTAATTATTTAAACATCTGCTGTGGACGGACTAACAGCGCACGATAGTGAGTCTGGTTGGGTTTATCAGACAGCACGTCGATTTCCACTTTCACTTCTTTGGTTTTGTAATCTATTTCGTTCAACTTACCGACGGTTGGCTGCCCGACATCGAACAAATGAATAGAACCACCGAAGCCAAACATGGTGTTGCGGTCGGCTTGATATTCAATGATGGAGGTGATTGGGCTATAGAAATCGTAGCCACGTTCTTTACCGTATTCCCAAACTTGCTGAACGGTGCCTTTCTTCTCATCAATCTTATATTCCACAAAGCGGGAATATTTCATGGTTGGTAAGGCAGGTTGTTCCAGATGGCGACCGTCGCCATTATCAAAGATAGTGAGCGTACCTTTACTGGAAATCCAGGCGGTATGTTGGGTGTAGGTAAAATCGAAGTCCGAGTTTTCACACAGACCGTTTTCGTTACACGTAATAGGTTTACCGTTAGCATCAACTGGTTTCAGCAGCTTGCTAGCCAGTGGTTTTTCCCAGCCTTTCGATGGCGCAAGGATCCATTTCACTTGCTTATCACGACCAATCTTCACTACGCCCTGATGACGAGAGGAGAGAATAATTGAGTCATCTTTTGCGTCATAAGCGATAGAATTAACGTGCGCCCAGTTACGGCCTGGCCCTACACCCAGAGCGTCGCCAAACGGTGTATCTGGTTCCAGTTTTGCCTGTTGTCCTGCATGGGCAAGGTCAACGTTAACGCAAACTGCACCTGCATCCAGCGCGCCGAGCAGTGCATCGCGTTTCGGATCGAGGATCTTCGTCAGATCCCATACATCGACAACGCGACCAGATTTATCGACTTCGAGGATATGGTCACGAATGGTGGTGACGTGTACGCCGTCATCGCGACGATAGTTACTCTTACCTACGCGCAACAGTACCGTGCCATTTGGCGTCTCAATGGATTCATGAGTGGCGTCAGCGAATCCGCGCGGCAGTTTATGATCTTCCAGCACCTGACCCATCATGTCGAACTCGTACCAGTGCTGACCCTGTACTGCGGTAAAGGTGCCGCGTGGCGTTTCGCGGATGCCCATCAGATAACCACGCTTGTTGATATCGCGGTCACGACCATCGTAGAAGGTGTCTTGATCCAGCCACCAGCGGTATTCACCTTCGGTATCGACGATAAAGGTGAATGGCGCGATATCAAAAGGCAGTGCGCCGGTTGCCGGACCCGCATCGAGGATCCCGGCATTTTTATCTTTCTCACCATGCCAGTGGAGGTCGGAACCTTGCGCAGTAAAGGTATGGGTATTAACCAGATAGAGGCGGTCTTCAAAACCTGGCGCGACTTTAACAACTTTGGTTTGCTGTAGGTTGGAGATGGAGCGGTTATCCATGTAATTATTGACGATGGCGGAAGTCTGCACCACGTAATCATCTTTCATGGCCTTACCGTTTTCTTTCCACTCAACGGTTACTTTGTTAGCAAATTTCTGGTAAAGACCAAAAATCGGTACACCATCGTAAGTTTTTAGTGACTCCTGACCCACGTGATAGCTGATTTCAACGCCTTTTTCGCCTTTCCCGTGGACGGTAACTTTGACGTCAGAAATGACATGACTATCTAAATCAACCACAGCAGTCAGAGGAGCATTACCGTAGGGATCAACGATGACTGCGCCGAGTTGCCCGGCAGGTGGTGCAGGTTTAAAACCTGCTGCCATCACCCCTGATGCTGACAAACCCAGAGTTATCGCCACAGCTCCGGCTACCAGAGTTTTTCTATATTTATCAAACATGGATATATCTCCTTATATAACGCAAATATATAATAATGATGAATATCGACTGTTGAGATGGTGCTAATAAATTCATTTGACGAATGAAAGTGTATTTCTAATAGTTGTTATAAATGCTTTTTTACTTGATTTAGATTTTTGTATTTCTCTGTAACAAATATTTTCTTTTAGTCGATACTAGGGGGGCAATATATCAATAACAATATTCAATATTGTGTAGTGTGATCCCAGCGACATTGTTTTTTAATTATTAAATCTATTTTTGGTGCAATAAAAGTTATAAATAAGCATATAAAACAACAAGTTACTATGTTTTTTATTAGTTAATTTAATTACAATATCGCTTACATATGACGATCTAATATTAAATTAGGAATTAATGTTAAATAAAGGTGATAGATGTAGTTGATTATATATAGGTGGGAGTGATGATTTGCGGATTATAATAAATTGCCCCAGTAAACGGGGCAATATTGAACAGTATTATTCAACGAAAATATGCGGATAAAACCGTGACATGTCCTGGGTGATTAATGCACGGTCTTCACGAATCCCAATTCCGGCAGGTTGATCGTTCACCAGCCAACTTCCAATCAGCATATAACTGTCGCCAAATTTCGGTAGTGGATGGAATTGCTGAACAATCATCCCTTCTTCGCCATACGGACCTTCCGCTGCTTCAATGGTTTTACCGTTCTCAATGATCGACACGTTTGCGCCTTCACGGGAGAAGATCGGTTTAACCACATATTTTTCCATTTGCGGATGATCATCTTCCGCAAAATAAGCGGGCAGCAGGTTCGGGTGATTCGGGAACATCTCCCACAGCAGCGGCAGAAGCGCCTTGTTGGAGATAATGCTCTTCCACGCCGGTTCCAGCCAACGCACGCCAGCATCTTCAAGCTTAGTGGAGAACATTTCGCGCAGCATAAATTCCCACGGATACAGTTTGAACAGGTTAGCGATGACCTGATCCTGCAAATCTGTGAACTGACCTTTTTCGCCTAAACCGATATCGTCGATGTACAGAAACTCGGTGGCGATTTCAGCTTCGGTCGCGCAGTCCTGCAAATACTGAATGGTGCCACGATCTTCCACTGTGTCGCGACAGCAGGTGAGATGCAGCAACTGAAAGCCGTACTGCTCACGCAACTCGACAAAACGGTCAATGAGCTTTTCTTGCAGACTGTTAAACTGGTCGCTGCCTTCCGGCAGGTTGCCCGCGTTAAGCTGATCTTCCAACCAGATCCACTGAAAGAACGCAGCTTCATACAGTGACGTTGGCGTATCGGCGTTATTTTCCAGAAGTTTAGGTTCGCCAGTGCCATCCCACGCCAGATCAAGACGCGAATAAAGCGACGGCTGGTGAGTCAGCCATGACTGACGCACAAAACTCCAGGTGTGTTTTGGAATGCGGAATTTGGTCATCAGCTCGTCGCTGGCGATCACTTTTTCCACCACTTTCAGGCACATCTGGTGTAGTTCAGCGGTGACCTCTTCCAGCTTTTCAACCTGGGTGAGGGTCAATTTGTAGTAAGCATCTTCACACCAGTACGGCTCACCGTACATGGTATGGAAATTGAAACCGTACTCGTGAGCTTTCTCGCGCCAGTCCGGGCGCTCGGTAATACTGACTCTTTCCATCGGTATCAGCCGCCCATTGAACGAGAGGAAGTGCCGGTTGCGCTACGCTGCATGGTGCTTTGTTTGGCAACAGATTCACCAAAGCCGCCACGGGTAACGGTGGTGGTGGTGGCCGGTTTCGGCGCCATGGCTGTTTTCGGTACGGTCATGGTGCGGCCTGGCTGGGCTGCGCCATAGTTTTTACCCGTGGCATCAGTGTATTTGCCGTAAGCCGGGCTGGCCGGGTTTTTCGAAGAGAACAGCGGTTGTTGCGCAAAGCCCGCGCCACCGCCCATCAGACGTCCCATCATGTAACCGGCCATCAGCGGCATCCAGAAGCTACCGCTGGATTGCTGAGCCTGCGCCTGGTTTTCTGGCGCCATGCCAGCCTGAGCAGGTGCCTGCTGGCATTGACCTTCGCCAAATTCAGCAACACAGTCTTCACGGGTGGCGTATTTCGGCGCAGTACGTTCCGCTTCTTTCAGCGCATTATTGTACGCAGTGGTGCATTCTGCACTTTTGCCTGGGTTTGCCGCTGAACAATCATCAGCATTTTGATACAGAGACACTGTTTCATCACTCTTTTCACAGCCTGCCAGCATAAAAACAGTGGCAACCGCGAGAGCAACAGGTGTCAGATGGCGTGCGCTCCAGTTTTTGCGGAACGATGCGTGGCGTATGGATTTTGTCCGTTTCATTTTTGTCTTCCGGGACCAGTGGTAAATACCCATCAGAATAGAGGATGGCTGGTCGAAATTGAAGCGAGAAGGGGGAAGAATGCGGCAGATAACCCGTATCTTTACGTTGCCTTACGTTCAGACGGGGCCGAAGCCCCGTCGTCGTCATCAGTTACGGAAAGGGTTATGACCGTTACTGGTGGTAGTGCGTGCTGATGTTTGCTGAACAACTGGTGCCGGGCTATCAGGCGCATAGCCATCAGCAATAGCATTCTGTTCTGGCGTTGGCGGCGCAACGTTTTCCGGGTTAGTGGAAACCGGTTTGCTCAGCGCATTGTTTAGTGCCAGCAGATCCTGCTCGTTCAACGTACCCAGAGCTGATTTAATATTCAATTGGTTAATCAGGTAGTTATAACGCGCATTTGCCAGTTCTTGTTTGGCGTTGTACAGCGTAGTGGTGGCGTCCAACACATCAACAATGGTACGCGTACCGACCGAGTAGCCCGCTTCCATCGCGTCTAATGAGCTTTGGGCGGAAACCACGGCTTGTTTGTAAGCGTTAATGCTACTGATAGATGCATTAATGTTGTTGAAAGAGGAACGCACGGTTTGCACGACGCTACGGTGGGCGCTTTCCAGTTGTTCGCTGGCACCGACAAAGTTGTACTGTGCCTGTTTCACCTGCGAGTTAACCATCCCGCCCTGATAAATCGGCAGCGAGAAGCTCAGACCCACTTTGTTCTGACCCATATTGCTGTCGTCATACTGGGCACTGTTCGCTCCACGGGTTTTCGAACCGCTATAAGAGGTGTCAGAAATCCCGGTAGAAGCCGTTAAATCCAGCGTCGGTAAGTGACCATCCTGCGCCTGGCGAATTTGCTCGCGCGCCAGATCCTGGCTCAAACGTGCCTGTAACAGCGACAGGTTGCGTTTTTCTGCTTCTTTCAGCAGCGCGTTAACCGGCTGTGGTTTGTCGGTTTTGAAGTTTTCGACATTCAGGGCCGCCAGTTCCGGATAGTAATTACCGGTGATCTGACGCAGTTGTTCAACGGCATTGTCGAGGTTGTTACGTGCGGTCACTTCGTTCGCCAGCACGGTATCGTACTGTGCGCGGGCGTTCTGCACGTCGGTGATCGCCACCAGACCCACGTTAAAACGTTGGGTGGTTTGATCTAACTGACGGTAGATCGCTTCTTTTTGCGCCTGGGTATAGGAAAGCACGTCAATAGCATTCAACACGTTGAAATAAGCGGTCGCAGTGTTGAGGATCAAGGTTTGTTGATCGGTCTGATAGGTGACGTCCTGAATACCGGCAGCCTTTTCCTGCAAGGTCAGCGCCCGCCATTTCGACATATCGAAAATGGACTGAGTCAACTGCAGGGATGCACTGGTTGCGTTAGAGTTGATGCCGTTCACGTCGCGGTAGCCGTTGCTATAGGTGTAATCTGCACCTAAACCTAGCTGTGGCAGTAATGGACTGCGCGCTTCATTAATTTTTTCAAAGGCAGCATCACGATCGGCGGCAGACTTACGCAATTCCGGGTTACTAAGGCGTGCTTGCTGATAAACTTGCATCAGGTTCTCGGCCTGGCTCAACGTACTGAACCCAGAAAGGCTCAGGCCGATAAGAATGGGGAGCAATTTCTTCATTTGCATTCCTTGTGGTGAAGCAGTATTTAGCGCTGATCAAACTGTAAAATTATTGCGGATTCTAGCAGAAGCCGCTACCGCAAAAGGTTGGCGTTACGTGCCATAGGGCATTAATGTGCCTCAATTTAACACATGACTGCTCAAACGGCAGTCAAACGTCGCTGAAATTCACATTTAATTCACTATTAGTGCCAGGACATTAACCATGCTTAAGCCAGACAACCTGCCCGTTACATTTGGCAAAAACGATGTAGAAATTATTGCACGAGAAACACTTTATCGCGGCTTTTTTTCATTAGATCTTTATAGGTTTCGTCATCGTCTATTCAACGGGCAAATGAGTCATGAAGTCCGCAGAGAAATTTTTGAGCGCGGTCACGCCGCAGTCTTGCTACCCTTTGACCCAGTGCGTGATGAAGTCGTGTTGATTGAGCAGATACGGATTGCCGCGTATGACACCAGCGAAACGCCCTGGCTACTGGAAATGGTTGCCGGGATGATTGAAGAGGGGGAAAGTGTGGAAGATGTCGCCCGACGCGAAGCGATTGAAGAGGCGGGGCTGATAGTCAAACGAACCAAACCGGTGTTAAGTTTCCTGGCAAGCCCAGGCGGCACCAGTGAGCGTTCGTCAATTATGGTGGGCGAAGTGGACGCCACGACCGCAAGCGGTATTCACGGTCTGGCTGATGAAAACGAAGATATTCGCGTTCATGTGGTAAGCCGGGAACAGGCCTACCAGTGGGTAGAAGAGGGGAAAATCGACAACGCAGCGTCAGTCATCGCTTTGCAATGGCTGCAACTGCATCATCAAGCGTTAAAAAATGAGTGGGCATAAATGAAGCGTTACACACCTGACTTTCCTGAAATGATGCGCCTGTGCGAGATGAACTTTTCACAATTGCGCCGTTTGTTACCGCGCAATGATGCACCCGGCGAAACTATAAGCTATCAGGTGGCAAACGCACATTATCGGCTAACGATAGTGGAATCGACCCGATACACTACCCTGGTGACAATAGAACAGACTGCGCCTGCGATCAGTTACTGGAGCCTTCCGTCAATGACGGTGCGTCTGTATCATGACGCGATGGTGGCTGAAGTGTGTTCAAGCCAGCAGATTTTTCGCTTCAAAGCGCGGTATGATTATCCTAATAAAAAGTTGCATCAACGCGACGAAAAGCATCAAATTAATCAGTTTTTAGCGGATTGGTTGCGATACTGTTTAGCACATGGAGCGATGGCGATTCCGGTTTATTAGCGTCGTGAAACCTAAGGACACCATTTGGAAAGCCTGTTAACCCTTCCTCTGGCTGGTGAGGCCAGAGTCAGGATTTTACAAATTACCGACACTCACCTGTTTGCACAAAAGCACGAAGCCCTGTTGGGGGTAAACACCTGGGAGAGCTACCAGGCTGTGCTGGAGGCGATTCGTCCACACCAGCACGAATTCGACCTGATTGTCGCGACAGGTGATTTAGCGCAGGATCAAACTGCTGCGGCCTATCTGCACTTTGCGGAAGGCATCGCAAGCTTTCGTGCGCCCTGCGTCTGGCTGCCGGGAAACCATGATTTCCAGCCTGCGATGTACAGCGCGTTACAGGATGCGGGTATTTCCCCGGCGAAGCGTGTGTTTATCGGTGAGCAATGGCAAATCTTGCTGCTGGATAGCCAGGTGTTTGGCGTACCGCACGGCGAATTGAGCGAGTTTCAGCTTGATTGGCTGGAGCGAAAACTGGCCGATGCGCCAGAGCGCCATACGTTGCTGCTACTGCACCATCATCCGCTGCCTGCAGGCTGTAGCTGGCTCGACCAACACAGTCTGCGTAACGCAGGTGAACTGGATAATGTGCTGGCGAAGTTTCCGCACGTCAAATATCTGCTGTGTGGTCATATTCATCAGGAACTCGATCTCGACTGGAACAGGCGCCGCCTGATGGCAACGCCGTCGACCTGTGTACAATTTAAACCACACTGTTCCAACTTCACGCTGGACACCATTGCTCCCGGCTGGCGTACGCTGGAGTTACATGCTGATGGCACGCTGACTACCGAAGTGCACCGCCTTGCGGACACGCGTTTCCAACCTGATACCGCTTCAGAAGGTTACTGATGTCTACGCTTCTTTATTTACACGGTTTCAACAGCTCGCCGCGTTCTGCAAAAGCGAGCTTGTTGAAAAACTGGCTGGCGGAACATCACCCTGACGTTGAGATGATTATTCCGCAGTTGCCGCCGTATCCTTCCGATGCGGCAGAACTGCTGGAATCCATTGTCCTGGAACATGGCGGCGATTCGCTGGGTATCGTCGGTTCATCACTGGGGGGTTACTACGCCACCTGGTTGTCGCAATGTTTTATGTTGCCCGCAGTGGTGGTAAACCCGGCGGTGCGCCCGTTTGAATTGCTAACAGACTATCTCGGTCAGAACGAGAACCCCTACACCGGGCAGCAATATGTGCTAGAGTCACGCCATATTTACGATCTCAAAGTCATGCAGATTGACCCGCTGGAAGCGCCGGATCTTATCTGGCTGCTGCAACAGACGGGAGATGAAGTGCTGGATTACCGCCAGGCGGTGGCGTACTACGCTTCCTGCCGCCAGACTGTAATAGAAGGCGGCAACCACGCATTCACGGGCTTCGAAGATTATTTCAACCCGATCGTCGATTTTCTTGGTCTGCACCATCTCTGACGATCAACTCGAATTGCTAACTTAAACCATGACGCAAACTTATAACGCTGATGCCATTGAGGTACTCACCGGGCTTGAGCCGGTTCGCCGCCGTCCGGGGATGTATACCGATACCACTCGCCCTAACCATTTGGGGCAAGAAGTTATTGATAACAGTGTCGATGAAGCACTGGCGGGTCACGCAAAACGCGTGGATGTAATTTTACATGCTGACCAGTCGTTAGAAGTGATTGACGATGGTCGCGGGATGCCGGTGGATATTCACCCTGAAGAGGGTGTACCGGCGGTTGAACTGATTCTTTGCCGTCTGCACGCAGGCGGTAAATTCTCTAACAAAAATTACCAGTTCTCTGGCGGCCTGCATGGCGTGGGGATTTCGGTGGTTAACGCCTTGTCGAAGCGCGTAGAAGTCAACGTGCGCCGCGATGGCCAGATTTATAACATCGCGTTTGAAAATGGCGAAAAGGTACAGGATTTGCAGGTCGTCGGCACTTGCGGTAAACGCAATACCGGCACCAGCGTGCACTTCTGGCCGGATGAAACCTTCTTTGACAGCCCACGCTTTTCTGTTTCCCGGCTTACACATGTACTGAAAGCCAAAGCAGTACTGTGCCCCGGCGTTGAGATCACCTTTAAAGATGAGATCAACAACACTGAGCAACGCTGGTGCTATCAGGACGGTCTGAACGATTACCTGGCGGAAGCGGTAAACGGTTTACCGACACTGCCGGAAAAACCGTTTATCGGTAATTTCGCTGGCGATACTGAAGCGGTTGACTGGGCACTACTGTGGCTACCGGAAGGCGGTGAACTGCTGACCGAAAGCTACGTCAACCTGATCCCAACGATGCAGGGCGGTACGCACGTTAACGGTCTGCGTCAGGGCTTGCTGGATGCGATGCGTGAGTTTTGCGAATACCGCAACATTCTGCCGCGCGGCGTGAAACTGTCGGCGGAAGATATCTGGGATCGCTGCGCATATGTGTTGTCAGTAAAAATGCAGGATCCGCAGTTTGCCGGGCAGACCAAAGAGCGTCTCTCTTCGCGTCAATGTGCAGCATTCGTTTCTGGCGTGGTTAAAGATGCCTTCACCCTGTGGCTGAACCAGAACGTCCAGGCGGCGGAACTACTTGCTGAGATGGCGATTTCCAACGCCCAGCGTCGTATGCGTGCCGCCAAAAAAGTGGTACGTAAAAAGCTGACCAGCGGCCCGGCGCTGCCTGGCAAACTGGCTGACTGCACCGCGCAGGATCTTAACCGTACCGAACTGTTCCTCGTGGAAGGGGACTCCGCAGGCGGATCCGCCAAGCAGGCGCGCGATCGTGAATATCAGGCGATCATGCCGTTGAAAGGTAAGATTCTTAACACCTGGGAAGTCTCTTCCGATGAAGTACTGGCCTCGCAGGAAGTGCACGATATTTCGGTTGCGATCGGTATTGATCCTGACAGCGATGATCTTAGCCAGCTACGTTACGGCAAGATCTGTATCCTCGCGGATGCGGACTCCGATGGCCTGCACATTGCCACGCTGCTCTGCGCGCTGTTTGTAAAACACTTCCGCACGCTAGTGAAACATGGTCACGTTTACGTTGCTCTGCCACCGCTCTACCGTATTGATCTGGGTAAAGAGGTCTATTACGCGCTGACAGAAGAAGAGAAAGAGGGCGTACTTGAGCAATTAAAACGCAAGAAAGGCAAGCCGAACGTTCAGCGTTTTAAAGGGCTGGGGGAAATGAACCCTATGCAATTGCGCGAAACTACGCTTGATCCGAATACTCGCCGTCTGGTGCAGTTAACCATTGATGATGAAGACGATCAGCGTACTGACGCGATGATGGACATGCTGCTGGCGAAGAAACGCTCGGAAGACCGCCGTAACTGGTTGCAAGAGAAAGGCGATATGGCGGAGATTGAGGTTTAAAAGAAAGAACATTGCCCGGTCAGGATGGCCGGGCAAACAAGGCAGGATTAAATCCCCGGTTGCAGAATACGAATATTCATTTCCAGCACATCGCCTTTTACGGCTTCGCTGTACGCTTTCATGTGTGGCGTCTGCAAATGCGCTTCAAGATGGGCAATGCTTTCCCACTGCTCAATCATCACGATAGAGTCCGGTGCCATAGACTGGAAACTCACGCCAGCAGCGCAATCCACCATCGGCGCATAGCCGTGGCAACCTTCTTCCTTCAGTACTATTGGTACGATTTTAGCAAACTGATCCAATACCGCCTGACGGTGATGTTGGCCAGGACGAGTACGGATTTCAGCGATTACTGTAAGCATGGTTAACTCCTTCTAAAGCCAGAGCTCTAGTTAACCAAAAATTTCCACAAGATGCTTGCGATATTCTTCGGTATAGCGGGGAACATCAGGCATTTTTATCACGTCATTAGCGATAAATGTCGGCAGCGGTTCCATGCCGAGGAATTGGTTTGCTTTATGGAACGGCAGATACACGCCGTCAACGCCGACGCCGTGGAAGAACTGATCTTTTTCAGTGAAGGCTTCCATTGGTGCGTTCCAGGTCAGGGAAAGCATATATTTTTTGCCCTGCACCAGGCCGCCAGAGCCGTATTTTTTCGACGGATCTTTGCGGGTACGACCATCGCTGGCATACAGCGTACCGTGACCTTCGGTGAACACATCATCAATGTATTTTTTCACCGTCCACGGCGCGCCCATCCACCAGCCTGGCATCTGCCAGATAACCACATCAGCCCAGAGAAAGTTTTGTACTTCGGCTTTGACATCGTAGTCGCTGTCGGCGCGAACGATGCGGACATCATGCCCGAGGTTGCGCAGCGTGCCATCCGCGACTTCGGTCAGGGTGTCGTTCAGTTGACCATTGGAGTGGGCGAATTTTTTCGCGCCGTTGATAATCAGGATATTGCTCATTTTTTATCCTCAAGGTGAGACGTTTGCCGACTATAGTACGTCACAGAGCGGTACGGTGAAATTAGCAAAATGTGCAAAGTCTTTTGCGAATTTAGCAACAATACCACCACTACCAGCTTACTTTCGCCTCAAATCCACCTTGTTTCGCATTCCCAAACACAACATTCATGCCATGCAATTTGGCGATCCGCTGGACAATCGACAGCCCAAGCCCACTGCCGGTGGCGGTTTGTCCTGGTGGGCGATAGAAACGTTCGCCAATTCGCGCCAGTGCCTCTGGCGTTACACCGGGACCGTTATCCCTTACGATGAAATTATCGGCATTCAGCGTGACGTCCACCACGCTGCCCTGTGGACTGTAGCGCACGGCGTTATCCAGCAGATTTCGTACCAGCAAACTTAGCAATAGCGGTTGTCCGGTGCGTTTGATGCCCTGTGTATTGAGCGTCAGCCGCACGTCAATTTTCGCCTGTTGCGCCGTGTGGTAAATATCCATTACCGACGATTGCAGGAGATCTTCAAGTGGGATCTCCGCGACGTCCTGAAGGTTATCCAGCGAGTCGAGCCGCGATAGTGTGAGCAGTTGATCAACAAGGCGGGTGGCGCGATCGATCCCGGAATGTAACTGTATCAGTGCTTTTTTCCGTGCCTGCGGATCGTCGTCGGAAAGCTGTGCGACTTCGGTTTGTACTTTCAGCGCCGTTAACGGGCTACGCAGTTCGTGAGCGGCATCGGAGGTAAAGCGTCGTTCACGAACCATCATCGCATGTGTACGGTCGAAAAGTTGATTCAGCGACTCGACCAGCGGACGCACTTCGTTGGGTACACCGTCAGCGTTGAGCGGTTTTTCCGAGTCAGGATCGCGCATACGTAGCGCCAGCGCCAGTTTGTTTAGTGGCGAGAGTTCACGGCCCAGTAGTACCATCATGATGATCAACATGATAGGCAGCGCGATAAGCCAGGGAATGAGCTGTCCAGTGACAATCGCCAGTGCCATGTCTTCACGGTATTCCCACTCCTGGCCAACAACGATGCGATATTTACCATCATGTGACGTCATCCAGACAAAACGCCAGGGATCGTCTTCACCTACCAGTTGCCCATTAGCAAAACCTTCCCGTTGATAGCTGTAGGGAATATCTTCTCCATTATCGCCATCGTTAAGAACCATGTTGCCGTCGTGAGTAAAGACTGCAAAGGTCAGCGCATCATCATCTACGTGACCGTGTTTTAATTTATTCGGTGTTTGCGCCATACGATCTGCCGCATTGATTTCGTTAAGATCGAGCGTACTTAACCGTTTGGCAAACAGCATCAACTGGGTATCGAATAACTCATCGACATTATCCATTGTTTGTTTCCAGGCGACAAAGCTGGAGACAAGCCAGGTCACCGAGGCCAGAATCAAAAAGATCAGCGTCAGTCTGACTCGCAGACTAAGGCGTTGGGTAAATTTCATTTCTCACCTAATGTGTAGCCAATACCGTGAACGGTGCGAATAAAGTCGCTGCCGAGCTTACGTCGCAGATGATGCACATGCACTTCGATGGCATTGCTGGTGACCTCTTCGTCCCAGGTGTACAGTTTTTCTTCAATCAATTTGCGCGGCAGTACCCGACCAGCGTTACGCATCAGTAATTCCAGCAGGGCAAATTCTTTTGGCTTCAGCGTTAAGGGTTCGCCAGCCTGAGTGGCAATACGTTTGCCGGGGTCGAGCATTACGTTACCGTGATGTAACTCATTGCTGGCTTGCCCGTTGCTTCGACGCATCAGTGCTTCCAGCCTGGCAGCGACTTCTATTAAGGCAAAAGGTTTACACAGATAATCGTCGGCGCCCAGACGCAAACCTTCTACGCGTTCCGCCAGGGCGTCGCGCGCGGTCAGGATCAGTACCGGTTCACGCTGACCTTTATCCCGCCATTCGCGCAAAATATCGCGACCATCCATTCCTGGTAAGGTTAGATCAAGGATTACTGCGTCATAAGGTGCGCTATAAAGCGCCTCTTTTCCCTGACGACCTTCCGTAAACCAGTCAACACTAAAGCCCATCTTACTAAGACCTGTTTTGATGCCGTCGCCAATCAGCATGTCATCTTCTATCAGTAAAATTCGCATCTTTTCATCCCTGCGATAGCTGTATTCGTTGCCAGTAAACCGTGTTGTAACGTGCTCTGTACAGTACTAAATTTTCTTTTTTTTTCTTAAGAAGTTGTTAAGGAGTATCTTGTTTAATGCTCGAAAACAGACATTAAAGGGAGTAACAAACATGAAAAAATTAGCAGCAGTAATTGCAGTAATGGCTCTGTGTAGCGCACCAGTTATGGCAGCAGAGCAGGGTGGTTTTTCTGGCCCATCGGCAACACAAAGTCAGACCGGAGGATTTCAGGGGCCGAACGGTAGTGTAACTAACGTAGAAAACGCAAAATCCCTGCGTGATGATACCTGGGTAACCCTGCGCGGCAATATCGTTGAACGCATCTCTGACGATCTCTACGTGTTCAAAGATGCCAGCGGTACTATCAATGTCGATATCGACCACAAACGCTGGAACGGTGTGACTGTTACACCGAAAGATACGGTTGAGATTCAGGGGGAGGTCGATAAAGACTGGAACTCTGTTGAGATCGACGTTAAACAGATTCGTAAAGTGAATCCGTAATTGTTACCGCTCCCGGGACGCGTTCCCGGGAATAATTTCGCAGGGAGGCAAAATGACAAACCTGACACTGGACGTGAACATCATCAATTTCCCTTCAACCCGCGTGGCTTTGTTGCCGCATCGCTGTAGCCCTGAGTAGCTCAACTATAGCGTGGCGAAATTTATCATGTGGCGCAAAGAGACGGGGCTTTCTCCTGTTAACCAAAGCCAGACATTTGGTGTTGCCTGGGACGACCCTGCAAGCACCGCGCCGGAAGCGTTTCGCTTTGATATCTGCGGCAGCGTTAGCGAAGCGATTCCGGAGAATCGTTATGGCGTGAGTAATAGTGAGCTTGATGGAGGACGTTATGCCGTGGCTCGTCACGTTGGCGAACTGGACGATATTTCGCGCACGGTATGGGGCATCATTCGTCAATGACTGCCTGAAAGCGGCGAGAAAATACGTAAAGCGCCGATACTGTTTCACTACACTAATCTGGCTGAAGGGATGTCAGAGCAGCGGCTGGAAACGGATGTCTATGTGCCGTTGGCGTGATGGGGGAATCTTTACCGGAGTGTGAGCCAAATCACTCGCGATAAGTTTGAGCTAACAATGTCACAGGCGTATTGTTGTCGGGCTTATAATTTCTTCGGTAAGGAATACCATGTATACGCGAAATTTATTATGGCTGGTCAGCCTGGTAAGTGCGGCTCCTCTCTATGCTGCTGACATTCCCGCCAACACACCGCTCGCCCCACAGCAAGTCTTTCGTTACAACAATCATAGCGACCCCGGTACGCTCGACCCGCAAAAGGTTGAGGAGAATACTGCTGCGCAGATTGTGCTGGATCTGTTTGAAGGTCTGGTATGGATAGACAGTGAAGGCAAAGTGCAACCCGCTCAGGCCGAATCATGGGAGGTGGCAGATAGCGGCAAACGCTATGTTTTCCATTTACGTCACGGCTTACAGTGGTCTGATGGTCAGCCCTTAACGGCACAGGATTTTGTCCTCGGCTGGCAGCGCGCGGTTGACCCCAAAACGGCAAGCCCTTTTGCCGGCTATCTGGCGCAGGCGCATATTAAAAATGCAGCGGCTATTGTGAAAGGCAAAGCGGATGTTGCATCGCTGGGTGTGAAGGCTACCGATGACCGCACTCTTGAAGTCACGCTTGAGCAGCCCGTTCCCTGGTTCACGACCATGCTCGCCTGGCCGACGCTGTTTCCGGTTCCGCATCATGTGATTGCGAAGTATGGCGATAGCTGGAGTAAGCCAGAACATATGGTTTACAACGGTGCTTTTGTTCTTGATAAATGGGTAGTTAACGAAAAGATTACAGCCCGAAAAAATCCGGAATACCGCGATGCCGAGCATACTGTCTTACAGCAGGTTGAGTATCTGGCGCTGGATAATTCGGTCACCGGTTATAACCGCTATCGCGCGGGAGAGGTTGATCTCACCTGGGTTCCGGCGCAGCAAATTCCTGCAATCGAAAAATCACTGCCTGGCGAGCTGCGGATAATCCCTCGCCTGAACAGCGAATATTACAACTTCAACACCCGGAAACCGCCGTTTGATGATGCCCGTGTGCGGCGGGCATTGTATCTTACGGTTGACAGGCCGCTAATCGCGCAAAAGATACTTGGGCTACGAACGCCAGCAACAACATTGACGCCGACAGAGGTAGAAGGGTTTCGTGTGCCAACGTTTGAGGAACTGCAAAAGCCAATGGGTGAGCGCGTTGCGATGGCAAAAGCCTTGCTGAAACAGGCGGGATACGACGCCTCTCATCCGCTACGCTTTGAACTGTTCTACAACAAGTACGATCTGCATGAAAAAACGGCGATAGCCTTGTCTTCCGAATGGAAAAAATGGCTTGGCGCACAGGTGACGCTGCGCACGATGGAGTGGAAAACGTATCTCGATGCCCGGCGTAGTGGTGATTTCATGTTGTCGCGGCAGTCGTGGGATGCGACATATAATGATGCATCCAGCTTCCTGAACACGCTTAAAAGCGATAGTGAAGAGAACGTCGGTCACTGGAAAAACGCAAAGTATGACGCGTTACTAAACCAGGCCGCTCAGACCACTGACGCGACAAAGCGTAATGCGCTGTATCAACAGGCAGAGGCCATTATCAACCAGCAGGCACCGCTCATTCCTGTCTACTATCAGCCACTGATCAAACTGCTTAAACCTTACGTTGGCGGTTTCCCGCTGCATAATCCCCAGGATTATGTCTACAGCAAAGAGTTGTATATCAAGGCACATTGATGCCTTTATCGCCGTCGGAGCACGTCCGGCGGCACTATTCACACTGATCTCCTGTGACTCGACGCGACAGATAATGTAGTATCTCCGGCAATATTGCCCCTTTGAAGGCTGGCGAATAAGTTGAGGAATCAGAATTAATGAGCGATATGGCAGAGCGCCTTGCGCTACATGAATTTACGGAAAACGCCTACTTAAACTACTCCATGTACGTCATCATGGATCGTGCGTTGCCGTTTATTGGTGATGGTCTGAAACCTGTTCAGCGCCGCATTGTGTATGCGATGTCAGAACTGGGTCTGAATGCTACCGCCAAATTTAAAAAATCGGCCCGTACTGTGGGTGACGTACTGGGTAAATACCATCCGCACGGTGACAGCGCCTGCTATGAAGCGATGGTACTAATGGCTCAGCCGTTTTCTTACCGTTATCCGCTGGTTGATGGGCAGGGAAACTGGGGGGCACCGGACGATCCGAAATCGTTCGCGGCAATGCGTTATACCGAATCCCGCCTGTCGAAATATTCTGAGCTGTTACTGAGTGAGCTGGGGCAAGGGACGGCGGACTGGGTGCCAAACTTCGACGGCACGTTGCAGGAGCCGAAAATGCTGCCTGCCCGCCTGCCGAATATTTTGCTTAACGGCACCACCGGTATTGCTGTCGGGATGGCGACGGACATTCCGCCACATAACCTGCGTGAAGTCGCACAGGCGGCAATCGCGTTAATCGACCAGCCGAAAACCACGCTCGACCAGTTGCTGGATATCGTGCAGGGCCCAGACTACCCGACTGAAGCGGAAATCATCACCTCCCGCGCCGAAATCCGTAAAATTTACGAGAACGGTCGTGGTTCTGTGCGTATGCGCGCGGTGTGGAAGAAAGAAGATGGCGCGGTAGTGATCAGCGCCTTACCGCATCAGGTTTCTGGCGCTCGCGTACTGGAGCAAATTGCTGCGCAAATGCGCAACAAAAAGCTGCCGATGGTTGACGATCTGCGCGATGAATCTGACCACGAGAATCCGACACGTCTGGTGATTGTGCCGCGTTCTAATCGTGTGGATATGGATCAGGTGATGAATCATCTGTTTGCCACGACCGATCTGGAAAAGAGCTATCGTATTAACCTCAATATGATTGGTCTGGATGGGCGTCCGGCGGTGAAAAACCTGCTGGAAATCCTCTCCGAATGGCTGGTGTTCCGTCGCGATACCGTGCGCCGCCGTCTCAATTATCGTCTGGAGAAAGTCCTCAAGCGCCTGCATATTCTTGAAGGTTTGCTGGTGGCGTTTCTCAATATCGACGAAGTGATTGAGATCATTCGTAATGAAGATGAACCGAAACCGGCACTGATGTCGCGTTTTGGCATTACGGAAACCCAGGCGGAAGCGATCCTCGAACTGAAACTGCGTCATCTCGCCAAACTGGAAGAGATGAAGATTCGCGGTGAGCAGAACGAACTGGAAAAAGAGCGTGACCAGTTGCAGAGCATTCTGGCTTCCGAGCGCAAGATGAATAACCTGCTGAAGAAAGAGCTACAGGCCGACGCACAGGCCTACGGCGACGATCGCCGTTCGCCGTTGCAGGAACGCGAAGAAGCGAAAGCGATGAGCGAGCACGACATGCTGCCGTCTGAACCCGTTACCATTGTGCTGTCACAGATGGGCTGGGTACGCAGCGCCAAAGGCCATGACATCGACGCACCAGGCCTGAACTATAAAGCGGGCGATAGCTTCAAAGCGGCGGTGAAAGGCAAGAGCAACCAACCGGTGGTATTTGTTGATTCTACCGGCCGTAGCTACGCCATCGACCCGATTACGCTGCCGTCGGCGCGTGGTCAGGGCGAACCACTCACCGGTAAACTGACGTTACCGCCAGGTGCCACAGTTGATCACATGCTTATGGAAAGCGACGATAAGAAACTGTTGATGGCTTCCGATGCTGGCTACGGATTCGTCTGCACCTTTAATGATCTTGTTGCCCGTAACCGTGCTGGTAAAGCGTTGATTACCTTACCTGAAAATGCGCATGTTATGCCGCCAGTAGTGATTGAAGATGCTTCTGATATGCTACTGGCTATCACCCTGGCAGGACGCATGTTGATGTTCCCGGTAAGCGAGCT
Source organism: Escherichia sp. MOD1-EC7011 (assembly GCF_002965005.1). Lineage (NCBI taxonomy): Bacteria > Pseudomonadati > Pseudomonadota > Gammaproteobacteria > Enterobacterales > Enterobacteriaceae > Escherichia > Escherichia sp. MOD1-EC7011. The sequence goes on from NZ_PTRD01000049.1 coordinate 48,251, forward strand.
TCCGCAACTGTCGAAGGGTAAAGGTAACAAGATCATCAACATCCCGTCGGCAGAAGCCGCGCGAGGCGAGGATGGTCTGGCACACCTGTATGTACTGCCGCCGCAGAGCACTCTGACTATTCATGTCGGGAAACGCAAAATTAAACTGCGCCCGGAAGAGTTGCTGAAAGTGACTGGTGAGCGTGGTCGCCGTGGCACCTTGATGCGCGGTTTACAGCGTATCGACCGTGTCGAGATTGACTCCCCTCACCGCGCCAGCAGCGGCGATAGCGAAGAGTAATATGCCGGAGGGGGGCTTTCTCCCGTTTGCAAGGAATGCCGGATGAAACGTTAAGTCGTCATCCGGCAGCGTATTCACCCCCCGGAAACGATAAAAATTCCCTTGAAACCGTTGTTTATTCATGCGTTGCGATTAACAATACGCTTTTCCAGAGAGCGGCTTTTAACAATGCCCTAACCTGATTTCAGGTGACGTACAATGCCAGTCTCTCAGATCTTCAGAGGGTGTTATGCTATATATCTTTCGTCTTATTATTACCGTTATTTACAGCATCTTAGTCTGTGTTTTCGGCTCCATTTACTGCCTTTTCAGCCCGCGAAATCCAAAGCATGTAGCCACCTTCGGGCATATGTTTGGGCGCCTTGCGCCGCTATATGGGCTGAAAGTTGAGTGCCGCAAACCTGCTGATGCTGAAAGCTATGGTAATGCTATCTATATTGCTAACCACCAGAACAACTATGACATGGTGACAGCATCGAACATCGTGCAGCCACCGACGGTCACAGTGGGTAAAAAGAGTTTGCTGTGGATCCCCTTCTTTGGGCAGTTGTACTGGTTAACCGGCAACTTATTGATCGACAGAAACAACCGTACTAAGGCGCATGGCACCATCGCGGAAGTCGTGAACCACTTCAAAAAACGCCGTATTTCCATCTGGATGTTCCCGGAAGGAACGCGTAGCCGTGGTCGCGGCCTGCTGCCGTTTAAAACTGGGGCATTCCATGCGGCAATTGCGGCAGGCGTCCCGATTATTCCCGTGTGTGTTTCCACGACTTCGAATAAGATTAATCTTAATCGACTGAATAATGGTTTAGTGATCGTAGAAATGCTGCCGCCGATTGACATCAGTCAATATGGTAAAGATCAGGTTCGCGAGCTGGCTGCTCATTGTCGTTCGATAATGGAACAAAAAATCGCCGAGCTCGATAAAGAAGTCGCAGAGCGCGAAGCCGCCGGAAAAGTTTAAGTCGGCAATCTGTTTTTTGCGGGGATGTTTTCCTGCACGGTATTACTTTAGCCAGTTTTACATGGAGCAAATATGTCACTCAGTCGGCGTCAGTTCATTCAGGCATCGGGGATTGCACTGTGTGCAGGTGCTGTCCCCCTGAAGGCAAGCGCAGCCGGTCAACAGCAACCACTGCCCGTTCCGCCGCTGCTTGAATCTCGCCGTGGGCAACCGTTATTTATGACAGTACAGCGCGCGCACTGGTCATTTACGCCAGGAACGCGCGCGTCGGTTTGGGGTATCAATGGTCGCTACCTTGGGCCGACTATCCGCGTCTGGAAGGGCGACGATGTTAAGCTGATTTACAGCAACCGACTGACAGAAAACGTCTCAATGACAGTGGCTGGATTACAAGTGCCAGGCCCACTGATGGGCGGCCCGGCACGCATGATGTCGCCAAACGCTGACTGGGCGCCTGTGCTGCCAATTCGCCAGAATGCTGCGACTTTGTGGTATCACGCCAATACCCCCAACCGCACGGCGCAGCAGGTCTATAACGGCCTTGCCGGGATGTGGCTGGTGGAAGATGAAGTCAGCAAGTCGCTGCCCATTCCTAACCATTATGGTGTGGATGATTTTCCGGTCATTATCCAGGATAAACGGCTGGATAACTTTGGTACGCCAGAATACAACGAACCGGGAAGCGGCGGCTTTGTTGGCGATACGCTGCTGGTCAACGGTGTACAAAGCCCGTACGTTGAAGTTTCGCGCGGTTGGGTACGCCTGCGTCTGCTGAACGCATCGAACTCCCGTCGCTATCAACTGCAGATGAGCGATGGTCGTCCGTTGCACGTGATTTCTGGCGATCAGGGATTCCTGCCTGCTCCTGTATCGGTGAAGCAGCTTTCGCTGGCACCGGGCGAACGCCGTGAAATACTGGTGGATATGAGCAACGGTGATGAAGTGTCGATCACCTGTGGCGAAGCGGCGAGCATTGTTGATCGTATTCGCGGTTTCTTTGAGCCGTCCAGCATTCTGGTTTCTACGCTGGTGCTAACGCTGCGCCCGACCGGCCTTCTGCCGCTGGTGACTGACAGCCTGCCGATGCGCCTGCTGCCGACCGAAATAATGGCTGGTTCGCCGATTCGCAGCCGTGATATTAGCCTGGGCGATGATCCCGGCATCAACGGGCAGTTATGGGACGTTAACCGCATTGACGTTGCTGCCCAGCAGGGAACGTGGGAACGCTGGACGGTACGCGCGGATGAACCGCAATCATTCCATATTGAAGGTGTGATGTTCCAGATCCGTAATGTTAATGGCGCAATGCCATTCCCGGAAGACAGAGGCTGGAAAGATACCGTCTGGGTTGATGGACAAGTGGAACTGCTTGTTTATTACGGCCAGCCTTCCTGGGCGCATTTCCCGTTTTACTTTGGTAGCCAGACACTGGAAATGGCGGATCGCGGCTCTATTGGGCAGTTGCTGGTCAATCCAGTACCGTAATCTTCATACTCGCCCTGGGAGGGCGAGTATGGAATACCTTTCGATTTCTCTTTCGTTCCGGCTTATAATCCCCGGCCTTTGATTATTTTTTTATCATTTCTGGAAGCAAAATGAGCTCTATCTCCCTGATCCAACCGGATCGCGACCTATTCTCCTGGCCGCAGTACTGGGCCGCCTGTTTTGGACCGGCACCGTTTTTGCCGATGTCTCGTGAAGAGATGGATCAACTTGGCTGGGATAGCTGCGACATCATTTTGGTTACTGGCGACGCGTATGTCGATCACCCAAGCTTTGGGATGGCGATTTGCGGTCGTATGCTGGAAGCGCAGGGCTTTCGTGTCGGGATCATCGCCCAACCGGACTGGAGCAGCAAAGACGACTTTATGCGTCTGGGTAAACCGAATCTGTTTTTTGGTGTTACTGCTGGCAACATGGATTCGATGATCAACCGCTATACCGCCGATCGCCGTTTACGTCATGACGATGCCTACACGCCGGATAACGTCGCGGGTAAGCGACCGGATCGCGCCACACTGGTTTATACCCAGCGTTGTAAAGAGGCGTGGAAAGATGTGCCGGTGATCCTCGGCGGTATTGAAGCCAGCCTGCGCCGTACCGCACATTATGATTACTGGTCTGATACCGTGCGCCGTTCCGTGTTGGTGGATTCCAAAGCAGACATGCTGATGTTCGGTAACGGTGAGCGTCCGCTGGTGGAAGTGGCACACCGTTTGGCGATGGGCGAGCCGATTAGCGAAATCCGCGATGTACGTAATACCGCGATTATCGTGAAAGAGGCGCTGCCTGGCTGGAGCGGCGTGGATTCTACTCGCCTTGATACACCGGGGAAAATCGACCCGATTCCGCATCCGTATGGCGAAGATTTGCCGTGTGCGGATAACAAACCGGTGGCTCCGAAAAAACAAGAAGCCAAAGCCGTAACCGTGCAGCCGCCGCGTCCGAAGCCGTGGGAAAAAACCTACGTGTTGCTCCCTTCTTTCGAGAAAGTGAAGGGCGATAAAGTGCTGTACGCTCATGCTTCGCGTATTTTGCACCACGAAACCAACCCAGGCTGCGCTCGCGCATTGATGCAAAAACATGGCGACCGCTATGTGTGGATCAACCCGCCTGCTATTCCGCTTTCTACCGAAGAGATGGACAGCGTCTTTGCGCTGCCGTACAAGCGCGTGCCGCATCCGGCTTACGGTAATGCCCGTATTCCGGCTTACGAAATGATCCGTTTCTCAGTCAATATTATGCGTGGCTGCTTTGGCGGCTGCTCTTTCTGTTCTATTACCGAGCATGAAGGGCGCATTATTCAGAGCCGTTCGGAAGATTCGATCATCAATGAGATTGAAGCGATCCGCGACACCGTTCCTGGCTTTACGGGCGTGATTTCCGATCTCGGCGGGCCAACTGCCAACATGTATATGTTGCGCTGCAAATCGCCACGCGCCGAGCAAACCTGCCGTCGTTTATCGTGCGTTTACCCGGATATTTGTCCGCATATGGACACTAACCACGAACCGACGATCAATCTCTATCGCCGCGCGCGCGATCTGAAAGGCATTAAAAAGATCCTGATTGCCTCCGGCGTGCGTTATGACATCGCCGTGGAAGATCCGCGCTATATCAAAGAGCTGGCAACCCATCACGTTGGTGGTTATCTGAAGATTGCCCCGGAACATACCGAAGAAGGGCCGTTGTCGAAGATGATGAAGCCGGGCATGGGCAGCTATGACCGCTTTAAAGAGCTGTTCGACACCTACTCGAAACAGGCAGGTAAAGAGCAGTATCTGATCCCATATTTCATCTCCGCGCACCCCGGTACACGCGATGAAGATATGGTGAATCTGGCGCTGTGGCTGAAGAAACATCGCTTCCGTCTCGACCAGGTACAGAACTTCTACCCGTCGCCGTTGGCTAACTCAACCACCATGTATTACACCGGCAAAAATCCGCTGGCGAAGATTGGTTATAAGAGCGAAGACGTTTTCGTGCCGAAGGGTGACAAACAGCGTCGTCTGCATAAAGCGTTGTTGCGTTACCACGATCCGGCAAACTGGCCGTTAATCCGCCAGGCGCTGGAAGCGATGGGTAAAAAGCATCTGATTGGCAGCCGTCGCGATTGCTTAGTGCCTGCGCCAACCATTGAAGAGATGCGCGAAGCTCGCCGTCAGAACCGTAATACCCGTCCGGCGTTGACCAAACATACGCCGATGGCGACCCAGCGCCAGACGCCTGCTGGAGCAAAGAAAGCGCCGTCTGCGCAACCTCGCCCGATGAATGCCGGTGCGAAGAAACGTCCTAAAGCGGCGACTGGACGTTAAAAAAACATCCCCGGTAACTGAATGCTACCGGGGATATTTTTATCACTCCGTATACATACGCAAGCAGCGCAGGCAATCAAAATAGTCCTGCGCATCAAGGCGTGTATTGGCTCTGTTAGCTTCGGATTTGGCGGCGTAAATTTGCGGGCGTAATGCTTTTATATCCTGCTCTAGCCGGGCGATTTTGGCATTTAATGTTTGTACATTACCTGCCAGTTGATTGACCTTTTGCTCATTGACGCAACCACTTAATAAGCCGGTTACCAGAACAACAGCTCCCACGGTGAAAATCGTTTTCATATCGTGCTCCCTTTTATTTATTGTTCCGACTAATTTTTATTTTATTCAGTTCATTGCGTTAATCTGGCGGCGGTTTTCGTTTCAATCTGTTTAAGCAAGCTACCGCTGCCTGGACGGATAAAATCGGCAATTTCCCACTTTCCTTCGCGCCGATGTAAAACTAAATCCTGCTCTTCACTGTTACCATTGTTCAGCGCAATACGAACATGAATACGGGCGGAATCGGCGGTTTTTTCCTGGACACGAATTTCATCAACACGAGCAAATAGCGACTCTTCACCAAAACAAATCGGGTTGTCGTAAATAAATTGCCGTTCTATTTGCATCTCTTGATCGAAATTGCCGTTTTTATTGAAGGTGGTTTTATAAAATTCATTGACTGCCTGGCGATAGGTGTCGGAAACAACCCATGTCCAGGGCCAACTATAATCGGCAATATGTTTAAACAGTTCAGCGACAAAGGCTTCAGGCTCTTCTTTTTGTAATGAAGCCAGTGTTGCCAGGATTTTTTCATTCTCGCTATTAACTGCCTGCCAGACGCTACCATGGTTGCTGATGACATCATCAATGACCCAACGACCATTTTCTGCCACCATTTTCAGCGTTTGCGTGGTCTTTTCTTTATCGTCGTCAAAGGTACGGAAACGCACAACGGCATCCGCTTGAACGATATCCGTTTGATTAACCACTACGCTTTCTAACACCAGATCGCCAAAATCCTGACAATCACAAATCGGATCATAATCCAGCCAGCCAATATTGCCCGGCAGCGTGAGATTATCATTCAGGGTAAGTGCCTTTTGTATGCGTGCAGACGTTATCGCCTGCTCTCCTGTCTCACCAAAATAAGGCGCGCTGGCATCAGATTTATAGTTTTGATAAATCTGGCGAACTGTCTGTTCTACAGTCAGCGAGGATGATTGGGCTTGAGTAGTGAAGCTTGCAAAAAACGCCAAAAACAGAAGTATTATTTTCATCTGTTTTTGACCTCACCGTCGTGTTTATCCATATTGTAGATGCTTTGTTGATTAAAGAGCTCCCAGCTCTGCATGATGATGTCCTTAAATTTGGCATTTCTGAGCAGGGGAGAGTAACAACGGGCGGGAGGTGAGGGGAATAAATGATTTCTGAAAAGTCCGGTAGCGGAACATTACCGCTACCGGGAGAATTTGCCCGTTAGCCGCCGAACTGGTCGGGATCGGGACCGAGACGTTTACCCTGATCGAGTTTTGCGATTTCACCAAGTTCGTCTTTGTCGAGACGGAAATCCCAGACATCAAAGTTTTCGGCAATGCGTGAAGGCGTGACCGATTTCGGGATCACCACCAGACCGTTATCCAGATGCCAGCGGATAACAATTTGTGCCGGTGTTTTGCCGTATTTATCCGCCAGGTCGCGAATGACTTTCTGATCGAAAACGCCTTTCCCACCTTGCGCTAATGGACTCCAGGATTCGGTCTGGATTTTGTGCGTGGCATTCCAGGCATGAAGCTGGCGTTGCTGCATCAGCGGGTGAAGTTCGATTTGATTAATAACAGGCGTCACGCCAGTTTCGTCGATCAGACGTTGCAGGTGGTGGATCTGGAAGTTACAGACGCCAATGCTTTTGATTAATCCCTCTTTTTGCAGCTCGATCATTCCTTTCCACGCCTCGACATAGTGATCGATAGCGGGAACGGGCCAGTGCATTAAGTAAAGGTCTATATAATCAAGCTGGAGTTTTTTCAGGCTGTCGAGCAGTGCTTCGCGGGGGTGTTTGTGGTCGTCGTTCCACAGCTTGGTTGTAATGAACAACTCTTCTCTGGCAAGTGCGGCATTTTTCAGCGCCTTGCCGACACCTTCTTCGTTTTTATAGGCAGCAGCGGTATCAATTGAGCGATAACCCACTTCCAGGGCTTTTTGAATAGCGGTGATAACTTCCTCATTACTTGCTTGCCAGACGCCCAGTCCCAGCTGGGGCATGACATTGCCATCCTGTAGCTTAATAACGGTTGGATTAGCCATACGTTCCTCCTTTTATATGAACTCACCGGAGCCTGCTCCGGTGAGTTGGTGTGAACTTAAGTCTGGACGAAATACCCAAAAACGAAAGTTTGAGGAGGAAAAAGCTTAACGAGCGGCTTCGTAAATGCGGCGGCTGACATCCAGCGTAATGTCATGATTTTCGCCCAGTTGGGTCATGCCGTGTTCTTCCAGTTTCTTCAGCAATGCCGGGATGGAGCTGCCGTCCAGACCGTAGTCGGACAGGCGGGTCGGCACGCCCAATTGCTCGAAGAAGTTGCGGGTAGCGGCAATTGCGGCGTCAATACGCTCATCGTCGGAACCTTCAGTGATGTTCCAGACGCGTTCAGCATATTGCAGCAGTTTCGCGCGCTTGGTGTCGCGTTTTTCATTCCACAGAGCAGGCAGGACAATAGCCAGTGTTTGCGCGTGATCCAGACCGTGCATCGCAGTCAGTTCGTGTCCCAGCATATGTGTTGCCCAGTCCTGCGGTACGCCGGCGCCGATCAAACCGTTCAACGCCTGAGTCGCTGCCCACATGACGTTGGCGCGCACATCGTAGTTTTCTGGCTCTTTCAGGGCTTTCGGACCATCTTCGAGAAGCGTCAGCAAAATGCCTTCTGCGAAGCGATCCTGAATTTTTGCATCAACCGGTTTGGTAACATACTGTTCCACGGTGTGTACAAAGGCATCCACTACGCCATTAGCCACCTGGCGCGGCGGCAGGGTGTAGGTATAAACCGGATCGAGCACGGCAAATACGGGTTGAACGTGGGCAGAATGGAACGCCTGCTTGTCGCCGGTGGTTTTACGGGAGATAACCGCACCTGCGTTGGATTCTGAACCGGTCGCTGGCAGCGTCAGCACACAGCCCATCGGGATGGCGCTTTTAATCTCTTTACCGCCCGTTTGCAGAATGTGCCACGGATCGATGTTCTCAGGATAATTTGCCGCTGCGGCGATAAATTTGGTGCCGTCCAGTACGGAACCGCCGCCAACCGCCAGCAGGAAAGTCACTTTCTGTTCGCGAACCAGTTTCACGGCGTTCATCAGCGTTTCATAAGCCGGGTTTGGTTCAATACCGCCAAACTCCAGCACGTCCATACCTTTCAGCGCATCCAGAACCTGATCGAGAACGCCTGTTTTTTTCACGCTGCCGCCGCCGTAGGTAATCAATACGCGAGCATCGTGAGGAATTTGTTCGCGTAAACCAGCGATAGCGCCTTTACCAAACAGAATACGGGTTGGGGTGTGCAGATTAAAGTTGTTCATTACGTGCTCCCTTTGCTGGGCCAATATGAGGGCAGAGATCGGTCTGCCTGATGTTTTTCATTGTGGTCGCCAGCGTCGCTGCTCTCAATGCTCATTTCTGCCAATGTCTTGCCTATTTCTCCAGAGCACTGGAGAAATAGTACAAAATTGCGCACAATCAAATTGACGCATTATTCTTAAGAAATTACGCGATATGAAACGTGAAGAGATTTGCCGCCTGCTGACGGACAAAATTAATAATCTGAAAAATAAAGAAAATAGTTTGTCTGAATTGCTGCCCGATGTGCGCTTATTGTATGGCGAGAACCCCGGCGCACGTACGCCGGTGATGTATGAGCCTGGCATCATAATTCTCTTTTCCGGGCATAAAATCGGCTATATCAATGAGCGCGTGTTTCGTTATGATGCCAATGAATATCTGCTGCTGACGGTGCCGTTACCGTTTGAGTGCGAAACCTATGCCACGCCGGAAGTGCCATTAGCGGGTTTACGTCTCAATGTTGATATTTTGCAGTTACAGGAACTGTTGATGGACATTGGTGAGGATGAGCATTTCCAGCCGTCGATGGCTGCCAGTGGTATAAACTCCGCTACGTTGTCAGAAGAGATTTTATGCGCGGCGGAGCGGTTACTGGATGTGATGGAGCGACCGCTGGATGCGCGCATTCTCGGTAAACAGATCATTCGCGAAATTCTTTACTACGTGCTGACCGGACCTTGCGGCGGTGCGTTACTGGCGCTGGTCAGTCGGCAGACTCATTTCAGCCTGATTAGCCGCGTGTTGAAACGGATTGAGAATAAATACACTGAAAACCTGAGCGTCGAGCAACTGGCGGCAGAAGCCAACATGAGCGTTTCGGCGTTCCACCATAATTTTAAGTCTGTCACCAGCACCTCGCCGTTGCAGTATTTGAAGAACTACCGACTGCATAAGGCACGGATGATGATAATCCATGATGGAATGAAGGCCAGCGCGGCGGCGATGCGCGTTGGCTACGAAAGTGCGTCGCAATTTAGCCGTGAGTTTAAACGCTACTTCGGTGTGACGCCGGGGGAAGATGCGGCAAGAATGCGGGCGATGCAAGGGAGTTAAATGTGTTCCCGGACAAGTCGCCGGGAACGGAGAAAAACGTCAGGCGTTACCGTATTTCTTTTTAATCACCACAAACAGCGTGCCTAACAGGCCTGCGGTTAACAGGGCAATCGGCAGGATCATCAGGAACGTCATCACCTGATCTTCATGGCGCTTAACGAACGGGATCATGCTTAAGGCATAACCAAAACTGGTCACCACGCTGACCCATAGCAATCCACTTAACCAGTTGAAAAACTGGAAGCGGCGGTTTGGCAACCCGGAAATTCCCGCCATGGTTGGTAGCAGCGTGCGGACAAATGCAAGAAAACGTCCAGCCAGCAAAGCCAGCAAACCGTGGCGGTCAAACATACAGGTGGCGCGCTGATGATATTTGGCCGGAAGCTGTGCCAGCCAGCCTTTCACCGTTTTGGTATTACCTAGCCAACGCCCCTGAATATAACTTAACCAGCAGCCCAGGCTGGCTGCGGCAGTCAGAATCACGATTGTTGGCAGAAAATCCATCACCCCCTGGGCAATCAGTGCGCCAGCCAGTATCAACAAGCTGTCGCCTGGCAAAAATGAAGCGGGCAGCAGGCCGTTTTCTAAAAACAGCGTGGCAAACATGACAAAGTAAACAACGCTAACAATATGAGGATCCGCCAGCGCGGCAAAGTCGTGTTGCCAGAGCGCAGCGATAATGTCTTGAATAACAGCCATGGACTTTCCTGTGGAACAGCGTTTAAGCCTTTATTTGCCTATTGTACTCCTGAATTGTCCGGGACGCCTTGATCCCGGACGCAACAATTTAAGACTATTCACAATTAAATGTCTGCAAAATTGTCCAAATTTGGCAATGTTACACAATTCGGGTAAATCCCGCGTTCAGATCGGCAATCAGATCGTCGACGTTTTCCAGACCAATATGCAGGCGAATCAATGTGCCGCTGAAATCAATCTTTCCTTGTGGGCGGATGGCGGCGATATGTTCCGGCTGATTCGCGAGGATCAACGATTCATAACCGCCCCACGAGTAGGCCATGCTAAATAAACTGAAGTTATCCAGATAGTTCGCCAGTTCTTCATCGTTGAGTTTTTTCTTAAGCACAAAGGAAAATAGCCCGCTGCTGCCTGTAAAGTCTCGTTTCCAGAATTCGTGACCTTTACTTTCCGGCAGAGCAGGGTGGTTAACTCGCGCTACTTGCGGATGTTCTGCCAGCCATTCAGCCACTTTCAGACTGCTTTCATGATGTTGACGCAAACGCACACCTAATGTGCGCAGGCCACGGCTGGTCATATAAGCGGTATCGGCATCGACCATTTGTCCCATCAGATAAGCGTTCTCCCGTAGTTGCTCCCAGCAACGGGCATTGCATACTGCGGTGCCGATCATGGCATCCGAGTGACCTATCAGATACTTGGTTCCCGCCTGAATCGAAATATCAATACCAAAATCAAGAGCTTGAAAAAGCACCCCGGCAGCCCAGGTGTTATCGATCATAATGATGGCGTCTGGCACGACACTGCGCACGGCAGCAACAATCGCCGGAACGTCGTGGACTTCCATAGTGATGGAGCCTGGCGATTCCAGAAAGACGATTTTAGTGTTTGGCTGCAGATGTTTAACGATATCCGCGCCAATCAGCGGATCAAACCACGATGTTGTTACGCCCAGTTTGCTGAGGATTTTGCTACAGAAATCCTGACTCGGTTCATAGGCGGTATTGGTCATCAATACATGATCGCCCTGTTCGACAAAAGCAAGAATGGAATTGGCAACGGCGGCTGCACCGCAAGGAAACAGTGCACAGCCGGCGCCACCTTCCAGTTCGCACATTGCTTCTTGTAACGAGAAGTGGGTTAACGTTCCGCGCCGTCCATAGAACAATTCGCCGTTGGCGCGATTACGCGTCGCATGTTTTTTCGCTTCAACGCTATCAAAAACCAGCGAAGAGGCGCGCTGAATCACGCTATTCACCGCGCCGAGAGTGTATTTTTTGCTGCGTCCTGCATTCACCAGTTGAGTATCAAGCTTTTTGTCCGCCATGTCGGGATTCCTGTTTTTATACGTCTGGATGTCTAAACTAGCATGAATAACAGCGAGCGCATCCTGAAGAATTGGCATAAAGAAGAAAATTTTCGCAAATGGCGTTCTGGTGGCTTTTTTACTGCGTAAACGCAAAGAAAAGAAAGCAAAGGTACGGCAGTATGCAAATAGTAATGAGAACGACTATCAATTCGACGTCGTTTTGATATTATTATGCGCAGATTTTGTGACTTGCGTCCTGGAGATACACAGTGGGTAATAATTTAATGCAGACGGATCTTTCCGTCTGGGGTATGTATCAGCACGCCGATATTGTCGTTAAGTGCGTGATGATTGGGCTTATTTTGGCCTCCGTTGTCACTTGGGCAATCTTCTTCAGTAAGAGCGTAGAGTTCTTCAATCAGAAGCGCCGTCTTAAGCGCGAGCAGCAACTGCTGGCTGAAGCGCGTTCCCTAAACCAGGCCAACGATATCGCCGCTGATTTTGGTAGCAAAAGCTTAAGCCTGCATTTGCTCAATGAAGCGCAGAACGAGCTGGAACTGTCAGAAGGCAGCGACGATAACGAAGGTATTAAAGAGCGTACCAGCTTCCGCCTGGAGCGTCGGGTCGCCGCTGTGGGGCGTCAAATGGGACGCGGTAACGGCTATCTGGCAACCATTGGCGCGATTTCGCCGTTTGTGGGGCTGTTTGGTACGGTCTGGGGCATCATGAACAGTTTTATCGGTATTGCGCAAACGCAGACCACCAACCTGGCGGTGGTTGCGCCGGGTATCGCAGAAGCATTGTTGGCAACAGCAATCGGTCTGGTGGCAGCGATTCCGGCGGTCGTTATCTATAACGTATTCGCGCGCCAAATTGGCGGCTTTAAAGCGATGCTGGGTGATGTTGCAGCGCAGGTATTGTTGCTACAAAGTCGTGACCTGGATCTGGAAGCCAGCGCCGCTGCGCATCCGGTTCGTGTCGCACAGAAATTACGTGCAGGGTAATGCGCTATGGCAATGCATCTTAACGAAAACCTCGACGATAACGGCGAAATGCATGATATCAACGTGACGCCGTTTATCGACGTGATGTTGGTTTTGCTGATTATCTTTATGGTGGCGGCGCCGTTAGCGACGGTAGATGTGAAGGTGAACTTGCCTGCTTCTACCAGCACGCCGCAGCCGCGCCCGGAAAAACCGGTTTATCTGTCGGTGAAGGCGGACAACTCGATGTTTATCGGTAACGATCCGGTCACCGATGAAACGATGGTTACGGCGCTGAATGCGTTAACCGAAGGTAAGAAAGATACCACCATCTTCTTCCGTGCGGATAAAACCGTTGATTACGAGACGTTGATGAAGGTCATGGATACGCTGCATCAGGCGGGTTATCTGAAGATAGGTCTGGTCGGCGAAGAAACTGCCAAAGCGAAGTAAAGCAGAATTGCCTGATGCGCTACGCTTATCAGGCCTACAAATCTATCGCAACGTGTTGAATTTGCATGACATGTAGGCCGGATAAGGCGTTCACGCCGCATCCGGCAAGCGTTAAAAGCACGATGATGCCCGGTTGCTTCACACAACCGGGCATTTTTTTAGCCTAAATGTTCGCCGCCGCATACGCCGTGCACTTCTGCGGTGACGTAGCTCGACTCCTGACTTGCCAGATAAACATAAACAGGAGCCAGTTCCGCCGGTTGCCCCGCACGATTCATCGGCGTTTTCTGACCAAACTGCGGGATCTTATCCTGCGTCTGTCCGCCGGAAATTTGCAGCGCCGTCCAGATAGGACCCGGTGCGACAATGTTCACCCGAATACCTTTCTCCGCGACCTGTTTTGCCAGACCACGGCTGTAGTTCAGAATCGCCGCCTTCGTTGCCGCGTAATCCAGTAAATGCGGGCTTGGCTGGTATGCCTGAATTGACGAAGTGGTGATGATACTGGCACCTTTTGGCAGCAGGGGGATCGCTTCCTGGGTTAGCCAGAACAGCGCGAAAACGTTAATGGCAAAGGTCTTTTGAAACTGTTCGCTGGTGAGGTCTGCAATATCAGGAATGGCAACCTGTTTCCCGGCGACCAGCGCCATAATATCCAGCCCGCCTAACGCCTTATGCGCGTCGTGAACCAGCGAACGGGCAAATTTCTCATCGCTTAAATCGCCCGGCAGCAGAACGACTTTGCGTCCGCATTCTTCAATAATCTTTTTCACATCCTGGGCGTCTTCTTCTTCCGCCGGAAGATAACTGATCGCCACGTCAGCGCCTTCACGCGCGTAAGCGATGGCGGCAGCACGACCGATACCAGAATCGCCCCCTGTCACCAGTGCTTTACGATCTTTCAGGCGACCGCTACCAACATAAGTTTTCTCGCCACAATCCGGCACCGGCGTCATCTTCGCCTGGATGCCTGGCGTCGGTTGTTTCTGTTTGGGATATTCACCAGTGTAATACTGCGTGGTCGGGTCTTTTAAATGAGACATCGCTTTTCTCCCTTCAGGTTCAACGTCCTTTAAGGGTAGACGCTCTCGATGCGTTAATCAGGGAACCAGGAAGATCCCTAAACCTCAGAATTATGCGACAAAGGTTTAACGTATATGTTGATTTGCTGTTGCGCGCTGTTTACTCAATTGCGATATACTGTTGCCCGTTTTAACTACACGACAGGAATGTATGGAACGTTTTCTTGAAAATGCAATGTATGCTTCTCGCTGGCTGCTTGCCCCCGTGTACTTTGGCCTTTCGCTGGCGTTAGTTGCCCTGGCGCTGAAGTTCTTCCAGGAGATTATTCACGTACTACCGAATATCTTCTCGATGGCGGAATCTGATTTGATCCTCGTGTTGCTGTCGCTGGTGGATATGACGCTGGTTGGCGGTTTGCTGGTGATGGTGATGTTTTCCGGTTATGAGAATTTCGTCTCGCAGCTTGATATCTCCGAGAACAAAGAGAAGCTGAACTGGCTGGGGAAAATGGACGCAACGTCGCTGAAAAACAAAGTAGCAGCGTCGATTGTGGCAATCTCTTCCATTCACTTACTGCGCGTCTTTATGGATGCGAAAAACGTGCCTGATAACAAACTGATGTGGTACGTCATTATCCATCTGACGTTTGTGCTCTCTGCGTTTGTGATGGGCTATCTTGACCGACTGACTCGCCATAATCACTGATCTGATTCGGGCGCGGTCTCGCGCCCGTTATTAACATGTTATTTATCGGATGACGCCTGCCACAGATTCAGCTCGCCATCGGCGATATGCTGGTCAATCTGCGCCAGTTCCTCGGCGCTAAACGTCAGATTTTTCAGCGCCTGTACGTTCTCCTCCAGTTGTTCCGCACGGCTGGCTCCAATCAATACCGACGTCACGCGATCATCTTTCAGCAACCAGCTTAACGCCATTTGCGCCATAGACTGACCGCGCTGCTGTGCCATTTCATTCAATAAGCGCAGGCTGTTGAGGTTGGCTTCGGTGAGCATTTTCGGCGTCAGACCACGAACTTTATGACCTTCGCGATGCATCCGTGAATCCTCCGGAATACCGTTGAGATATTTTCCGGTCAGCAATCCCTGAGCCAGAGGAGTAAAGGCAATGCAGCCCACGCCGTTATTTTGCAGGGTATCCAGCAGGCCGCTTTTATCTACCCAGCGGTTCAGTAAATTGTACGAAGGTTGATGAATTAACAGCGGAATTTTCCACTCGCGCAGCAACTCGACCATTTTTTGCGTCCGCTCTGGCGAGTAAGAGGAGATCCCGACATAAAGCGCCTTACCGCTTTGTACCGCATGAGCCAGCGCAGAGGCGGTTTCTTCCATCGGCGTATTTTCATCCACGCGATGAGAGTAAAAAATATCGACATATTCCAGACCCATACGCTTCAGGCTTTGGTCGAGGCTGGCGAGCAGGTATTTACGTGAACCGCCAGAGCCGTAAGGGCCGGGCCACATATCGTAGCCAGCCTTGGTTGATATAATCAGTTCATCGCGATAAGCGGCAAAATCCTCCCGCAGCAGGCGACCAAAGTTCTCTTCTGCGCTTCCTGGAGGCGGCCCGTAATTGTTGGCTAAATCAAAGTGCGTAATGCCTAAATCAAAAGCTTTACGCAGGATCGCACGCTGTGATTCCAGCGCGTTAACGTGACCGAAATTGTGCCATAAACCGAGCGATAACGCGGGCAGGCGTAAACCGCTTTTTCCGCAATAGCGGTATTGCATCTGCCCGTAACGTTCGGGATTTGCTAACCAGACCATGACCTCTCCTTTCAACCGTTCAATTTCGAAACAATGTTTCTAGTTTAGCGATTCGCCAGCGTGTATCCCGTAGTGTGGCTCACAGAGTGACGAAAAACTGGGCAAAAACACGTGCTTATGCTTTGCTTAAAAAAACACCAGTTGAGGAGTGCAACGATGCCGCGTTTAACCGCCAAAGATTTCCCACAAGAGTTGCTGGATTACTACGACTATTACGCTCATGGGAAAATCTCGAAACGTGAGTTCCTCAACCTTGCGGCGAAGTATGCGGTGGGCGGGATGACGGCATTAGCGTTGTTTGATTTGCTCAAGCCAAATTATGCGCTGGCGACTCAGGTAGAGTTTACCGACCCGGAAATTGTTGCTGAGTACATCACGTATCCTTCGCCAAATGGTCACGGCGAGGTACGGGGTTATCTGGTGAAGCCCGCGAAGATGAGCGGCAAAATGCCAGCTGTGGTGGTGGTGCATGAGAATCGTGGACTGAATCCGTATATCGAAGATGTGGCACGGCGAGTGGCGAAGGCAGGGTACATCGCCCTGGCGCCAGACGGTTTAAGCTCCGTGGGTGGATATCCGGGGAACGATGATAAAGGTCGTGAGCTGCAACAGCAGGTCGATCCGACTAAGTTGATGAATGATTTCTTTGCCGCAATTGAGTTTATGCAACGCTATCAGCAAGCCACGGGCAAAGTGGGTATTACTGGATTTTGCTATGGCGGTGGTGTCTCAAACGCGGCTGCGGTGGCATATCCGGAACTGGCCTGCGCGGTGCCGTTTTATGGTCGCCAGGCACCCACCGCTGATGTGGCGAAAATCGACGCACCTTTACTGCTTCACTACGCTGAACTGGACACCCGAATCAACGAAGGCTGGCCTGCTTATGAGGCGGCGTTGAAAGCGAATAATAAGGTCTATGAGGCGTATATTTATCCGGGGGTTAATCACGGATTCCATAATGATTCCACGCCCCGTTATGACAAATCTGCCGCCAATCTTGCCTGGCAAAGGACGCTGAAATGGTTCGACAAATATCTCTCCTGATGGGTTTATCTCTTTCTGGATAACATTCTTAACATGCTGAAAAAAATAGCGTGCGCAAAAGTCGTTCTTTGCCTAAAATATCGCTATATAGGTTCATATATAACGTTTAAGGGCAAAACGATGAATAACCATTTTGGTAAAGGCTTAATGGCGGGATTAAAAGCAACACATGCCGACAGTGCGGTTAATGTGACTAAATTCTGTGCTGATTATAAGCGTGGATTTGTATTAGGCTATTCGCACCGGATGTATAAAAAGACCGGTGACCGCCAGCTCAGCGCCTGGGAAGCGGGTATTCTGACGCGCCGTTATGGACTGGATAAAGAGATGGTAATGGATTTCTTTCGTGAGAATAATTCCTGTTCTACATTACGATTTTTTATGGCTGGTTATCGCCTCGAAAATTGATCAAACATACGTATTATCTTGCTTTAATTAATTACACTAATGCTTCTTCCCTTCGTTTTAGCGCCCCGCCGCAGTATCATGACAATGATAACCTTAATAAATGTGTGGTAAATGGCGCATCGATCGCATTATTGATTTTGCGGTTGAGGCAAAATATATGCCAGGTCTTCGCAACGGAATAACTATAAATGACTGGAGATAACACCCTCATCCATTCTCACGGCATTAATCGTCGTGATTTCATGAAGCTTTGTGCAGCATTAGCCGCCACCATGGGGCTGAGTAGCAAAGCCGCCGCAGAGATGGCCGAATCGGTCACTAACCCGCAGCGCCCGCCGGTTATCTGGATTGGCGCGCAGGAATGCACCGGTTGTACGGAATCTCTGCTTCGTGCAACGCATCCAACGGTAGAAAACCTCGTGCTGGAGACCATCTCTCTGGAGTATCACGAAGTCCTTTCCGCCGCATTCGGCCATCAGGTTGAAGAGAACAAACATAACGCGCTTGAGAAGTATAAAGGGCAGTATGTGTTGGTTGTGGATGGTTCCATCCCATTAAAAGATAACGGTATTTACTGCATGGTTGCCGGTGAGCCGATTGTGGATCACATCCGCAAAGCGGCGGAAGGCGCAGCAGCCATTATTGCTATCGGTTCTTGCTCCGCGTGGGGCGGTGTCGCCGCAGCTGGGGTTAACCCCACCGGCGCGGTCAGCCTGCAAGAAGTTCTGCCGGGCAAAACCGTTATCAACATTCCAGGCTGTCCGCCGAACCCGCACAACTTCCTTGCGACCGTTGCGCACATCATCACTTACGGCAAACCGCCGAAACTGGATGACAAAAATCGTCCGACCTTCGCCTATGGCCGTCTGATTCACGAACACTGCGAACGTCGCCCGCACTTCGATGCTGGTCGTTTTGCCAAAGAGTTCGGTGATGAAGGCCACCGCGAAGGCTGGTGCCTGTACCACCTTGGCTGTAAAGGCCCTGAAACTTACGGCAACTGCTCAACGCTGCAATTCTGCGACGTTGGCGGCGTGTGGCCGGTGGCGATTGGTCACCCGTGCTATGGCTGTAACGAAGAAGGTATCGGCTTCCATAAAGGCATCCATCAGCTTGCCAACGTCGAAAATCAGACGCCACGCTCACAAAAACCGGACGTGAATGCTAAAGAAGGCGGCAACGTCTCTGCGGGTGCTATCGGTTTGCTTGGCGGCGTGGTTGGGCTGGTTGCCGGTGTCAGCGTGATGGCGGTGCGTGAACTGGGTCGTCAGCAAAAGAAAGATAACGCTGACTCACGGGGAGAATAACCGTGAACAGACGTAATTTTATTAAAGCAGCCTCCTGCGGGGCATTGCTGACGGGCGCGTTGCCGTCGGTCAGCCATGCGGCTGCTGAAAACCGCCCGCCAATTCCGGGATCGCTGGGTATGTTGTATGACTCGACCTTGTGCGTAGGCTGCCAGGCTTGCGTCACCAAGTGTCAGGATATCAACTTCCCTGAACGTAACCCACAAGGGGAACAGACCTGGTCGAACAACGACAAACTGTCGCCATACACCAATAACATCATTCAGGTGTGGACCAGCGGCACGGGGGTCAACAAAGACCAGGAAGAGAACGGCTACGCGTACATTAAGAAACAGTGTATGCATTGCGTCGATCCGAACTGTGTCTCTGTGTGCCCGGTTTCCGCGCTGAAAAAAGATCCGAAAACCGGCATTGTCCATTACGACAAAGACGTGTGCACCGGCTGCCGTTACTGCATGGTTGCCTGCCCGTACAACGTGCCGAAGTACGACTACAACAACCCGTTTGGTGCGCTGCATAAGTGTGAGCTGTGTAACCAGAAAGGTGTGGAACGTCTCGATAAAGGCGGTCTGCCTGGCTGCGTAGAAGTGTGCCCGGCGGGTGCGGTGATTTTTGGTACGCGTGAAGAGCTGATGGCTGAGGCGAAAAAACGTCTGGCGCTGAAGCCGGGCAGCGAATACCACTATCCGCGTCAGACGCTGAAATCTGGCGACACTTACCTGCACACGGTGCCGAAATATTATCCGCATCTGTACGGCGAGAAAGAGGGCGGCGGTACTCAGGTTCTGGTACTGACCGGCGTGCCTTATGAAAATCTCGACCTACCGAAGCTGGACGATCTTTCTACCGGTGCGCGTTCCGAAAATATTCAACACACCCTGTATAAAGGCATGATGCTACCACTGGCTGTGCTGGCGGGCTTAACCGTGCTGGTTCGTCGCAACACCAAAAACGACCATCACGACGGAGGAGACGATCATGAGTCATGATCCACAACCGCTGGGCGGCAAAATCATCAGTAAACCGGTCATGATTTTTGGACCGTTAATCGTCATCTGTATGCTCCTGATTGTGAAACGTCTGGTGTTCGGTCTGGGCTCTGTCTCCGACCTGAACGGCGGCTTCCCGTGGGGCGTGTGGATCGCGTTTGACCTGCTGATCGGCACCGGCTTTGCCTGTGGCGGCTGGGCGCTGGCGTGGGCGGTATACGTCTTTAACCGTGGGCAATACCATCCGCTGGTGCGTCCGGCGCTGTTGGCGAGTCTGTTTGGTTACTCACTGGGTGGCTTGTCGATCACTATCGACGTGGGTCGCTACTGGAACCTGCCGTACTTCTACATTCCAGGTCACTTCAACGTGAACTCGGTACTGTTCGAGACGGCGGTCTGTATGACCATCTACATCGGCGTGATGGCACTGGAGTTTGCTCCGGCACTGTTTGAACGTCTGGGCTGGAAGGTGTCGCTCAAACGTCTGAACAAGGTGATGTTCTTCATCATCGCGCTTGGTGCGCTGCTGCCGACCATGCACCAGTCTTCAATGGGGTCGCTGATGATCTCGGCGGGCTACAAGGTGCATCCGCTGTGGCAGAGCTATGAAATGTTGCCGCTGTTCTCGCTGCTGACGGCGTTCATCATGGGCTTCTCGATTGTCATCTTTGAAGGTTCGCTGGTGCAGGCGGGTCTGCGCGGCAATGGTCCGGATGAGAAGAGCCTATTCGTCAAGCTGACCAACACCATCAGTGTGTTGCTGGCGATTTTCATCGTGCTGCGCTTTGGTGAGCTAATCTATCGTGACAAGCTGTCCTTAGCGTTTGCCGGTGACTTCTACTCCGTGATGTTCTGGATTGAAGTCCTGCTGATGCTCTTCCCGCTGGTCGTTCTGCGTGTGGCGAAGCTGCGCAATGATTCCCGTATGCTGTTCCTGTCAGCACTGAGCGCGCTGTTAGGTTGTGCAACCTGGCGTCTGACCTATTCGCTGGTGGCATTTAACCCAGGCGGCGGTTACGCCTACTTCCCGACCTGGGAAGAACTGTTGATTTCTATTGGTTTTGTGGCTATTGAGATTTGCGCTTACATCGTACTCATTCGTCTACTGCCGATACTTCCTCCTTTAAAACAAAACGATCATAATCGTCATGAGGCGAGCAAAGCATGAGCCAGAGAATTACTATTGATCCGGTAACCCGTATTGAAGGGCATTTACGCATCGATTGCGAAATCGAAAATGGCGTCGTTTCGAAAGCATGGGCTTCCGGAACCATGTGGCGCGGCATGGAAGAGATCGTGAAAAACCGCGATCCGCGCGATGCATGGATGATTGTGCAACGTATCTGTGGCGTATGTACTACCACTCACGCGCTGTCTTCCGTTCGTGCGGCAGAGAGTGCGCTGAATATCGACGTTCCGGTTAACGCGCAATACATCCGTAACATCATTCTGGCTGCGCACACCACGCATGACCATATCGTTCATTTCTATCAGCTTTCGGCGCTGGACTGGGTGGACATCACTTCTGCACTGCAAGCTGACCCAACCAAAGCCTCCGAAATGCTGAAAGGCGTTTCGACCTGGCATCTGAACAGTCCGGAAGAGTTCACCAAAGTTCAGAACAAGATCAAAGAGCTGGTTGCCAGCGGTCAGTTGGGTATTTTCGCCAACGGCTACTGGGGTCACCCGGCGATGAAACTGCCGCCGGAAGTGAACCTGATTGCGGTAGCTCACTACCTGCAGGCGCTGGAGTGCCAGCGTGACGCTAACCGCGTCGTGGCTCTGCTGGGCGGTAAAACGCCGCACATTCAGAACTTGGCGGTAGGTGGGGTCGCTAACCCAATCAACCTCGACGGTCTGGGCGTGCTGAACCTTGAGCGCCTGATGTACATCAAGTCTTTCATCGACAAGCTGAGCGACTTTGTTGAGCAGGTTTACAAGGTTGATACCGCAGTTATCGCCGCGTTCTACCCTGAATGGCTGGAACGCGGTAAAGGTGCAGTGAACTACCTGAGCGTGCCGGAATTCCCGACCGACAGCAAAAACGGTAGCTTCCTGTTCCCAGGCGGCTACATTGAGAATGCGGATCTGTCCTCGTATCGTCCGATCACTTCCCATTCCGATGAATACCTGATCAAAGGGATTCAGGAAAGCGCGAAGCACTCCTGGTATAAAGACGAAGCACCGCAGGCACCGTGGGAAGGCACAACCATTCCTGCTTATGATGGCTGGTCTGACGACGGTAAATACTCGTGGGTGAAATCACCGACTTTCTACGGCAAAACGGTAGAAGTGGGTCCGCTGGCGAACATGCTGGTGAAACTGGCGGCAGGACGCGAGTCTACCCAGAACAAACTGAATGAAATCGTTGCAATTTATCAGAAACTGACTGGCAACACGCTGGAAGTGGCGCAACTGCACTCCACGCTGGGGCGTATTATTGGTCGTACTGTTCACTGCTGCGAATTGCAGGATATCCTGCAAAATCAATACAGTGCACTGATCACCAATATCGGCAAAGGCGACCACACCACGTTCGTGAAGCCGAACATTCCGGCAACGGGTGAGTTCAAAGGCGTTGGCTTCCTTGAAGCACCGCGCGGTATGCTCTCTCACTGGATGGTGATCAAAGACGGTATCATCAGCAACTATCAGGCAGTTGTTCCGTCAACCTGGAACTCTGGCCCGCGTAACTTCAATGATGACGTCGGCCCTTACGAACAGTCGCTGGTAGGCACGCCGGTTTCTGATCCGAATAAACCGCTGGAAGTGGTGCGTACCATTCACTCCTTCGACCCGTGCATGGCCTGCGCGGTACACGTAGTGGATGCCGACGGCAACGAAGTGGTTTCAGTGAAGGTTCTGTAATGCGTATTTTAGTCTTAGGGGTCGGCAATATTTTGCTGACCGATGAAGCCATCGGTGTGCGGATTGTCGAAGCGTTAGAGCAACGATACATTCTGCCGGATTATGTTGAAATCCTCGATGGCGGCACGGCGGGAATGGAGCTGCTTGGCGACATGGCAAATCGCGATCATCTGATCATTGCGGATGCCATTGTGTCGAAAAAGAACGCGCCGGGAACGATGATGATCCTGCGGGATGAAGAAGTTCCGGCGTTGTTTACTAACAAAATCTCTCCGCATCAGCTTGGCCTGGCCGACGTATTGTCGGCCCTGCGCTTCACCGGCGAGTTTCCGAAAAAGCTGACGCTGGTCGGCGTGATCCCGGAATCACTGGAGCCGCACATCGGCTTGACGCCGACGGTAGAAGCGATGATTGAACCTGCGCTTGAGCAGGTTCTGGCTGCGTTGCGCGAATCAGGCGTGGAAGCTATCCCACGGGAGGCTGCTCATGACTGAAGAGATAGCAGGTTTCCAGACCTCCCCGAAGGCGCAAGTACAGGCAGCGTTTGAAGAAATTGCCCGGCGTTCGATGCACGATCTTTCTTTTCTGCATCCTTCAATGCCGGTGTATGTTTCCGACTTTACGCTGTTCGAAGGTCAGTGGACGGGGTGTGTGATCACCCCGTGGATGCTGAGTGCAGTTATCTTCCCCGGCCCGGATCAACTCTGGCCGCTGCGCAAAGTGAGTGAAAAAATCGGTCTGCAACTGCCGTATGGCACTATGACCTTTACCGTTGGTGAACTGGACGGTGTTTCGCAATACCTCTCCTGCTCGCTGATGTCGCCGCTTTCGCACAGCATGTCGATTGAAGAGGGTCAACGCCTGACGGATGACTGTGCGCGAATGATCCTTTCGCTGCCGGTCACCAATCCGGATGTACCACACGCAGGGCGTCGCGCCCTGCTGTTTGGTCGCAGGAGTGGCGAAAATGCATGAGTTGTCGCTTTGCCAGAGCGCCGTTGAGATTATCCAACGGCAGGCGGAGCAGCACGATGTTAAGCGCGTCACCGCCGTGTGGCTGGAAATTGGCGCGCTCTCCTGCGTTGAGGAGAGCGCCGTCCGTTTTAGTTTTGAAATTGTCTGCCAGGGAACGGTGGCGCAAGGGTGCGATTTACATATCGTCTATAAACCCGCCCAGGCCTGGTGTTGGGATTGCAGCCAGGTAGTGGAGATTCATCAGCACGATGCGCAGTGCCCGCTCTGTCATGGCGAGCGGTTGCGTGTCGATACCGGCGATTCGCTGATCGTCAAAAGTATTGAAGTTGAATAAGACTGCGGACAACGCCTGAAAAGCGCACGGACGGTTCCCTCGCCCCTCCGGGGAGAGGGTTAGGGTGAGGGGAAACACCCAAAGGTTTTTTTCGCGTTTGTCTGCAATCGAAATAACCGGAGTTAACAATGTGTATTGGCGTTCCAGGCCAGGTGCTGGCTGTCGGTGAAGATATTCACCAGCTTGCGCAGGTTGAAGTATGTGGTATCAAGCGCGACGTGAATATCGCGCTGATTTGCGAAGGTAACCCTGCCGATCTGCTGGGCCAGTGGGTACTGGTGCACGTCGGATTTGCCATGAGCATCATCGACGAAGACGAAGCCAAAGCCACATTAGACGCACTGCGCCAAATGGATTACGACATTACCAGCGCGTGAAAATTAGCTTTCGTAGGCCTGATAAGACGCGGCAGCGTCGCATCAGGCATTGTGCTCGATTGCCGGATGTGGCGTGAACGTCTTATACGGCCTGGATGGCTTGCTGCGACGAACGCTAACCCTTACCCCTGACGCTTATCTTCTGTATTTGTCTCGAAATCACTGGCGTCATGGCGCTCATGCAACTGCTCATTCAGCGGTCCGTTGGTGCGGTTAACAATACGCCCACGCTTCACCGCCGGACGTTCGCCTACTTCTTTCGCCCAGCGTTGTACGTGTTTATAACTACCTGCATCAAGAAACTCTGCGGCATCATACACGCCGCCTAACACCACGTTGCCAAACCACGGCCAAATCGCCATATCCGCAATGGTGTACTCATCGCCCGCAACAAACTTATGCTGCGCCAGTTGCTTATCAAGCACGTCGAGCAGGCGCTTGGCTTCCATGGTAAAGCGGTTGATGGCGTACTCAATTTTCACCGGCGCGTAATGGTAAAAGTGACCAAAACCACCGCCGAGGAACGGCGCAGCGCCCTGTAACCAGAACAACCAGTTCAGTGTTTCCGTCCGTTTTGCCAAATCCTGCGGCAAGAAGTAGCCAAATTTCTCTGCCAGATAAAGCAGGATCGAACCAGACTCAAACACGCGGATTGGCGGATTATGCGTATGATCGCGCAGCGCGGGGATCTTCGAGTTCGGATTCACTTCCACAAAGCCGCTGGAGAATTGATCGCCATCGCCAATGCGAATCAGCCAGGCGTCGTACTCTGCACCAGTAACGCCCAGCGCCAGCAGCTCCTCAAGCATAATCGTTACTTTCTGACCGTTTGGCGTGCCCAGAGAATAGAGCTGTAACGGGTGCTTGCCAACCGGCAGCGTTTTTTCATGCGTCGGGCCAGAAACCGGGCGATTGATATTGGCGAATGCGCCGCCAGCAGATTTATCCCACGTCCAGACTTTCGCGGGCTGATAAGTATTGTCTGTCATACTGAATTGCCTTCTGAGTGGTAGTGTTGAAGCAGTGTAGCAGTTCGATTGCTATACAGATTGTGAATTTTTTAACCCTTTGCGCCAGCCGCTGCGTTGAGGTGTATGATAAGTCAGACCTCTGTCCGGTTAATGTCGCTGAGCAGGTAATCAGAGCACAACAATTACGCCAACTGCTTAGGTTGTATTGTTAAAGGTAAAGTGATGAGCAAAGGAACGACCAGCCAGGATGCCCCGTTCGGGACATTATTGGGCTACGCCCCAGGTGGTGTAGCAATCTACTCTTCAGATTACAGTTCTCTCGATCCGCAGGAATACGAAGATGACGCCGTATTCCGTAGCTATATCGACGACGAATATATGGGCCACAAATGGCAATGCGTTGAATTTGCTCGCCGTTTTCTCTTTCTGAATTACGGTGTGGTCTTCACAGACGTGGGTATGGCGTGGGAGATTTTCTCGCTGCGCTTCCTGCGTGAAGTGGTTAACGACAACATCCTGCCGTTGCAGGCATTTCCTAACGGTTCGCCGCGTGCGCCAGTCGCGGGTGCGCTTCTTATCTGGGATAAAGGCGGAGAATTTAAAGACACCGGCCATGTCGCCATCATTACCCAATTGCATGGCAACAAAGTTCGCATTGCTGAACAAAACGTGATTCATTCCCCGTTGCCGCAAGGGCAGCAGTGGACACGCGAACTGGAGATGGTGGTCGAAAACGGCTGCTATACCCTGAAAGACACTTTTGATGACACCACCATTCTGGGCTGGATGATCCAGACGGAAGATACTGAATACAGCTTACCGCAGCCGGAAATTGCAGGCGAGCTGCTGAAAATCAGCGGAGCGCGCCTGGAAAACAAAGGCCAGTTTGACGGTAAATGGCTGGATGAAAAAGATCCGCTGCAAAACGCCTATGTGCAGGCCAACGGTCAGGTGATCAATCAGGATCCATATCATTACTACACCATTACCGAGAGTGCCGAGCAGGAGCTGATTAAAGCCACCAACGAGCTGCACCTGATGTATCTTCACGCTACCGATAAGGTGCTGAAAGATGACAACCTGCTGGCATTGTTCGATATTCCAAAAATCCTCTGGCCGCGTTTGCGCCTCTCCTGGCAGCGTCGCCGGCACCATATGATCACTGGTCGCATGGATTTCTGTATGGATGAGCGTGGCCTGAAGGTCTACGAATACAATGCCGATTCCGCCTCTTGTCATACTGAAGCGGGCTTGATCCTCGAACGTTGGACGGAGCAAGGCTATAAAGGCAACGGCTTCAATCCGGCGGAAGGGCTGATTAACGAACTGGCAGGCGCATGGAAACACAGTCGTGCACGTCCATTTGTCCATATCATGCAGGACAAAGATATCGAGGAGAACTATCACGCGCAGTTTATGGAGCAGGCGCTGCAACAGGCGGGCTTTGAAACGCGTATCTTGCGCGGGCTGGATGAACTGGGCTGGGATGCTGCCGGGCAACTGATTGATGGGGAAGGGCGACTGGTTAACTGCGTATGGAAAACCTGGGCGTGGGAAACGGCGTTTGATCAGATTCGTGAAGTCAGCGACCGTGAGTTTGCTGCGGTGCCGATTCGTACCGGGCATCCGCAAAATGAAGTGCGTCTTATCGACGTATTGCTGCGCCCGGAAGTGCTGGTCTTTGAGCCGCTGTGGACGGTGATCCCCGGCAACAAAGCGATTCTGCCGATCCTCTGGTCGCTGTTCCCGCACCATCGCTATCTGCTGGATACTGATTTCACTGTTAATGATGAACTGGTGAAAACCGGTTATGCCGTGAAGCCGATTGCCGGTCGCTGTGGCAGCAATATTGACCTCGTCAGCCATCATGAAGAGGTGCTTGATCAGACCAGCGGTAAATTTGCCGAGCAGAAAAACATCTATCAACAGTTGTGGTGCTTGCCGAAAGTGGACGGTAAATACATCCAGGTATGTACCTTCACCGTTGGCGGCAACTATGGCGGGACTTGCTTGCGCGGCGATGAATCACTGGTCATCAAAAAAGAGAGTGATATTGAACCGTTAATTGTGGTGAAAGAGTAATACATGTTGTAGCAACCTCGTACTGATTATAAAGAGTATCAGTACGAGGATTAATCAAAATATTTAATGTTTATATATTTTATTATTTATTCATTTCACGCATGAATACATGGGCGGGCTAAATGTCTGTGTATTAATTATATCTAATAATTTTGAAT
>NZ_PTRD01000004.1:0-1677 GCF_002965005.1 Escherichia sp. MOD1-EC7011
ACATGCAAGTCGAACGGTAACAGAAATCAGCTTGCTGATTTGCTGACGAGTGGCGGACGGGTGAGTAATGTCTGGGAAACTGCCTGATGGAGGGGGATAACTACTGGAAACGGTAGCTAATACCGCATAACGTCGCAAGACCAAAGAGGGGGACCTTCGGGCCTCTTGCCATCGGATGTGCCCAGATGGGATTAGCTAGTAGGTGGGGTAACGGCTCACCTAGGCGACGATCCCTAGCTGGTCTGAGAGGATGACCAGCCACACTGGAACTGAGACACGGTCCAGACTCCTACGGGAGGCAGCAGTGGGGAATATTGCACAATGGGCGCAAGCCTGATGCAGCCATGCCGCGTGTATGAAGAAGGCCTTCGGGTTGTAAAGTACTTTCAGCGGGGAGGAAGGGAGTAAAGTTAATACCTTTGCTCATTGACGTTACCCGCAGAAGAAGCACCGGCTAACTCCGTGCCAGCAGCCGCGGTAATACGGAGGGTGCAAGCGTTAATCGGAATTACTGGGCGTAAAGCGCACGCAGGCGGTTTGTTAAGTCAGATGTGAAATCCCCGGGCTCAACCTGGGAACTGCATCTGATACTGGCAGGCTTGAGTCTCGTAGAGGGGGGTAGAATTCCAGGTGTAGCGGTGAAATGCGTAGAGATCTGGAGGAATACCGGTGGCGAAGGCGGCCCCCTGGACGAAGACTGACGCTCAGGTGCGAAAGCGTGGGGAGCAAACAGGATTAGATACCCTGGTAGTCCACGCCGTAAACGATGTCGACTTGGAGGTTGTGCCCTTGAGGCGTGGCTTCCGGAGCTAACGCGTTAAGTCGACCGCCTGGGGAGTACGGCCGCAAGGTTAAAACTCAAATGAATTGACGGGGGCCCGCACAAGCGGTGGAGCATGTGGTTTAATTCGATGCAACGCGAAGAACCTTACCTGGTCTTGACATCCACAGAACTTTCCAGAGATGGATTGGTGCCTTCGGGAACTGTGAGACAGGTGCTGCATGGCTGTCGTCAGCTCGTGTTGTGAAATGTTGGGTTAAGTCCCGCAACGAGCGCAACCCTTATCCTTTGTTGCCAGCGGTTTGGCCGGGAACTCAAAGGAGACTGCCAGTGATAAACTGGAGGAAGGTGGGGATGACGTCAAGTCATCATGGCCCTTACGACCAGGGCTACACACGTGCTACAATGGCGCATACAAAGAGAAGCGACCTCGCGAGAGCAAGCGGACCTCATAAAGTGCGTCGTAGTCCGGATTGGAGTCTGCAACTCGACTCCATGAAGTCGGAATCGCTAGTAATCGTGGATCAGAATGCCACGGTGAATACGTTCCCGGGCCTTGTACACACCGCCCGTCACACCATGGGAGTGGGTTGCAAAAGAAGTAGGTAGCTTAACCTTCGGGAGGGCGCTTACCACTTTGTGATTCATGACTGGGGTGAAGTCGTAACAAGGTAACCGTAGGGGAACCTGCGGTTGGATCACCTCCTTACCTTAAAGAAGCGTACTTTGAAGTGCTCACACAGATTGTCTGATAGAAAGTGAAAAGCAAGGCGTCTTGCGAAGCAGACTGATACGTCCCCTTCGTCTAGAGGCCCAGGACACCGCCCTTTCACGGCGGTAACAGGGGTTCGAATCCCCTAGGGGACGCCACTTGCTGGTTTGTGAGTGAAAGTCAC
>NZ_PTRD01000050.1:0-47319 GCF_002965005.1 Escherichia sp. MOD1-EC7011
TTAGCTAAATTTAATATAAGGAAATCATATATATAGATCAAACTCTCTGCAAACATCATTAAAGTCTAATGGAAATATGACGGCGTTCACAAAGTTCCTTAAAATTTACCTTTAGTTACATATTTTTTCTTTTTGTAACTATATCTTTATATTTGTAGCACTTTCACGGTAGCGAAACGTTAGTTTGAATGGAAAGATGCCTGCAGATACATAAAGACACCAAACTTTCATCAATAGCTCCGTAAATATTTATTGACGAAACTTATTGACGGCAGTGGCAGGTGTCATAAAAAAAACCATGAGGGTAATAAATAATGATGAAGCGCAACATTCTGGCAGTGATCGTCCCTGCTCTGTTAGTAGCAGGTACTGCAAACGCTGCAGAAATCTATAACAAAGATGGCAACAAAGTAGATCTGTACGGTAAAGCTGTCGGTCTGCATTATTTCTCCAAGGGTAACGGTGAAAACAGTTACGGTGGCAATGGCGACATGACCTATGCCCGTCTTGGTTTTAAAGGGGAAACTCAAATCAATTCCGATCTGACCGGTTATGGTCAGTGGGAATATAACTTCCAGGGTAACAACTCTGAAGGCGCTGACGCTCAAACTGGTAACAAAACGCGTCTGGCATTCGCGGGTCTTAAATACGCTGACGTTGGTTCTTTCGATTACGGCCGTAACTACGGTGTGGTTTATGATGCACTGGGTTACACCGATATGCTGCCAGAATTTGGTGGTGATACTGCATACAGCGATGACTTCTTCGTTGGTCGTGTTGGCGGCGTTGCAACTTACCGTAACTCCAACTTCTTTGGTCTGGTTGACGGCCTGAATTTCGCTGTTCAGTACCTGGGTAAAAACGAACGTGACACCGCACGTCGTTCTAACGGCGACGGTGTTGGCGGCTCCATCAGCTACGAATTCGAAGGCTTTGGTATCGTTGGTGCTTATGGTGCTGCTGACCGCACCAACTTGCAGGAAGCTCAGCCTCTCGGCCAGGGTAAAAAAGCTGAACAGTGGGCTACTGGCCTGAAGTATGATGCAAACAACATCTACCTGGCGGCAAACTACGGTGAAACCCGTAACGCTACGCCGATCACTGGCGGCTTTGCCAACAAAACACAAGACGTTCTGTTAGTTGCACAATACCAGTTCGATTTCGGTCTGCGTCCGTCCATCGCTTACACCAAATCTAAAGCGAAAGACGTAGAAGGTATCGGTGATGTTGATCTGGTGAACTACTTTGAAGTGGGCGCAACCTACTACTTCAACAAAAACATGTCCACCTACGTTGACTACATCATCAACCAGATCGATTCTGACAACAAACTGGGCGTAGGTTCAGACGACACCGTTGCTGTGGGTATCGTTTACCAGTTCTAATAGCAGACCTCTTTGTTAAATGCCGAAAAAACAGGACTTTGGTCCTGTTTTTTTTATGCCTTCCAGAGCAATCTCACGTCTTGCAAAAACAGTCGGCGTTTTCATCAGTAATAGTTGGAATTTTGTAAATCTCCCGTTACCCTGATAGCGGACTTCCCTTCTGTAACCATAATGGAACCTCGTCATGTTTGAGAACATTACCGCCGCTCCTGCCGACCCAATTCTGGGTCTGGCCGATCTGTTTCGTGCCGATGAACGTCCCGGCAAAATTAACCTTGGGATTGGTGTCTATAAAGATGAGACGGGCAAAACCCCGGTGCTGACCAGCGTGAAAAAGGCTGAACAGTATCTGCTCGAAAATGAAACCACCAAAAACTACCTCGGCATTGACGGCATCCCTGAATTTGGTCGCTGCACTCAGGAACTGCTGTTTGGTAAAGGTAGCGCCCTGATCAATGACAAACGTGCTCGCACAGCACAGACTCCGGGTGGCACTGGCGCACTACGCGTGGCTGCCGATTTCCTGGCAAAAAATACCAGCGTTAAGCGTGTGTGGGTAAGCAACCCAAGCTGGCCGAACCATAAGAGCGTCTTTAACTCTGCAGGGCTGGAAGTTCGTGAATACGCTTATTATGATGCGGAAAATCACACCCTTGACTTCGATGCACTGATTAACAGCCTGAACGAAGCTCAGGCTGGCGACGTAGTGCTGTTCCATGGCTGTTGCCATAACCCAACCGGTATCGATCCTACACTGGAGCAATGGCAAACGCTGGCGCAGCTTTCCGTTGAGAAAGGCTGGTTACCGCTGTTTGACTTCGCTTACCAGGGTTTTGCTCGCGGTCTGGAAGAAGATGCTGAAGGTCTGCGCGTTTTCGCTGGTCTGCATAAAGAACTGATCGTCGCCAGTTCCTACTCTAAAAACTTTGGCCTGTACAACGAGCGCGTTGGCGCTTGTACTCTGGTTGCTGCTGACAGTGAAACCGTTGATCGCGCATTCAGCCAAATGAAAGCGGCGATTCGCGCTAACTACTCTAACCCACCAGCACACGGCGCTTCGGTTGTTGCCACCATCCTGAGCAACGATGCGTTACGTGCGATTTGGGAACAAGAGCTGACCGATATGCGCCAGCGCATTCAGCGTATGCGTCAGTTGTTCGTTAATACGTTGCAGGAGAAAGGTGCAAACCGCGACTTCAGTTTCATCATCAAACAGAATGGCATGTTCTCCTTTAGCGGTCTGACTAAAGAACAGGTACTGCGTCTGCGTGAAGAGTTTGGCGTGTATGCGGTGGCTTCCGGTCGTGTGAACGTAGCCGGGATGACACCAGACAACATGGCTCCGCTGTGCGAAGCGATTGTGGCAGTGCTGTAAGCGTTAAAACCAATGAAGCCCGCTGAAAGCGGGCTGAGGTTGCTGACAAACGCAGCATTGCCTGATGCGCTACGCTTATCAGGCCTACGCGTCCCCTGCAATATTTTGAATTTGCACGATTTTGTAGGCCGGATAAGGCGCTCGCGCCGCATCCGGCATAAACAAAGCGCACTTTGCCAGAAATCCAGGCCCGCATTGAAAGCGGGCTTTTTTATACGCCTTTACCAGACGGGCATTTCGTCTTGCAGGAAGGGATTATGCAGGCGCTCATAACCAAGAGTGGATAATGGCCCGTGACCCGGAATAAATGTCACGTCATCGCCCAGTGGCAGCAGTTTATCTTTAATCGAAGAGATCAGTTGATTATGGTCACCACGAGGGAAGTCACTGCGCCCTACTCCGCCTTTGAAAATAACGTCGCCAGAAATGAGCAGTTTTGACTGATTATCAAAGAAGACCACATGACCCGGCGTATGCCCAGGGCAATGTAACACCTGTAAAGTCACATTCCCTATGCTGATAGTGTCGCCTTCGTTCAGCCAACGATCCGGCGTTAGTGGCTGACACTCCTCCAGACCGAACATACGGCTTTGCGCAGGCAAGCCTTGCAGCCAGAACTCATCTTCTTTTTCCGGCCCAAGAACCGGCACGCCGTAATGTTGCGCCAGTTCCGCCGCCGCGCCAACATGATCCAGGTGACCATGCGTCAGCAGGATCTGCATTAGCGTCAGGCCGCTGGCATCAACTTCCTGTTTGATTTTTTCCGCATCGCCGCCAGGATCAACCAGTGCAGCCAGGCGAGTTTGTTCACACCAGATCAATGAGCAGTTCTGGGAGAATGCAGTGACCGGAATAATACGATAATTCATACTGCCCCTGTTTTGTTAAGCGATTGTTACCAGTGCCGTGCTGGCCCGGTATCAATATGCACAAAGTTACTACGTGGGTAATATCCTACACCACCTGCACGCATAGATAACGCTGCTTTGCGAATATTGCTTAACGCGACACCTTCAATATGGAAATCCATCGCCTGGCCTTTGGTGTGATAGCTTTTCTTCGCTACCCCACGGCTGTGCGCGCGTAGTTCATTGTTGGTATCAATGGAGCGATAACCGGAAATGAGTTGCACCGGTTTGCGGGTGCCTAACAGCCCTTGCAGGCGATACAACTGGTCGAATAATCCTGGGTCGATGGACTTTATTTTGTTCGCGCGGAAATCGCGGAAAAAATGGTTTAGTTTTGCCAATTCTTCCTGAATATAGCCTCTGCCATCGAAAAACTCCGCTTTAATGGACTCT
The DNA here is from genome assembly GCF_002965005.1 of Escherichia sp. MOD1-EC7011. Taxonomy (NCBI): domain Bacteria; kingdom Pseudomonadati; phylum Pseudomonadota; class Gammaproteobacteria; order Enterobacterales; family Enterobacteriaceae; genus Escherichia; species Escherichia sp. MOD1-EC7011. Next base: position 4,062 of record NZ_PTRD01000050.1, read on the forward strand.
CCGGTATGGAGATTGTTGAGTGTCAAAATACGCGGACGTGGGGTAGAGAGTGTCGCAAACGCAGGGGTCGGCAAGATGGCGGCACCAAGTGCAACGCCACCAAGCGCCAGCAGTTTACGGCGATTAGCGTCGAATTTGTCCATGATAATCAAGTCTACAGGTCAATGTTATCGTTTATATGCACTTCTGGCGCACAAGAGGCACCTTAACCGCGCATAAAGCTAACGTCAAGATGACTCAATCCCAGCAGTGATGGGGGCTAGCGAGAATAGCCCCCAATTTTGCCAATTATTACGACAACTGATTTACCCGAACTACTTCATTTATCTGATTAATTGTTCCGCTTTCGATACAATTTGCGAGCTGGATCGCGCAGGCAGATCATAATTGTAAATATCTGTACGATATTGAGTACGACCATCTGCACCGACAAAAGCGGTCAGGTAGTAGAGATTAACCGGGATCGACTGACGGATATTGACGTAACGGGTATCTCCCTGCTTCAGGGCGTCGGAAATACGCTTGTCATTCCAGCCTGCATCCTGCAACAGCATATTTGCCAGATCAGATGCCTTATTCACCCGCACACACCCTGAGCTTAACGCGCGTGTATCACGCTTGAACAGATTGTGATTAGGCGTGTCATGCAAGTAGATAGCGTCTGAACTCGGCATATTAAATTTATACCGTCCTAGCGAATTTCGTGGGCCAGGAGCTTGCTGGAAGCGGAACGGTAAATTCGAGGCGGTAATCGTTGACCAGTCAACCTGCCACGGATCAATCGCTTCTTTGCTGTTCCAGCCGCGCATCACCGTATAGCCATGACTTTCCAGATAACCCGGATCGTTACGCACTTTCGGCAGAATATCTTTGCGTGCCAGCGTCGGCGGTACGTTCCACGGCGGATTCACCACCACATTGTTTAAAGCACTGCTCATCATCGGTGTTTTGCGGTCAGGACGGCCGACAATCACCCGCGAGTCCAGCACCTGATTACCGTTCTGGTAATAGACCAAAGAATAGGCGGGTATATTGACCATGATGCCAGTAGAAAGCTCCGCAGGCAGCAAGCGTAAACGCTGGATGTTGAGTGCCAGCACACCTGCACGCTGGGCTGGCGTTACATTTAACCAGTCCCGCGTTGCCGGACCAATAGCGCCATCGGCCCCCAATCCTTGCCATGCCTGAAAACGTTTAACGGCTTCCACCAGCTCATTATCGTAGGCAGCGCGTACGGCTGGCGCAGGTTTACTGCGAGCCGTAGTTTGCCTGTCCATCGGCTTAGTTTCTGCTGTTTCGACGGCAACGGCGGACGGACTCACGACTGCATCTGCGGGTGTTTCATCGCCAGGGAGCGCAATTTTCGGCCCGCCTTCGAGCATTCCCGTTCGCTGCAAAATCTCGCGCAGTGCTGGTACATCATTACTCCACTGGCCAGGACGCAGCGTTGCTTTACCGGTCAGTTGTGGCCACGGTTTCGTATCGCTGAGTAAGGTCAATAAAGATTCATGCATCGCGGCATATTGCGGATGCTGCGGAGCCAGTCCTGCAACAAACGTTGGCAACTGACCATTATTTAGCGCCACCTGCCATTGGTTAATGACCGAGAGCGGTGGTGTAGAGAGCGCATAAGGTTTACTGCTGTACAACCAGTGCGTACCTTTGACCGGAATGTTGGCAACGAAATGGAGATAGCCCAGCATTGCATCCGACAGCACTACGTCGCGTGCCAGACCGTTAACGCCAGGATCAGTCAGTAACTCTACCCATTTATTAAACTGCGGCTGAAAACCGGCAATCGCCACTTCCGCCAGTTGCTGCTGGAAGGCTTTTACCGCATCACGGTTTTCCCACATAGGCTGCATGTCACGTGCGGCATACAGCAGTTGAAGCTGGTTAAGATAAACCGGCTTATAACCTGCGGGTAATTGAGATTCGATTTGTGTGCGAGCGTTTTCCGCCGCACCCTCTGGTAGCGGCTGAAGTCCCGCCATAATTGCCGTAGCTTGCGCTTGCGGCAGTGCATCTCCCTGTTCGCTAACAGCCACCGGGCTGTCGCCAGGGATTACTTCAGGCTCATCAGCCTGCACACTGAACAGTGGAGCGAATGTTACGGCCAGACACAAACTTATTGCCGAAAGCCGACGACCACACATCATGTTAAGCAACATCCCTTGCCCCCTGTTTTTATCATACTTTGAATAGCCAGGCTGCTTTTCTCTACTTGCCTGTACAACGCCAATACTCACGAAAGTATGACGAGCAAGCCTGTTACTTATCAGGCTTACCTTCAGTATATAAACACCGATACGTTTTTACACAACCTAATGTAAAGAAGTTTAAAGAAAAGCGCGCCGTAATGCGGCATTTTTTTAGTGCAGAAACGGAGTTTTCTGAAAAAGGCGACATCGCTGCCGCCTTAATCTTAACTTGCCTGGGAAGACGCTTCGTCAGCCCCTGGAAGCATTTCTGGAAGCTGCGGCGCAAAGCCACGTAAACCAACCACATGAACGTGCTCGGTATTCTGGAATACCTTACGTACCAGTTTGTAGGTGGTGCCTTTCTCCGGGCTAATATTTTCTGGCGCCGCGATGATGAGCTGCATTTGCAAACGCTCACACAATTCAAACAGCGTGGCGATAGAACGAGCATCCAGTCGCGCTGCTTCATCGAGGAACAGCAGGCGGCAAGGAGAAATGTCTTTACCGCGCAGTCGGCGTGATTCATCTTCCCAGCTCTGTACCACCATCACCAGAATCGACATACCTGTACCAATTGCTTCACCGGTAGATAGTGCGCCCGATTCCGCACGCAACCAGCCATCGGAACCACGGTTAACCTCAACTTCCATCTCCAGGTAGTTGCGGTAATCCAGCAGTTCTTCACCAATGGTCTGCGGTGTGCGCTGGCCCATATCAATCTGCGGGTTAAGACGCTGATACAGTTTCGCCAGGGCTTCCGAGAAGGTCAGACGGTTGCTGTTAAATAGATCCTGATGTTGTTCATGCTGTTCAGAAAGGACATCCAGCAGCATGGCGTGAGTTTCACGCACGTTCACGTTCAGACGCACGCTGTTCACCTGACCGAACGAAACGTTCTGCAATCCCTGGTTGAGCATACGGATGCGGTTCTGCTCGCGCTGAATGGTTTTACGAATGATGTTTGCCACGCTGCGGGAACTGATCGCCAGTTTCTGTTCGCGGGAAGTTAACTCTTCGGTCAGACGGCTAAGTTCGATTTCCATCTGCTCGATAGCTTCAACCGGATCATCGGTACGAATAATATCCTGACGAATACGTTCACGCAGATGCTGGTAAACCGCCACGAAAAACTGAATTTTACGTTCCGGACGTTTTGGATCTTCCGACATACGCAGCACGTCGCGTAGATGTTCGTTATCCGCTACCGCCAGACGCAGCGCACCTAACGCCTTATCCGACATGGAACGCAAATCATCAGCGGAGAGATAAGCCAGCTCGCGACGGTGCAAGCGACGCTCAACACCGTTATCTTTCACCATGCGCATGACTGCACACCAGCCCGCTTTGGCGGTCACCACCTGCTCGCGCATCTCAAAGTAATCACGTTCCAGCTTGCGCAGTTTGCGGGTCAGGTTGTCCATCTCCGCTTCGCAGAAGGTAAGTGCTTTTTCCAGTTGGTTGCGACGAGAACGGTTATTGCTCAGTTGCGCATGTAGTTCGTCACGGCGAATGCGCGCCCGTTCTTCTGCCCCGCTATCGGCACGCACACCGATATCCTGCAATTCGCGTTGCAGATCGTTAAGCAGCTCTTTTTTGGTGTCGTAAGAACTTTTCAGCGAGGCCAGTACCTGGTTGTACTGGCTCAACTGCGCTGCATGACCACGCAACGCTTCACGAGCGCGGGTACGTTCCGCCTCTGCCTGCTCCAGACGTTCACGCAGTTTTTCGTTGAGATCGCTGTTACCGCTGAGCATTTCTGCCGAGTCGGAGTAGCTAAAGTGCGCACGACGCTGCACAACTTCAGTCAGGGCAAATGCCTGCTGACGGGCATCGCGCTGCATCTGCTGGGAGTACGCGTAATCTTCTTTTAACTGTTCGAATTGTTCAGGGTCGCTCTGCAATACTGAAACCATCGGCTCCAGTTTCGCCAGTTGATTACCGAACTGCTGAACAAAACGCGCGGCTTCCTGGGCTTCATCCAGACGTTCGCGGATTTCATCGACGCGATCTGCCAGGCTGTCATCAGCCAGCAGGTTGAGACGCGGCAGAATGCGGTTCAGCGCGGTAACGCCCTCTTTCGCCTGCTCAAACTGAATACGCTGCTGCTGGTTATCATTTTCATGATTACTCAGCGCACGCTCCAGCTCGACGCGACGGCTGTTGAGTTGGCGGATTTCGGCTTCCGGATCGGACTCAAACGCCACCGCCAGATGGCTGCCGATAAAGCGGCTAAATGCCTGATGCAAACGCTGGGTTTTCTGTACATCAAAGGAGAGCGTAGCAAAACGTTCAGAGAGCACTTCACGCTCAGCATGAAGGCTTTCAATGCGGCTTTCGCGCGCCGCACGACCAAACAGAGGAACTTCCGGGAAGCGAGAGTAACGCCACTGACGGTCGGCAACTTTCACCACTACCGCTTTTTCCAGCTCATCAACGCTGAACACGCTGTCATCGAACGACTGCGGATCACCTTCGATCAGATAGAGATCTTCCGGGCAATCGGTTAAACCTTCCAGTTGTTCGGCAATCTGCGACAGATCCGGCACGACGATCGCGTGACGAGACGGGCCATATAGCGCAGAGAAGTACGGCGCGTCTTCAAGGCTAACGTCGTCATAAATTTCTGACAGCAGCACGCCGCCAAAACGTTCTGCCAGCGCATTCAGGCGCTGATCTTCAGAGCCGCCCGGCTGGCTTAAACGCTCAATCTCTTCGTCAACGGCGTTTTTGCGTGCCCCCACTTCGTCACGTTCAACAATCGCTTCGCGCTCACGCTCCAGCAACTGTTGCATGTATTCAGTGACGTCCTGGCTGGAAGTGAACTCTTCACCGCACTGCTCACTCAACTGATTGAGGCTGTTTTGCGCCGCCAGCCAAACCGGCGCACGCTGCATCAGACTCTGAATGCGTGATTGTAGTTGTTCCTGTTCCTGACGCAGCGCCATGCGCTCTTCACGGGCGTTAGACACGCTGTCAGAAAGAGAGGCAATGCGCGCTTCCAGCTCCTGATGCAGGGCTTCCAGTTCGTCGATATCGAAATTCTTGCCCTGACGTTTGCAGAATTCTGCCAGCAGGCGTTCGGCTTCTTGCTGCTCGCGCAGACGCTGTTCCAGTTCGCTTAAGCGCATCCGCAGCGGCTGAACCTGTTCTGCCAGGTGGCGCTGATCGACCCCTTCGCGCAGCAGTTCGCGGGCGACCTCCCACGCTTCGTTACGCGCCAGCGGACCGTTGATTGCTACTACCAATTGATAAGCCTGCTCAAACTGGCTGTGCGCGGTTTGCGCCATGCTCATTTTCTGCTCAAGAGAGAGCATTTTTTCGGTCGCTTCCAGCTCTTTCGCCTGGAAGGTTTCCAGCCATTCGGCGGCGCTGTCGGCGGTTAAGTCCGGCAGATGACACAATTCTTTGGCACGATTAAGCGCAGCAATCGCCTGGTTGTACTGGATCGCGCGCGTTTGCTGGACGTCCAGCGCCTGCTGGTAGTCAGCAAGCTGGCTTTTCAGCTCATCCACTTCCAGTTCGGCGGCTTCCGCACGCGCTTCGTTCTCTTCCTGGCGCTCGATGGCTTCTGCCACCACTTCGTTTTGCTCTTCCAGACGGATCTGCAGCTCATCGAGATCCGCTTCGTAACGTTCGATCTTTTCCTGCTGACGCAGTGCAGTCTGCACCAGGTTCAGGTGATCGCTGGCCGCCTGATAATCCGCTTCCAGATCGCCTTCGGCACCGTTGTGCTCTGCCAGCTCACGCGCCATATCGACGTGTTTGTACTGCTCCGCCGCCAGTTGCTGACGCGAAGTGTGTAGCTCACGACGAAACTCCAGAGCTTTGTCGAGATGGACACGGCGCTCGTTGGCGTGACGCATGTAGTCCGCCGCCACGTAGTTGGTGGCTTCGCTAATCAGATGCTTGAACAAGTCACGGTCAGACTGGGTGACACGAATCGCTTCCAGCGTCATGCGGTTTTCACGCAGCGCCGCTTCCATGTCCTGGAACGCTTTACGCACACCGCTGTTTTCTGGCAGCAGGTAGTCGCGCAGAGAACGGGTAATGGCGCTGGAAATACCGCCGTACAGCGAGGCTTCGATCAGACGATAGAATTTACTACGATCAGAAGCAGAACGCAGACGACGCGCGATGATGCCCAGATCGAACATCAGCGAATGGTAATCGGTGATGGAGTTGAACTGCTTAAACTGCACGCCTTCCATCGCTTCGAGTTTGTCTTTCAGCTCGTTAAGCGGCAGCACGCGCGCCTGACGTTCGTTCAGGGTTTCGGTCACCAGTTGCGTCGGCTGCACCGACATCGGCAGCCCCTGAATGGCAAACGGTTTGATATCAACTTTACGATCGCGCCCGGCAACCTGTTGTAGACGCACACCAACCACCACGCGCTGGTGGCGCGAGTTGATGGTGTCGAGCATTGAATAACAGACACCCGCTTTTAACTTACCGTGCAGGCCTTTATCGCGCGAACCGCTGGTGGCTCCGGCTTCCGTGGTGTTACGAAAGTGCAACAAGGTCAGGTCGGGGATAAGCGCCGTAACGAACGCCGCCATGGTGGTTGATTTACCCGCACCATTACCGCCGGAAAGCGTCGTGACCAACTCATCAAGGTCAAAGGTACGGGCAAAAAAGCCATTCCAGTTAATCAGCGTCAGTGAGCGAAATTTACCGCGTTCAATCATTATTCTTCCTCTCCGCTATCTGGCTGATTCTCTTCAGTTTCGTCGTTGAGTTGCAGGTGGTTTTCCAGCGACATAGCTTCACCATCGCGAATCAGGCGACGCTGGGCTTCGCGCGGATCGTCGCCCGCACGGACATCCGCACCGAAACGGAACACCGATTCAGTAATGCGGAACTTGCTGCTGTCGTGCCCCATAAACCACACCATGCCTAAGCGGCGCAGACGGTTGAGCGAAGAGCGTACTTTTTCCTGCAACTTCTGGCGATCCACGTCCGAACCGGTAGAACGATTGTTTACCAGTTTCAGCAGTTTCGCTTCATCAGCCAGGGTGAGCAGTTCATCATACAGTTCCTGCTGAGTAAAAATCCCCTCGTTCGCCAGCCGTTCCGGGCTGAGATAGAGATAACAGAGGATTTTCCCGACCATCATGTCCAGTTCCGACAATACGGAGCGCGGGATAATAGTGGTAGAACGTGGGCGCAAATAGAAAAAACCTTCCGGCGCGCGAATAAGCTCCACGTTATAACGTGCGTAAAACTCTTCCAGATATTCCTGAAAATCCATCAGGAATGCATGATTATCCAGTTCGTCGAGGCCAATATGACGGCCTGAACGTAAGGCGCTATCCAGCGCCGGAAATAACGGATTCGCCAGTGCCTGCGCCAGCTTAACCGGCATCACTTGTTCAATATTTGTCGATGACATGCGCCTGTACCTTGGCTCCGTAATCATTAATCGGCTGCCATTTCGCTGGCAGTCCGGTGAAATCTGCTTGCGCTACGCCGAGGCGTACCGCCTGATCAATAACAATACGCGCAACGTCAAAGTGACGCGCACGTGGATACTGCGCCAGATATTCGCGTACCACCAGACCAAGATCCAGCGGTACTTGTCTGGTTTTGTACACGGCGAGCTGTTCTTCGATGATCGCCGCCAGTTGTTCGCGGATCTCGTTGAACTCTTCGTACTCTAAATCTGGCGGAAGCTCCCCGGTCACTTCTTCGTCGCGCAGCGCCATCTCTTCGTCACGCATATCCAACAGACGATCGGCATTAGCGTAAGTCAGCGCCCACGGTTCATCAAAATAGGTTTGTACCGACTGACGTAACCGCTGAGCAAAGACGCGGTTTTTATCCATATCGATAGCAGTACGGATAAATTTGTGTACGTGGCGATCGTAGCCAATCCACAAGTCGATAGATTGCTGTCCCCAGCTGATAATACGATCGAGCTTACTTTGCAGATCGAACACCAGACTATCGACAAAATGCAGATCGTCATGCGTCATGGTCGCATCCTGGATGCGCAACAGGTTAGCCTGCAATTTGTCACCTGCCGCTTCCAGCGTATCCTGCAATTCACGCAGCGTACCGGAGGTTTCTGAAAGCAACAATTCGCAGCTGGAGATCGCCGCGCGCCAGTCTTTATTCAGCAACTGAGCGATGTCATCTTTCACCTGCTGCTGCTGCTCATCCATCAGACGTTGCGTTAGATCGATGCTGTCGAAAATTTCTGCTACCGAATATTTCAGCGGAGCATAGACATTGCGGTGCCAGTGAAACTCATCGCCGCCCTCTTCTGCCGCGTCCGCCGCACGCTTCAGTTCGCCTGCAACGATCGACAACTGCATAGAAAGACGTAGCGTAGAAAACTCACGCTGACGGATGTAGTAGTCAGTAATGCCGATGCCGAGCGGCGTCAGACGATATATAGCATTCCCTTCCGCCTGCTCACTGGTAAAGCGGTTCAGCAGACGTTGACGCACCATGTCGTTGATCGCGTTGTTGGCGCGCACGCCGATGGTTTCGCTGGTTTGCTCAAACGCATCACTCACATGGCGGAATGCATCCACCAGCTCGCCTTCACTCATCTCACCATCCAGACGCTCGCCATTCAGCGTGGCAACCGCCAGCAGAAAAGAGAGTCGGTCTACCGGCAGCGAGATGGAGAAGTCATTTTTTCTGGCCCAGGCAACCAGTTCGGGGACTGTCTGGGAAAATTCACTCATACTTTATCCTTGCTCTGCGGTTTGCGCGCGGTGACATGAATATAACGCCCCAGGCTGATATACGGTTCCTGACGGCAATAACGCGTTTCTAATTCAAGTAATGCTTCGTAGCAGTCGCGCTGCTGGTGCTTTTCACGCAGATAATCATGAAACACGCGAACGCCGGTTTTACCCATAATTTGCCATCCAGCTTCTTCCAGCCACTGATATACCTGCGCCGGGTCGCGTGGATAGTCTGGCGAAAGCGTCCGTTTTTTCTTTTTCGGCATTCCCGCCTGCACGTAATCAAAATTCCCTGCGACCATGTTATGCATCAGCAAGCCATGCGCATTGTAGAACATTAATGACAACACGCCGCCTGGGCGCAACACTGACCACAACGTTTGCAATACGCTGCGGGGATCAGCCACCCATTCCAGCACCGCATGGAACAATATCAGATCAACGGGCGTTTCCAAATGCGAAGCAACGTCCTGAGCGGCGCAATGTATAAATTGCATGTTGTCGCTCACACCTTTAGCGTCTGCCGCCTGCTTTGCGCGGTCGATCATCTGGGCGGAGAGATCGCATAAAATGACCTGATGCCCTCGTTCGGCCATTTTGATCGCGGTCTGTCCTTCTCCACCACCGGCATCCAGCACACGCAGTTTTTGCGGTTCCATATCCACCAGCACACGATCGAGATCCTGCCACAGAATAGCCTGTCGAAGCTGTCCTTTGGTGGTGCCGTAAATGTTACGGGAAAACTTTTCCGCAATGTCATCAAAATTACGATCCTGCATTGCTTTCTCCACCGGTTGGCTAAGACGTTTTCTGATAAAGGCGCTATTTTGTCACAGCCACGGCGAGAATGAACCCGTCTGGTGTAATATCACTGTCGATCCCTCGCTATATGGTTAAAAAAGGAACCAGAAAGGATGCTTTTTACACTGAAAAAAGTGATTGGCGGTATGCTGCTGCCGCTTCCGCTAATGTTGTTGATTATCGGTGTGGGTCTGGTGCTACTGTGGTTTAGCCGTTTTCAAAAAACTGGAAAGATATTTATTAGCGCAGGATGGTTGGCGCTTTTGTTATTAAGTTTGCAACCGGTAGCCGACCGCCTGCTGCGTCCCATCGAAAGCACTTATCCGACATGGAATAATGCACAAAAAGTGGACTATATCGTGGTGCTCGGAGGTGGTTATACCTGGAACCCGCAGTGGGCACCAAGTTCAAATTTAATCAATAATAGTTTGCCGCGCCTGAATGAAGGTATTCGTTTATGGCGCGAGAATCCGGGATCAAAAATGATCTTCACGGGAGGCGTAGCAAAAACCAATACGGTGAGTACAGCGGAAGTAGGTGCCAGAGTGGCGCAATCGCTGGGCGTGCCGCGTGAACAAATTATTACGCTGGATTTGCCAAAAGATACCGAAGAAGAAGCAGCCGCAGTGAAACAGGCCATTGGTGACGCCCCTTTCCTGCTGGTGACATCTGCGTCTCATTTGCCGCGCGCGATGATCTTTTTCCAGCAGGAAGGCCTGAATCCGCTGCCAGCCCCGGCGAATCAGCTGGCAATCGACTCGCCGCTTAATCCGTGGGAACGGGCAATTCCCTCTCCGGTCTGGTTGATGCATAGCGACCGTGTAGGCTATGAAACGCTTGGTCGCATCTGGCAGTGGCTGAAAGGTTCGTCAGGCGAGCCAGGGAAGGAGTGATTTTGATGCCAGATCGAAGTTGCGCCGACTAAACCGTCCAGTATTGACCAGTTGCGCAACTTCATCCCATAACACATACAGCCAACGCCGCCAGATGAAAGACTCCGCCACTGGCGCGCGTTGCAGGTAACTCCAGAGTAAATCTTCTGCCAGAGTGTTATCCATCAACCGGAACAGCTCATACTCACGTGGCGCCCAAAGCATGAGGCCCGGCCCTACCATCGCCAGTAATTGATCGCTACGAGAATCTTTCAACATGCTGCGCAAACAGAAATTGCCATGAATCAGCACACAATTGTCGTTAAAGCCTTCAAATAAGGCCGGAAGGCATTCGCGAGTGCGGAACAGGATACGCTTATCCTGCATCGTTAGTCCGGTGTTATGGAACTGATTGAGCGTGGTCCATAGCACTTCAACATGTTGCCGATACCAGGAGGGCCAGAAATTTTCCTGAGTGTTGTCGACTGCGCCGACGCAACCTCGACTGTCCTGTCGATGCCAGGCCAGCAGAGCTTCAACAATTTGCTCTTTCAGATGCTCCCAGCGTTCCGGTGTACGCGCGGGAGCTTCTACAGAAACACCACGCATCCGCTCCAGTAACAGGACATCGGGGCCAGGATGTTCTTCATGTGTCATCACGCCATAGATGGTTGGCATACGAACAGTCCCGCTGCGCGCCAGCATGGTGGTCTTCCATGCCAACTGGCGGGCTTGGCCTGGCGTACTAAAGCTTCTCGCCATTAACGGCATTGGGTTTCCCTGGCTGTCATACAAAGCCCACAACGCCGTATCCGCTTTTTCATTGACGCACTCAATACGACTGAGTTTTTCGCCCAGTAAATGGCTTAATTCGGCACGCAGCTGTTCCATTCAGATTACCCTCATAAAAGCTACTGCCTTCATAATGAGCGCCAATGTAAAAGATGTCACCTGAATGAGATCAATTGTTGAAAAGAAAAATGAGGAAAATCGTAACGGTACGACACTCCCCCCAAAATCAGGTGGAGTGTCGTGAAATCAGCTTAGAGCATTTCAGCGCGAACGCGCTCGAGATCTTCAGGGGTATCCACTCCTGTACCAGGAACTTCCTGGGCAACAGCAACGTGGATTTTTTCGCCGTACCACAGTACGCGAAGCTGCTCTAACATTTCGATGTGTTCTAACGGACTTGGCTGCCAGGTGACGTAACGACGGATAAAGCCTGCACGGTAGCCATAAATACCAAGATGACGCAGGAAGTTATCACCAACGGTTTCCAGACCTTTTGCAAAACGGTCACGATCCCACGGAATGGTAGCTCGTGAGAAGTAAAGCGCATAACCTTCAGCGTCAAGCACCACTTTAACCGCATTCGGATTAAAGGCTTCTTCCGCACTGTGGATGGGTACAGCCAGAGTAGCCATGCCTACTTCACGCTGGGCGAGATTATCAGCAACCTGACGAATGATTGTCGCAGGGATCATTGGCTCATCGCCCTGCACATTAACAATCACCGTGTCGTCACTGAACGCGCATTTTTCGACAACTTCCGCCAGGCGTTCGGTGCCTGACTGATGATCGGCGCGCGTCATGCACACTTCCCCTCCTGCCGCTTCAACAGCGCGGGCAACATCTTGATGATCGGTTGCGACAATGATGCGATCGGCTCCTGATTCGCGGGCGCGTTCAAGAACATGAACGATCATCGGCTTACCGTTAATATCGACCAACGGTTTACCAGGCAGACGCGTAGAAGCGTAGCGTGCAGGAATAATCACCACAAAACTCATGATTTACTCTCATCAGCAGTCAGCACGCGGGCTTCCGTTTCCAACAGCACAGGGATGCCATCGCGCAGCGGGAAAGCCAGGTTATCCAGTTTGCAAATCAGTTCTTGTTTTTCCTGGTTATACCAAAGTTTGCCGTTGCAAACCGGGCAGGCAACGATTTCAAGCAGACGATGATCCATAGTTCCTCCAGATGGATCGGGTTATGAATGCATAAATCTTATCATAATCATTTATGCCCAGGGGGCTATTTCCCAGCCTGTGCGGCAATCACTAAAGAGACCGTGTGGGCAGCGCCCTAATGTCACTCGCGTTGCCTGCTGCCAGCCAGCAAAATCGGTAATCGCCTGGCGTAATCCTTTTTGAAGAGAAGCAGTCAGTTTGATGCCATCCTGTAACCAAAGGGCGATAACTTCAAGGACGCCCGTCTGGCGATGCATTTTAGCATCCATTCGCCCGACTAATTGTCCACGATGCAGTAACGGCAGAACGAAATAGCCATACTGGCGTTTCGGTGCCGGCGTGTAGCATTCCAGCCGGTAGCTAAAATCAAAAAGCTGCTCTGCGCGTTTGCGATCCCAGACGACAGGGTCAAAGGGTGACAGTACAGTGCTATGCGTCGCGGTGAGTTTCCCCGCGAGAGCTGTTTCGAGAAGAGGCAACAAATCAATATGCAGCCAGAGTTGTCCTAACCTCTCCACATTTACGGGGATAATTTTCCGCTGTTCAGCACGCACATCACGCCAGGCAGCCAGCGCCGGGCGTTTAAGGCGATAGTAATCCGCCAGCCACTGTTCGCGGAATATTCCCAGGCTACGCGCACTGTTATCCAGCATAGTGATTTCTGCTTCTGTTTGCGAAACGAGGTCACACTTATCATCCCAGTGCGGCATGACACGATGGGTTAAATCATAAACGCGCTGGAAATTACGCCGTTCAATCACCATCACCTTTCCAGCAGTAAACAGCCCTTCCAGATGGCGTTTATGCGGCTTCCACTCCCACCAACCGCTTGCCCCTTTGCGGGGATGAGCAAAATCGGCTGAACGTACGGGTCCGTTATCCTGAATGTACTGAAGTAACTGTTCAATTTCTTCTGCATGTTCCCGCATCCAGGCGTCTTGATATTTCCAGCCCATTTTTTCTGGCGCCAGCATCCGGTGGCGAATGAGATGAAAATCACTACGTGGCATAAAGCAGGCTTCATGCGCCCAGTATTCCATTAATTCGCCATGCGCCAGCGACTCGTCCAGCCACTGCGGAGGATAATTACCCAGACGACTAAAAAGCACCAAATAAGGGCTGCGAGCAACGATATTGATAGTGTCGATTTGCAGCAAGGACATGCGGGAGATAGCTGCCAGAACATCTTGCGGCAACGCGCGACGACGAGATTTTTTTAACAGACCTTGCGCAGCGAGATGAAGATTACGTGCATCAGCAAGAGAGATATACGGCAGCGTCATTCATGGCTCCATCAATTGAACGCTGCTGCTGCGAATTAGTTGCCAGAAGCCAGCGAGGAAAGTTGCGCGAGCAGTTTCTCTGGCTCAGCGCCCGAAAACTGTGCGTCAACGGGCAAATACCACCAATTTTCTTCTGCAAAGCCCCGGCATTTCACCGCATCTTTTTCAGTCATAACCAGTGTTTGCCCGGCACTTAACAATGCGCTGACATCTGCATGATTCAAAGACTGATGATCGGACAACGGCACACATTTTTCCGGTTGCACACCACACATCTTCAGCGTGGCAAAAAAGCGCGGCGGATGACCAATCCCCGCCATTGCCACCACATGTTCAAGTTGTGCAACATCACAACGAGCACCGGTACGCAAATTCACCGCCTGACCCGGCAGCAGATGCATGGGGATTTCACCGCTGCGGGGGACACCGCCGTTGACGATTACCGCATCAACCGACTTTAAGCGCCCCGCTCGCTCACGCATTGGCCCCGCCGGCAACCACCAGCCATTGCCAAAGCGACGCACACCATCAATAACGACGATTTCCACATCACGCGCCAGACGATAATGCTGTAAACCGTCGTCGGTTACGATGAGCTGCACATCAGGATGTTGCGCCAGAATGGCTTTTACCGCATCAGAACGGACGGGAGAAACTGCAACAGGCGCGCCAGTACGCTGATAAATCAGCACCGGTTCATCACCCGCCTGTGCTGTGGTGGTCTCTGCCGACAATAACATCGGATACGACTCGGCCTTACCGCCATAGCCCCGGGATACAACACCAACACGAATACCACGTTTTTGCAGTTGTTCTACCAGCCAGACAACGACCGGGGTTTTCCCGTTGCCACCTGCGGTGAGATTACCGACCACCACAACTGGCACCGGGGCACGCCATGCGCGCTTCAGTTTTAGTTTATAGCAAAGACGGATAGCGCCACTCACCAGGCCATACAACCAGGAGAGTGGCAGCAACAGCCGCCACAAAGGAGATTCACCAGACCAGATTTTTTCGATCATTGACCAAATTGCATTTTGTGAAGTTGCGCGTAGACACCACGGTGCTCAAGCAAATCGTTATGCGTGCCGCGTTCCACAATGACACCATCCTCAACGACCACAATTTCGTCTGCCTTTTCAATGGTAGACAAACGGTGAGCAATCACCAGTGAGGTACGGTTTTTCTGTAGCTCGTCAAGCGCCGCCTGAATCGCACGTTCGGATTCTGTATCCAGCGCCGAGGTGGCTTCATCAAGGATCAGAATCGGGCTGTCACGCAACAAAGCTCGAGCGATAGCGATACGCTGGCGCTGACCGCCAGAGAGCAACACGCCGTTTTCACCAATCACCGTATCAAGACCGTTATCCATCTTATTGATAAAGTCCATGGCATAAGCCATACGCGCCGCTTCTTCAATTTGCTCACGGCTGTACTGGTCTGTACGTGCGTAAGCAATGTTGTTGGCAACCGTATCGTTAAACAAATGGACATTCTGCGATACCAGTGCAACCTGGTTACGCAATGACGCCAGGGTATACTCGCGCAGATCGTGACCATCCATCAGGATTTCGCCTTCATCAATATCGTAGAAACGCGTGATCAAGCTGGCGATTGTTGATTTACCTGAACCAGAACGTCCGACCAGAGCGACCGTTTTCCCTGCCGGAATTTTTAGGTTGATGTTACGCAGAGCGGGAACTTCACGCCCCGGATAGGTAAAAGTGACATTGCGAAATTCGACGTCGCCGATTGCTCGTTCAATCTCGCGTTTACCTTCGTCTTTCTCCTGTTCACTATCCAGAATGGTAAACAGCGTCTGACAGGCCGCCATACCACGCTGGAATTGGGCGTTAACGTTGGTCAGCGATTTCAGCGGACGCATCAGTGCAATCATCGAAGAGAAGACAACGGTAATCGTACCTGCTGTCAGGCTATCCATTACACTTGGGAAGCTCGCTGCATACAGAACAAACGCCAGCGCCAAAGAGGCAATCAGCTGAATGATTGGGTCAGAGATAGAAGAGGCTGATACCATCTTCATTCCCTGCAAACGCATCTTGTTGCTGACCTTATCAAAACGCTTCGTTTCCACTTCCTGGCCGCCAAAAATCAGCACCTCTTTGTGGCCTTTCAGCATCTGTTCTGCACTGGTGGTCACCTGCCCCATGGTGTTCTGCATGTTTTTACTGATGCTGCGAAAACGCTTCGATACGATACGAATCGCAATCGAGACGATCGGCGCCAGCACAATTAAAATGATCGACAACTGCCAGCTGTAATAGAACATCATGGCGAACAGACCGATAATGGAAGCACCTTCACGCACCACCGTAATCAGCGCGCCGGAAGACGACGAAGCAAC
Source organism: Escherichia sp. MOD1-EC7011 (assembly GCF_002965005.1). Classification (NCBI taxonomy): domain Bacteria; kingdom Pseudomonadati; phylum Pseudomonadota; class Gammaproteobacteria; order Enterobacterales; family Enterobacteriaceae; genus Escherichia; species Escherichia sp. MOD1-EC7011. Next base: position 20,249 of record NZ_PTRD01000050.1, read on the forward strand.
CTGTTCAGAATCGTAAGTAATACGTGAAAGCAGTGTCCCAGTTGACTGTTTGTCAAAAAATGACACCGGCATTCCCATCATGTGACCAAACAGGCGGCGACGCATAGTCATTACCACTTTTCCTGATACCCAGGAGATGCAGTAACTGGAAATATAACTGGTGATACCACGTAAAATCATCAGCCCAATAACCACCAGCGGCATCCACATCAGCACGGAGCGATCGGTTTTACCAAAGCCATCATCGAGAAGTGGCTTAAGGAGCGATAACATGAAGGTATCGCTGGCTGCGTTGAGAATTAACGCTATGCCCGCCACGATCAGACCCGCTTTAAAAGGCGCAATGGTTGGCCACAGTCGGCGGAATGTCTGCCACGTAGAGAGATCTTTGTCGTTATGCATTCAAAAAACCAGCATTTGTTGAAATAGCCGCATATTCTACCCGTTATCCACTGGCACGCCAAACCACTGATGATACCAACGAGGTAAAATTTGCTCTCTTAGGCTGCGTACCTGCCAGCCTTGCGCTGAAAAATCGACGGTTATTTGCCCCTGATGCGGGGTGTCAACCCATTGATATCCCTGAAGTTGATAGCGTCTTTTAACTTTACTGGAGGGTAGTCGCCATGCGTTATAGCGCGATGCCGATGCCAGTGCCACTTTTCCATTCACACGCTGAATTAATGGCAATGATGATGAGGTATTACTGCCATGATGGGGCACCTGAAGTAATGTTGCCTGCACGTGTTGCCAGTAACGACTTAGCATTTTTTGTTCAGCGAATGCTTCAATATCACCGGTTAAAAGAATGCTATACGTTCCGTCATCAATCTTAACCACACAGGAATGGTTATTTCCTTTATCGTTGCTACCTTGTAAAGGCCAGTGTGCGCTAAAACGTAATCCTTGCCACTGCCACGCTTCACCACGCATACAGGGCTGATGATGTTCCCAGTTTAAAGGACTTCTGACCCATAACGTCGGCCAGACATGTAATATCGAGTCCAGCCCTCCCCGATGATCCAGATGCTCATGACTCAGAATGACGCCTTCCGGTTCAAGGTTATGCCAGCGTAGCCAAGGGACAATCAGTTGTTGCCCGCTGTCACCTTCTGGCCAGGCGAGCCCCGTATCATAGAGAATCGCTTTGCCGTTTCGCGCAATTACCATTGCCAGCCCTTGCCCGACATCAAGCATATACACTTGCCACTCGTCAGGTCGAGGTTTTTGCCACAGCGGCCAGCACATCAGCAAGCCCCCAGCCACACACATTGCTGGCAACGTTCGCCAGGCGTTTAATCGCCATACCACCAGTAAGAACCATGGGGAAAATGATAGCCATTGCCAACGTTCAGCAATGTTGATCCACCCTTCCGGCAAACTCTTTAACCCCCAGAAAAGTAAAGCCAAAGACCGGTCGGCAAGAAACCATAACCCTTGCTCCAGGATTAACGGCCCGCTTAAATGCACAACCATAGCGGCGAGGATCAACGGAACCGTGATAAATGTCACCAAGGGAATTGCAAATAGATTTGCAATAAACGAGGTCAGGCTAATGCCATGAAATATGACTATTTGCACTGGCATGAGCAGAAGCGTTATTCCCAGTTGCAGATGGATGAAGGAAACAATAGCGCGCAATACTGGCGGCAGCGACCAGACCGGACAGGGAAACCACTGATACCAAAAAATCAGCGCCGCCACCGCTGCAGCAGAGAGCCACAAACTTTGCGAAAGGATGGCAACAGGATCCATTAGTAATATTGCCGCAAGGCAGCATAACCAGACATCCCAGCCACGCCATTGTCGCCCACTTAACTTAAGCATTCCCCACGTTGCAAGCGCCACGATAGTACGCAGTGCCGGAGGTTGCATACCAGTCAACCAGGCATAAAAAGCGGCACAGCAAATTCCGCCAATTAATGGCATCTGCCAGTGGATCCAATGACCAGGGAGGAAAATTTGCCCAACGCGAATGAGCCCGGCTGCCAGCAACGCCGCAAAAGCGATGTGCAATCCCGATATCGCCATTAAATGCGCTGTACCAGTATTGCGCATAATATCTTTGATTTCTTTGGGCACAGATAACCGTTCACCCATACCTAAGCCAAGAATCACCGCTTTCCACAGATAAGGTTGCAGGGTCGTTTGCAAAGAGGCCAGATATTGCGCCCGCAGACTACACCCCGGTTCAATGATTCTTGCCTGAAGAAAACGCCCGGTTAGAGGCTGGTGCTGGGCAATAGCATAACGCTGGCTGTCAAAGCCGCCATCATTAAGCTGACCGTGAACCGCACGAACTCTGAGTTTCATTGACCATTGTTGTCCGGCACAAACCGCTTGTGGCAGATACTCGCCATACAGCACGATGCCTGGCGCAGGGAAAAGACGTCGACCTTGTAGATGGGTAATTTGAGCGTAATGAGTGGTCATGCCGTCAGTTGCAGTAATCTCGACAATTGCATCCTGCGTCGCGCCAGTTAAGGTTTCTCCTGCCCACAAAATTTGCTTTGCCGCCAATACGCCCCAAAGGAAAAACAGCAATGTTAGCGTGAAATAACGAACGGCTTTTACAGGAATAAATGCCAGTACGCCGGCAAAGACAGTCAGACACGCAAGGGGTAATGTTCCAGGCAATTGCGGCAAAATCAGCAGCGGAAAAATTCCGCAAATAATGCATACACCGACTGTCGTTATTTTCATGCACCCCTCCCTGTTTTTGGAAAGTGTGCAACTTTGTTGAACGGTTGTCTGGCGGGAGTTTTGCGTTCCCCGAGACGGGTTCAGAAGAATTTAACGGAAAGGTGAAAACTACACAAAACTCTGCGAGGCAGCTTCCAGTTCCAGATTACAGAAATGAAAAAAGCACCCGACAGGTGCTTTTCTCGCGTTCAAGTTTGAGTGAAAACTTAACCGTAAATATTGGCGCGATCGCGCAGTTCTTTTCCTGGTTTAAAGTGAGGAACGTATTTTCCTTCCAGTTCTACTTTATCGCCAGTCTTCGGATTACGTCCGGTACGTGGTGCGCGGTAGTGCAAAGAGAAACTGCCGAAACCGCGGATTTCAATACGCTCGCCCTGCGCAAGAGTCGAGGCCATATGCTCCAGCATCTCTTTTACTGCATCTTCAACCGTCTTAGCGGGAATGTGCGATTGCTGGTTGGCAAGTCTTTCTATCAATTCTGACTTGGTCATGATTCCTCCGGTTCCTTAAAGGCAAATTAAGCGGCTGCTGTTGCTGCATTGATTAAGGGCGGCCGTAGCCGCCCTTAGTGCTTGATTACAGGACGAAACCTGCAATCTGTCAAGTAAACTCAACAAACTTCGGAATAAAAATCCCGAAGAGTCAGAGAATTACTCGCCTTTAGCTGCTTTGAAAGCTTCAGCCATTGCGTTGTTGGAGAAGTTTGCATCTTCCTGTTTGTTAACAGTTGCGATTGCATCTTTCTCGTCAGCTTCGTCTTTCGCACGAACAGACAGGCTGATTGCGCGGTTTTTACGATCAACGCCGGTGAATTTAGCTTCAACTTCGTCGCCAACGCTCAGAACCAGGGTAGCGTCTTCAACGCGGTCACGGGATGCTTCAGAAGCACGCAGGTAACCTTCAACGCCGTCAGCCAGTTCTACGGTTGCGCCTTTAGCGTCAACTGCAGTTACTTTACCAGTTACGATAGCGCCTTTCTTGTTCAGAGCAACCCAGTTGTTGAACGGATCTTCTGCGAGCTGTTTAACGCCCAGGGAGATACGTTCACGTTCTGCGTCAACTTGCAGAACAACTGCAGCGATTTCGTCGCCTTTTTTGTATTCACGAACTGCTTCTTCGCCTGCAACGTTCCAGGAGATGTCAGACAGGTGAACCAGGCCGTCGATGCCGCCGTCCAGGCCGATGAAGATACCGAAGTCAGTGATAGACTTGATTTTACCTTCAACACGGTCGCCCTTGTTGTGGGTTTCCGCGAACTGCTGCCACGGGTTAGCTTTGCACTGTTTCAGACCCAAGGAGATACGACGACGTTCTTCGTCGATATCCAGAACCATAACTTCCACTACATCGCCAACGTTAACAACTTTGGACGGGTGGATGTTTTTGTTGGTCCAATCCATTTCGGAAACGTGTACCAGGCCTTCAACGCCTTCTTCGATTTCAACGAAGCAGCCGTAGTCGGTCAGGTTGGTCACGCGACCAGTCAGTTTAGTACCTTCCGGATAACGTTTAGCGATAGCTACCCACGGATCTTCGCCCAGCTGTTTCAGGCCCAGGGATACACGGGTACGTTCGCGGTCGAACTTCAGCACTTTAACAGTGATTTCGTCGCCCACGTTGACGATTTCGCTCGGATGCTTAACGCGTTTCCAGGCCATGTCAGTGATGTGCAGCAGGCCGTCAACGCCGCCCAGATCAACGAATGCACCGTAGTCAGTGAGGTTCTTAACGATACCTTTAACTTCCATGCCTTCCTGCAGGTTTTCCAGCAGCTGATCGCGCTCTGCGCTGTTTTCGGATTCGATAACGGCACGACGAGAAACAACAACGTTGTTGCGCTTCTGATCCAGCTTGATTACTTTGAATTCAAGCTCTTTGCCTTCCAGGTGCAGAGTGTCACGCACCGGACGAACGTCTACCAGAGAACCAGGCAGGAACGCACGAATACCGTTCAGCTCAACAGTGAAGCCGCCCTTAACTTTGCCGTTGATAACACCGGTAACAGTTTCAGCATCTTCGTAAGCTTTTTCCAGCGTGATCCAGGCTTCGTGACGTTTAGCTTTCTCACGGGACAGCAGAGTTTCACCGAAGCCGTCTTCTACTGCGTCCAGAGCAACGTCAACTTCGTCACCTACCTGGATTTCCAGCTCGCCCTGGGCGTTTTTGAACTGCTCAGCCGGGATGGCAGACTCAGATTTCAGACCAGCGTCAACCAGTACTACGTCTTTGTCGATAGCAACAACAACGCCACGAACGATAGAACCCGGGCGGGTTTCGATTTCTTTTAAGGACTCTTCAAAGAGTTGAGCAAAAGATTCAGTCATGTTTAATCTTCAGGTTTATATTTAACGTCCACCTGGCTCCGTGCCGGATGGGGTTGTTTAACATACCCGCTGTCATTCCATTGCAACGGGGGTACTGCAAATTCGGTCGCTTATGCGAGAGCCAATTTTTGGCGCGCGTAGTGTAACGCTTTTTCAATTACTTGCTCAATGCTTAAGGTGGTGGAATCCAACACTAAAGCATCGGCTGCCGGAACCAGTGGCGCTACCGCTCGGTTACGATCGCGGTCATCGCGTTCTTTGATCTCGGCCAAAAGGCGTTCAAAGTTAACACTAAAGCCCTTCTCCTGCAACTGTAGCATTCGGCGATGCGCACGTTCTTCCGAAGAGGCGTCAAGGAATATTTTCACTGGCGCATCAGGGAATACCACTGTTCCCATGTCGCGGCCATCGGCAATCAGGCCAGGCAATTCGCGAAACGCACGTTGGCGACGCAATAATGCTTCACGAACGCGTGGGAATGCCGCGACTTGTGAAGCGGCATTCGCCACTTCCTGAGTACGAATTTCACCGCTGACATCTTCCCCTTCGAGGATCACTTCCAGATTGCCATTGGTTGACACAAAACGTACATCCAGGTGGGATGCCAGCGGCACCAGAGCGTCTTCTGACGCCACATCAACATGGTGATGTAATGCCGCCAGCGCCAGTACGCGATAAATTGCACCCGAGTCCAGCAGATGCCATTGCAACGCTTCCGCCATAGCCTTACACAAGGTGCCTTTCCCTGCACCGCTTGGGCCATCAATGGTAATAACCGGGGCAATTGCCGTCATCTTTATCTCCTTAAAACAGGCGTACCGTTAACATAACCGCGCGCATTATACGCGCCGACGCCACAAATCGTTAACGCTGTGTGCAAAAACCAGTTTTGTCTGTATTCAGATGGGGATTTATTGCGCAATTATAGCGGGCTGGCAGAAGACCAGCCCGAAAGATGACAATGATTTACTTACCAGAGGCGATACGATCACGGATGTGTTGCGCACGCTCTGTTGATGGTGGGTGAGAGTCAAACATGGACTGGGTACGACCGCCATCCAGGCTGGCCAGTTTTTCAAAGCTACCGACCAGTCCCTGGGTGCTGATGCCACGTTTCTTCAGCAGATCAAAGGAGAAATCATCTGCTTCAGACTCTTTATCGCGGGAGTATTTAGCATTAATAGCGCCTTCTGCGATATCACCTAATTGTGAACGGGAAAGCTGGGAAGCAACACCGCTGGTGGCGGAAATCGCATCACGTGCGGCAACAATCGCATAAGAGGCTTTCATTTCAGCCAGCGAGTGTCCCAATGCGACGTGGCCCAGTTCATGGCCCAGAACCCCTTCAATTTCGTTGTCGTTCATCATGTCCATCAGGCCACTGTAGACACGAACACAGCCGTTCGCCATCGCCCATGCGTTGACGTCGCTGGTCATATAAACCTTATAGTTGACCGGCGTGCCGTTAATATTGTTACCCAATGCTTTAGCGATTTTTGCCAGACGTTTACCGTACTTGCTGGATTTACTTGCGACTTGATTGCCGCTGTCCATTTCGGCACAGCCCTGATTGGCAATCGCTTTTGCATCGGCATCGCTTAACGTTACAGCTTTATAGGCATTTAAACCGGAACTGATGGCCAGATCGGTATTAATACCATGCGTATTCTGACACCCCGTCAGCAATGCTGCAGAGGTCGCAATCGCCAGCAGTAATTTAGTATTCTTCATGTGAATCATCCGTTGATTAATCATATATAAATATTATGTATCAACAACTTACATTGACAGTTAACGCTACCATCAATAAAAATGGTTCACAATGTCCGAAAAAAAACGCCGACAATGTGTCGACGTTTTGATAAAGAAAGATTTGGCTATTTATTGCCCATCGTTTATTCAGGCAGCCTGGCTAATCCGCGCCAGTTGCTCGAAATAATCCGGAAATGTTTTGGCCGTACATTTTGGGTCAAGAATTGTCACCGGCGTATCTGACAAGGCCACCAGCGAGAAACACATCGCCATGCGGTGATCGTTATAAGTGGCTATCTCGGCAAAGTTCAGTTTTTCCGGCGGCGTAATGCGAATGAAATCATGTCCCTCTTCTACTTCCGCACCGACTTTACGCAACTCTGTTGCCATCGCAAACAGGCGATCCGTCTCTTTTACGCGCCAGTTATAAATATTGCGCAGCGTAGTGGTGCCTTTCGCAAAAAGCGCCGTTGTAGCAATGGTCATCGCCGCATCGGGAATATGGTTCATATCCATATCGATGGCGTTCAGTTCACCATGCGTGCAGGAAATATAATCATCGCCCCAGCAAATGGTCGCGCCCATTTTTTCCAGCACATCAGCAAAGCGAATATCACCCTGCATACTGTTGCGTCCAATGCCGGTCACTTTTACAGTGCCGCCTTTGATTGCTGCTGCTGCCAGGAAGTAAGAAGCTGAAGATGCATCGCCTTCGACCAAATAAGTACCCGGAGACTGATAAGACTGCCCGCCTTTTACGACAAATTGTTGATAGTGCTGATTTTCAATTTCAACACCAAACGTCTTCATCAGGTTGAGCGTGATGTCGATATAAGGTTTAGAAACCAGATCACCTTTAATACGAATAACCGTATCTTCCGACGCAAGCGGCGCGGTCATTAACAGTGCGGTGAGGAACTGGCTGGAAACGGAGCCATCGACTTCTACGTTGCCCCCCACAAACCCCCCCTGTAAACGCAGCGGTGGGTAATTCTCTTGTTCCAGGTAAGTAATTTTCGCCCCGCCCTGGAGCAGCGCATCCACCAGATGACCAATCGGGCGCTCTTTCATGCGAGGCTCACCCGTCAGGACAATATCATTGCTTCCCAGACAAAGTGCCGCCGCCAGCGGACGCATCGCTGTTCCCGCATTACCCAGGAACAACTCCAGCGCATTTTCCGCATGTAATGGACCGCCGTTACCGATGATTTCGCAGCGCGTACGATCGGCAGAAAGCGTATAGCTCACTCCCAATGCCTGCAACGCATTCAGCATATGACGAACATCATCGCTATCCAGCAGATTGGTTAATACTGTTTTGCCGTGTGCTAATGCCGCCAGCAATAAAGCGCGGTTAGAAACGCTCTTGGAACCAGGCAGATTAATAGTGCCATCGACACGGGCGATGGGGTGTAACGTCAGGGATTCCATGAACTCAACTCTCTACAACCGAAATAAAAACCCCACAGTCTGGCTGTGGGGATTAAGCAAATTTTAGACATTAGCCGTGACGACGTTCGAACTCAACCATGAAATCTGTCAAAGCTTTAACGCCTTCCAGCGGCATCGCGTTATAAATAGAAGCGCGCATTCCGCCGACTACACGGTGACCTTTCAGAGCATGAAGACCAGCGGCAAAAGACTCTTCGAGGAACAGCTTGTCAAGCGCACTATCTGCTAACTGGAACGGCACATTCATCCGCGAACGGTTAGCTTTCGCCACATCATTACGGTAGAAATCGCTGTTATCAATCACGCCATACAGCAGTTCTGCTTTTTGCTGATTGATATTATCCATTGCAGCCACACCACCGTTCGCTTTTAGCCATTTGAAGACCAGGCCAGATAAATACCAGGCAAATGTTGGCGGCGTATTAAACATGGAGTCGTTATCGTTGAGGATGGAATAATCCAGAATCGACGGGCAGGCGATATTTGCTTTACCCAGCAAATCTTCGCGAACAATAACGATCGTCAGGCCAGCCGGGCCGATATTTTTCTGCGCGCCAGCGTAAATCACGCCATAACGGCTGACATCAATCGGGCGGGAAAGAATCGTTGAAGAAAAGTCGGCAGCGACCACCACATCTTTGCCGAAGTCTGGCGTTTCGTCGATGGCGATACCGTCGATGGTTTCATTCGGGCAGTAATGCATATAAGCAGCATTATCTGAGAGTTGCCATTCACGCATTGGCTTAACCGCGCGCAGGCCATCAACAGTCACTTTGGCGTCAAACACATTTGGCGTGCAGTATTTTTTCGCTTCTTTGATGGCGCTTGCCGCCCAGTAGCCGGCATCAACATAATCTGCGGTGGTTTTATCACCAAGAATATTCAGAGGTACAGCAGCAAACTGACCGCGACCGCCGCCGTGACAGAATAATACTTTGTAATTGGAGGGGACGTTAAGAAGATCGCGAAAATCCTTCTCGGCTTCCTCTGCAACCTGAATGAATTCTTTGCCACGGTGGCTCACTTCCATCACCGACGTGCCAAGACCGTTCCAGTCGCGCAGTTCCTGTTGAGCCTGTTTAAGCACCTCTGCCGGTAGCATTGCCGGACCAGAACTAAAATTGAAGATTTGAGCCATTTCCCCTCACCACGTTGCGTTGCTATTAACCCCGGTCAATCGATTGCGACCGCAGGTAATATGTTATTCCTGTGGCTATCGGTTTTATCATTCAGTGACACGCATCGCAATGGGTAAAACCGTTGAGAGCAAAAATGCGGTACGCGTCAAACAATAGAAAATCTCGGATTATTGGAAAAAAACCGATATTTTTGCTGTCAGGTCACTCGTTTTGCCCGACTTGCCTTCGTCCATTCTGGATTTGCACAGCGCGGACATAATTGTTTTTCACCCGCCTTCATGTGAATGATTTCACTGCAACGGATGCAGGCATAGTCCGCCGACTCCGGCACCACTTTATAACGCTGGGTACAATCACTGGGTAAAATAAGTAACCCCGGCTTCACCTTGTCATCTTCAAAGAAATAGACGCTGATTTCACCGTTGGTTTCAAGAATAGCCAGGCGTACCTGTCCCAGTTGTTCTACACCACGCAGTCGCAGCTCCATAAAAAACTCAAATTCCGTCATGTTGGAGTTATTGAGTTTCGACCAGGCCAGTTCGCCATCTTCAATAATGACAACCGGCTTGCCCTCCAGCAGATCTTCTAGTTTCTCACTGTGCGCCATCAGCCACATCACAAGGCGGTATAACAACGCCAGGGTAATGAAGACGATAAGCACCGGGATCATCGGCACATCGTCGTAAAACGCCACATCCCCTGCTGCCGACCCCAGTGTCAGAATGATTAACACTTCAAACAGCGACATTTGCCGCACTCCACGCCTACCTGTCATTTTAAGAAACAGAAAGACCAGTACAAAGGTATAGAGACTGCGTAGAGCGACTTCGCCAAGAAAATCCAGCGGCACTTTATCGAATGCCATACGGTGGAGATCGAACGCCTTCATTTTTATGCTCTTATCGTAATTTATCCGCTAAAAGCATAGTCAACAGTTCACCGGCGTGGCGGCGGTGATAGCGCCTTTGAGATAAAACCCGTATTATTGCGCGCTTTCCGTACGACTAAAGTGATTTTCATGACACAAACATTTATCCCCGGCAAAGATGCCGCCCTGGAAGATTCCATCGCTCGCTTCCAGCAAAAACTCTCCGACCTCGGTTTTCAGATTGAAGAAGCTTCCTGGCTGAATCCGGTGCCTAACGTCTGGTCTGTACATATTCGCGACAAAGAGTGCGCGCTGTGTTTTACCAACGGTAAAGGCGCAACCAAAAAAGCGGCGCTGGCTTCTGCTCTGGGTGAATATTTCGAGCGTCTCTCAACCAACTACTTTTTTGCTGATTTCTGGCTGGGCGAAACTATCGCCAACGGTCCGTTCGTCCATTATCCCAACGAAAAATGGTTTCCACTAACCGAAAACGACGATGTGCCGGAAGGCCTGCTTGATGACCGTCTGCGCGCATTTTACGACCCGGAAAATGAATTGACCGGCAGTATGCTAATTGATCTGCAATCCGGTAATGACGATCGCGGTATATGTGGCCTGCCGTTTACGCGCCAGTCTGACAATCAGACCGTTTATATTCCGATGAATATTATCGGTAACCTGTACGTTTCCAATGGTATGTCCGCTGGCAATACCCGCAACGAGGCGCGCGTTCAGGGGTTGTCCGAAGTTTTCGAACGCTACGTGAAAAACCGCATTATTGCTGAAAGCATCAGCTTGCCGGAGATCCCGGCAGAGGTGCTTGCACGTTATCCGGCTGTAGTTGAAGCGATCGAAACACTGGAAGCGGAAGGTTTCCCAATCTTTGCTTATGACGGCTCGCTTGGCGGTCAGTATCCAGTGATCTGCGTCGTACTGTTCAACCCGACCAATGGCACTTGTTTTGCCTCCTTCGGCGCGCATCCTGATTTTGGCGTTGCACTGGAACGTACCGTGACCGAGCTGCTGCAGGGTCGTGGCCTGAAAGATCTGGATGTGTTTACTCCGCCGACCTTCGATGATGAAGAAGTCGCCGAACATACTAACCTCGAAACGCACTTTATCGATTCCAGCGGTTTGATCTCCTGGGATCTTTTCAAACAAGATGCCGATTATCCGTTTGTGGACTGGAATTTCTCTGGCACCACTGAAGAAGAGTTTGCCACGCTGATGGCTATCTTCAACAAAGAGGATAAAGAAGTTTATATTGCCGATTACGAGCATCTGGGCGTTTATGCTTGCCGCATTATCGTGCCGGGTATGTCCGATATTTATCCGGCGGAAGATCTGTGGCTGGCAAATAACAGTATGGGCAGCCATTTACGTGAAACGATTCTTTCGTTGCCAGGCAGTGAGTGGGAAAAAGAAGATTACCTGAACCTCATCGAGCAACTGGATGAAGAAGGTTTTGATGACTTTACCCGCGTGCGTGAGCTGTTAGGTCTGGCGACCGGGTCAGATAACGGTTGGTATACCCTGCGTATCGGTGAATTAAAAGCAATGCTGGCACTGGCTGGCGGCGATCTGGAACAAGCTCTGGTCTGGACTGAATGGACGATGGAATTTAACTCATCGGTGTTCAGTCCGGAACGCGCCAACTATTATCGCTGCCTGCAAACATTGTTATTACTGGCGCAGGAAGAAGATCGCCAGCCGCTGCAATATCTGAATGCCTTCGTTCGTATGTACGGCGCAGACGCGGTAGAAGCGGCCAGTGCGGCAATGAGTGGCGAAGCGGCGTTTTATGGCCTGCAACCGGTAGATAACGATCTACACGCGTTTGCTGCGCATCAGTCGCTGTTAAAAGCCTACGAAAAGCTGCAGCGTGCCAAAGCGGCATTCTGGGCAAAATAAAATCAAATAGCCTACGCAATGTAGGCTTAATGATTCGGCTGAGTTATATTACGGGGCGTTTTTTTAATGCCCCGCTTTACATATATTTGCATTAATAAAATAATTGTAATTATAAAGTTAAATATCGGTAATTTGTATTTAGTAAATACGATCGATATTGTTACTTTATTTGTCTGATGCTCCCTTTTAATTAACTGTTTTAGCGGAGGATGTGGAAAAAATTCAACTCATTTGTTAATTTTTAAAATTTATTTTTATTTGGATAATCAAATATTTACTCCGTATTTGCATAAAAACCATGCGAGTTACGGGCCTATAAGCCAGGCGAGATATGATCTATATCAATTTCTCATCTATAATGCTTTGTTAGTATCTCGTCGCCGACTTAATAAAGAGAGAGTTAGTGTGAAAGCTGACAACCCTTTTGATCTTTTACTTCCTGCAGCAATGGCCAAAGTGGCCGAAGAGGCAGGTGTCTATAAAGCAACGAAACATCCGCTTAAGACTTTCTATCTGGCGATTACCGCCGGTGTTTTCATCTCAATCGCATTCGTCTTCTATATCACAGCAACTACTGGCACAGGCACAATGCCCTTTGGCATGGCTAAACTGGTTGGCGGCATTTGCTTCTCTCTGGGGCTGATTCTTTGTGTTGTCTGCGGAGCCGATCTCTTTACTTCTACAGTGTTGATTGTTGTTGCCAAGGCGAGTGGGCGCATCACCTGGGGTCAGTTAGCGAAAAACTGGCTGAACGTCTATTTTGGCAACCTGGTCGGCGCGTTGTTATTTGTGCTTTTAATGTGGCTTTCCGGCGAGTATATGACCGCCAATGGTCAATGGGGACTTAACGTCCTACAAACCGCCGACCACAAAGTACACCATACTTTTATTGAGGCCGTCTGCCTCGGTATCCTGGCTAACCTGATGGTATGCCTGGCGGTATGGATGAGCTATTCTGGCCGCAGCCTGATGGACAAAGCGTTTATCATGGTGCTGCCGGTCGCGATGTTTGTTGCCAGCGGTTTTGAGCACAGTATCGCAAACATGTTTATGATCCCGATGGGTATTGTAATCCGCGACTTCGCATCTCCGGAATTCTGGATCGCTGTCGGTTCTGCACCGGAAAATTTTTCTCACCTGACCGTGATGAACTTCATCACTGATAACCTGATTCCGGTTACGATCGGTAATATTATCGGCGGTGGTTTGTTGGTTGGGTTGACATACTGGGTCATTTACCTGCGTGAAAACGACAACCATTAATGGTTGTCGAAGTACGCAGTAAATAAAAAATCCACTTAAGAAGGTAGGTGTTACATGTCCGAGCTTAATGAAAAGTTAGCCACAGCCTGGGAAGGTTTTACCAAAGGTGACTGGCAGAATGAAGTAAACGTCCGTGACTTCATTCAGAAAAACTACACTCCGTACGAGGGTGACGAGTCCTTCCTGGCTGGCGCTACTGAAGCGACCACCACCCTGTGGGACAAAGTAATGGAAGGCGTTAAACTGGAAAACCGCACTCACGCGCCAGTTGACTTTGACACCGCTGTTGCTTCCACCATCACTTCTCACGACGCTGGCTACATCAACAAGCAGCTTGAGAAAATCGTTGGTCTGCAGACTGAAGCTCCGCTGAAACGTGCTCTTATCCCGTTCGGTGGTATCAAAATGATCGAAGGTTCCTGCAAAGCGTACAACCGCGAACTGGATCCGATGATCAAAAAAATCTTCACTGAATACCGTAAAACTCACAACCAGGGCGTGTTCGACGTTTACACTCCGGACATCCTGCGTTGCCGTAAATCCGGTGTTCTGACCGGCCTGCCAGATGCTTATGGCCGTGGTCGTATCATCGGTGACTACCGTCGCGTTGCGCTGTACGGTATCGACTACCTGATGAAAGACAAACTGGCACAGTTCACCTCTCTGCAGGCTGATCTGGAAAACGGCGTAAACCTGGAACAGACCATCCGTCTGCGCGAAGAAATCGCTGAACAGCACCGCGCTCTGGGTCAGATGAAAGAAATGGCTGCTAAATACGGCTACGACATCTCTGGTCCGGCTACCAACGCTCAGGAAGCTATCCAGTGGACTTACTTCGGCTACCTGGCTGCTGTTAAGTCTCAGAACGGTGCTGCAATGTCCTTCGGTCGTACCTCCACCTTCCTGGATGTGTACATCGAACGTGACCTGAAAGCTGGCAAGATCACCGAACAAGAAGCGCAGGAAATGGTTGACCACCTGGTCATGAAACTGCGTATGGTTCGCTTCCTGCGTACTCCGGAGTACGATGAACTGTTCTCTGGCGACCCGATCTGGGCAACCGAATCTATCGGTGGTATGGGCCTCGACGGTCGTACCCTGGTTACCAAAAACAGCTTCCGTTTCCTGAACACCCTGTACACCATGGGTCCGTCTCCGGAACCGAACATGACCATTCTGTGGTCTGAAAAACTGCCGCTGAACTTCAAGAAATTCGCCGCTAAAGTGTCCATCGACACCTCTTCTCTGCAGTATGAGAACGATGACCTGATGCGTCCGGACTTCAACAACGATGACTACGCTATCGCTTGCTGCGTAAGCCCGATGATCGTTGGTAAACAAATGCAGTTCTTCGGTGCGCGTGCAAACCTGGCGAAAACCATGCTGTACGCAATCAACGGCGGCGTTGACGAAAAACTGAAAATGCAGGTTGGTCCGAAGTCTGAACCGATCAAAGGCGACGTCCTGAACTACGATGAAGTGATGGAGCGCATGGATCACTTCATGGACTGGCTGGCTAAACAGTACATCACTGCACTGAACATCATCCACTACATGCACGACAAGTACAGCTACGAAGCCTCTCTGATGGCGCTGCACGACCGTGACGTTATCCGCACCATGGCGTGTGGTATCGCTGGTCTGTCCGTTGCTGCTGACTCCCTGTCTGCAATCAAATATGCAAAAGTTAAACCGATTCGTGACGAAGACGGTCTGGCTATCGACTTCGAAATCGAAGGCGAATACCCGCAGTTTGGTAACAACGATCCGCGTGTAGATGACCTGGCTGTTGATCTGGTAGAACGTTTCATGAAGAAAATTCAGAAACTGCACACCTACCGTGACGCTATCCCGACTCAGTCTGTTCTGACCATCACTTCTAACGTTGTGTATGGTAAGAAAACGGGTAACACCCCAGACGGTCGTCGTGCTGGCGCGCCGTTCGGACCGGGTGCTAACCCGATGCACGGTCGTGACCAGAAAGGTGCTGTAGCTTCTCTGACTTCCGTTGCTAAACTGCCGTTCGCCTACGCTAAAGATGGTATCTCCTACACCTTCTCTATCGTTCCGAACGCACTGGGTAAAGACGACGAAGTTCGTAAGACCAACCTGGCAGGTCTGATGGATGGTTACTTCCACCACGAAGCGTCCATCGAAGGTGGTCAGCACCTGAACGTTAACGTGATGAACCGTGAAATGCTGCTCGACGCGATGGAAAACCCGGAAAAATATCCGCAGCTGACCATCCGCGTATCTGGCTACGCAGTACGTTTCAACTCGCTGACTAAAGAACAGCAGCAGGACGTTATTACTCGTACCTTCACTCAGTCTATGTAATTAGATTTGACTGAAATCGTACAGTAAAAAGCGTACAATAAAGGCTCCACGAAAGTGGGGCCTTTTTTAGCAAGAGAGCCTTTTTTGTCAGCTATCTATACTTTAAGGTAACTGCCAAAACAGACTCGACGTAGCCTTCGAGCTGCGCACCAACACGGCCTCAGATGGGCCACATCTGGAGAAACACCGCAATGTCAGTTATTGGTCGCATTCACTCCTTTGAATCCTGTGGAACCGTAGACGGCCCGGGTATTCGCTTTATCACCTTTTTCCAGGGCTGCCTGATGCGCTGCCTGTATTGTCATAACCGCGACACCTGGGATACGCATGGCGGTAAAGAAGTTACCGTTGAAGATTTAATGAAGGAAGTGGTGACCTATCGCCACTTTATGAACGCTTCCGGCGGCGGCGTTACCGCATCCGGTGGTGAAGCAATCCTGCAAGCCGAGTTCGTTCGCGACTGGTTCCGCGCCTGCAAAAAAGAAGGCATTCATACCTGTCTCGACACTAACGGTTTTGTTCGTCGTTACGATCCAGTAATTGATGAACTGCTGGAAGTGACCGACCTGGTAATGCTTGATCTCAAACAGATGAACGACGAAATCCACCAGAATCTGGTGGGCGTTTCCAACCATCGTACACTCGAGTTTGCTAAATATCTGGCGAACAAAAATGTGAAAGTCTGGATACGTTATGTCGTAGTACCTGGCTGGTCTGACGATGACGATTCAGCTCATCGCCTCGGTGAATTTACTCGCGATATGGGTAACGTCGAAAAAATCGAGCTCCTCCCCTACCATGAGTTAGGCAAACATAAGTGGGTGGCGATGGGCGAAGAGTACAAACTCGACGGTGTGAAACCACCGAAAAAAGAAACCATGGAGCGCGTAAAAGGGATTCTTGAGCAATATGGTCATAAGGTGATGTTCTAAAACATCATATTTCGACCTGGGCCCCTTCCTTTAGTAGTAATGAGTAAATCAGCGTTAAGAACATGCTCGACGCTGATTTACTGGATTTAATTTCCGAGTTTTAACCTTCTGATTCTACCTCATTACCAGTCGGCGTAAGGTATCAGCGGCTGCGGCGGTAAATCCATGTCGCCCTGCCATCCGGCGGCGGAATACCGCACGTAGAGCAGGAAATGGCTTGGCGCATAATCTTTCGCCTGCTGGATATCGATTGCCGTGCCGACAAACCAGTTGGACGTGACCCGACGCTCAAGTAACGCCCGCGCCGTGTAGCCAAAGCCCTGACTGCTGCCGCCGTCGTTGGTCTGGCTGGCGGCATCCTCTTTCCAGTCCGTCGGGATCAGGTTCATCAGCGGATAACGCGGCATGGTTTTGGTGCGCGAATGCGACCACGAGCCAGACGCACCCAGCTCCCACGACCAGTTTTCCGTCCGCTCACGCCACATCACCGGTATGGCAAACGACAGGTATTCCTGCGGGCTGTAGTAACCGCCCTGACCAAGTGAGTACCCACTCAGGTCTTTGTCGTAATGCCAGATCATATTGTTCAGACCGATTGTGACGCGGCGATTGTTCTGGTTGATGACCTTATAGTAATAGCCCGTCATCCAGCGCACACGCCAGTTATCTTCGACATTTTTACCTGTTAACTGGTCGCCACTAAGCGATGCCCAGACACCGTTTGCTTCACCTTTATCGTAGCTCAGACTTAGCCCCACGCCGTCGGCACGCACGCCGCCCCATTTTTTCCCGGTATTGCCCGGAGAGTCTTTTTGCCCGCCAAAGGCCAGCAAAGAACTGGAGATAGGCCGACGGTGGGCGTTAACGGTGTAACCAAGCGGCCCGATATCATCGCTGTAACTGATGCCGCCGACCACATCCACCACGTTGAAGCCCATCGGCGTGGTACCGATATCCCAGCTCCAGACGTCATTTCGCCAGCCGACCGCCACGCTGGCACCGGAGTCCGACTGGCTGCGGTTGCCACTACAGTCCTGTAATGTACAGGTGCCCCAGTTGTTATCCCATTTACCCTCGGCGTCGGCGGAAAAACTGCCGACATTGATATTGACGAAATCACTGCGAAAGAACATCCGTCCGTCGGAATACGGTGCATCCACCTGCAACATGGTGGTGTGCGCTTTCAGGTCGGAATAGCCACCGGTGCCGCTCGATCCCCAGTAGTCGTGCACCAGGGTGACGTTAAGATCCTGCTGGCGATAGAGATCCGCCGCATCGCTGCGCACGCCGCGCTTCAGCCAGTTGTCCTTCTCATCGTTACGGGTCAGACGGGTAAAGGTGTCGTTATCCTGCGGACGCGTCGTGGTCACACCGGATGCGACCATCGCGTCTTTGTAGGTTTCCAGCGCCTGCTCCGGATCGCCCGCCTGCGCTTCAAACCCTGCACCATCACGCAGTACCATCGCACTTTCCATCGACGGCGGCTGAGATTTTGCCTGCGGGATCAGCTTGTTAAACGTCTGCTGCGCCGCTGCGGTATCGCCAAGCTGCGCCTGTACCAGCGCCACGCGCCGCTGTGTATTCAGTGAGGTATTATCGGTGGCGGGCAGTTTCGCCAGCTGGCTGCGTGCCGCCACTTTGTCACCGGCGGCGATATCCACTTCCGTCAGGCCAAGAATGGCATCAACGTTAGCTGGCTCCCGCGTCAGGACATTCTGATACGCCGCGCGGGCGGCGGTGTCATCACGTCGCTGCTGTGCCCAGTCGGCCAGGGTGAGGTCAATGCGCGTGGACGGTGGCTGTTGGCGCAGCATCGCTTCCGCTTCTGCCTCTTTGCCGCTTTCACGCAGGCGGCTGGCAGTTTCCAGTACCTGATCGCTTTGCAGGCGGTTTGCCAGTTCCTGAATATTGCTGTTCCACTGCGCGCGCGGCAGGCTGTTGATATGCGCCAGCGCGGCTCTGTCCTGGTCGTGACCGGAAAGATACAGTCCGTAAGCGTAAACCTGCTCCGGGTCGTTCGGCTTCTGTTGCGCCAGATTGCGCATTAACGTATCGGCCTGGCTGCGTTGTCCGGCCTGCCAGAGATCCTGCGAAAGCCGGTAAGTAATCCACACACTGCCGGGATCGAGCGCCAGTCGCTGGCGCTGAAGTGCTGCCGCCTGCGCCCATTTGCCCTGGTTTTCCAGTGCCTCTGCCTGCTGTGATAAACGCGTGTTTTGCAGGCTGCGTTCGATGTCATCAACGCTGCGCCGCTGGCTGGCAGAGAGCGAGGCGATAAATGCTTCGGCTTTTTCCGGCGACTGCTGGCGATAAAGATTCGCCAGCCCGCGCACGGCGTTAGTGTTGCCGCTGTCCATGCGCAGCGTCTGCTGGTAATAGCGTTCAGCGGCGGGATAATCTTTGCGCGCCATCGCCACATCGCCCAGCCCCAGCACCGCATAGCTGTCGGCGTTATCGACATTGCGCGCCTGCTGGAACAGGCGTTCTGCCCGGTCGGGATTATTGGCTTTCAGTGCAGCATCGCCCTGCTGGATCGCCAGACAGTAGCGATTCACCTTCAGCAGACTGTTCCATTTGTCGTTGTTGCTGCTGTGCGGATCCAGCGCGAGGGCTTTTTCCAGATTCACCACCGCATTAGCGCGATCGCCATTCTGGGAATACGCCTGCCCCAGCGCCCCAAATATGGCACCAGAGTCAGGATTATCAATATTAAGTATTTTCAACTGACGAATCGCTTCGTTGCGACGGGAGGCAATTTGCGTCATTGCCCCCCAGTATTCCAGCGCCATTTCGATATCTGGCGGTGCCCCGTTAAATAGCTTGTCGTAACTGTCGATAGCCTCTTTATGTCGCCCGGAGATAGCTTGTAAGCGTGCCATTTGCAGTGCCTGACGCCCCTCAGACGAAGAAAGTCGCATGGCCGTGCGCGATGCTTTATATATTTTTGAATCAGGAGCGAGCAGGGAAAGTCTGGCAAGTTGTTTTTGCGCGCCTTCAATATCCCCCTTACGCAGCAGATAGCGAAAACGCGCCGCAACGACATCTGGATTATCAGGTTCCGCCAATTCAAGACGATAAAGCGACTGTTCGACCAGATCTTCACGATGAATGTCTTCGCCTAACCGAATCTGCGCCATTAACAGCTTGTGTGCAGTTGGTGTGGCTTTCGCCATCGACATTACCGCCAAACCAAGGGATATTGTGAGTAAATTTAGGGTGAATTTGTACATGCCTGCCTCAATCAGGTGTTAACTCACTTTTTATTAAAAACAGAACGGGCGCAGCTCCCTGCCTGTATAAAGTCAGGACAGAATGGAGCCGCAAAATAGAAATGATGATGAATTACTGTTGATGAGGGTTCAGACGACGGCGACTAATGTTACGTAACAGACTCCATACTACCCACGCCAATAGCACCACACTGAGAGTTGCCAGCACTGCCAGTAGAATGGGGTGTCTGGCTAACACATATTGCACTCGTTCAATCCAGGGGAGATGCCCAACGTAATAAGTATCTCCAACCTGTAAACTATTGACGCCAGATTCGCGAATAACCGCGACTGAACCAAAAATATTGCCGCGTTTTGTACTATTAATTAACGCATTGTTGAGTAGCGTATCGCCGCGTGATCCCTCGGACATTAAAGCAATTACGCTACGTTGGGCATGATATGGGGACTGAAAACCAACTATCGCCGCCATTGGCAATGGGGAATTTATAGTTGTTTGTATTTCAGGTTTTTGATCGTTTTTATCTGCCATAATTTTTGCGTAATCAGTGTTCCGCATTGGGCTTTTTACCCAACTCGTTGTTGCCTCAATGAGCAGATTAATTTGCTGATTGTCTGCAAATTCTTGCGGAAGTGTTCCTATAAGCAGAATATCTGAATCCTTACCCTGGACAGAACCTATATCATCAGTAATTGTCAGATTAATTGCCGGAAATCCAGTTTGAGCACCAATCAGTCCAAGGGTATTTAATAATGTTTCAACTTGCGTTGTACCAGGATTTTCAGGCATAACCACAACCGTTTCTGATAGATCGGCCATGCGGCTAAATGGAAAGCCTGAGCTGGCAAAAGCGCGTAAATCTGGCATTGCGATAAAGTGATGGTACTTTGAAAAATCGATAGTGGAATCATCTGCAATAACCGCATGATTTTTTAGAGGCCTGGAAATAATACAGCTATCAGCATCAGAACGCGGCATTGTATTAATGTACTCAAAATTAAATCGCAATTGATTAAGCGCCCCTAACGTCAGCGCAGGAATGGTAATTTCATTATTACCATCCAACAATTCTTGCAATAACGGTAAACGTAACAACAATCTATCGGTAGCAGATTGCGGACTTAGCCGGAAAGATTCAAGGTACTGGTTATTAAGGCTGACATCCATGCGTGAACCACCTATCGTTGGCGTGGTATAGCGATAGTTAATCTTCATATCAACCCCACGATTACGCAATAGAAAAAGATCAGGTGGCAAATTAAATGAAACATTAATTGCCGCAGACTCCAGGCCACTTGCCTGTAACTGCCCTTCATAATTTTTAAGCTCTGCGAAAGTTACAGGACGGTCAGTGCGTACCCAGTTTGGCGCATCATAAGGTTTACGCGGCAGTAACGGCGTCACTTCATTTACGATCACACTATCGCCGCGAAAAAGTATATTTCCCTGTGCAAGGCCTTTTGCCGCCTGTAATAAATCTTTGTCATCGCGGCCCAAAAGTACCAGCAATTTGATAAAAGGATTTTGTGGATGACTGATCATTTTAATAACAGGCGCATTCACCAACGGATGCTCGCGCAGAAAGTCCGGGCGTCTATTGTTAGTGGCAAAGACCACTGCATTACTTTCCGGTAACTGGTTATAGAAAACCGGAAATCGGTGACCACGCCAGCCAGATTGCGCACCAAACCACGAAGCGACAATAGCTGATGCCTGCTGCAAACCAGTCTCAGGAGTACCTGCAAAAACCATCGGCAATGTATTAGTGCGGTTATCTCGCGGGTCAAAAAACGGTACAGGAAAATATGAAAGATCATTTTTCAGATTAAGTCTCTGAAATACCAGTTCAAGTTCACTGGTACGTCCAATATCAAGCCACAAATTGCTGCTGGTCGGGTTTTCACAGGCGCTCTGGTAGTGACTAATTAATTCGAGGCGCAAGCGATTAAAATCAGAAAAATACAATGGGTTAAGAGTTATTTCCGCCAGCGTTTTCTTCCCCAGTTGTTCTTTGGTAATCGGCAATACCCCCATCAACTCGTCATTAAGATAGACCTTAAGCTGTGACTGGACAGGGATCAGCGACGGTGATGGAGTGTATTCAAGTTTTAGTTTTGCTTCTGATACTATTTCATCGCTACGCATACCAAACTCAATTTGCCCCTGTGGGTTAACGCCATTCAGGACTATGTTTCCTGGAGCTGGTGCGATTTGTGTAAATGGGAGTTTAAAATGGCGAGACGACTCTTTCGCATAAGCAGAGATATTTGTCTTCTGGATAGATGGTAATACTTCTCCAGAGGAAGACTTACTGATTACTGTATCTATAGCCGATGCTGTATTTGCCTGGTAAAAACATAATAACCCCAAACCAATTATCGCAGCACTTAATCTCAAAAATTTTCTTTCCATTTTAAAAAATTCAACAACCATAATAAACACAAACAATATATTTAATTAGCAGTCAGAAATTAGAACTAACTTTTGGAACTGCTTTTCAGCGTCCGCAGAATATAAAAAACCATATTGCAATAACCTTTCAGAGAGATGAAACATATTTCAAAAAAACTCTTTAGAATATTGTCCCGTCTAATTTTATCATTCCACTCTTGCCATAATGAATCACGAGAAAACGTTGCCCTTACATAATTAACACTTTGTTCATAACTCATTGGCATAATCTTCAGACCAATTTTATTATTGTAAGCATGAACTATTTCTACCGGAATATCACATTTCCCGTTGCTATCATCCAGATAAAGAGACAATTGCTGTGCTTTAAGCATATCTTTTACGTCGGAGATATTATCAAGGATTACACCTAATCCTCCTTCGGAAAAATCAAGAACAGAACAAGGATAGCGCCGTCCATCATCCAGTTGTATAACGCCCTTGAAAGAAACATCAATACGGGGAGAAAAACGCACCTGCTTTTGTTCAATAGAAACAGCCAAAGTTGCGCCAATAATAATTGCATTATAAAACAACCAGATTAAACAAAACAAATTCAAGATGGCAATATGCCCTTGCAAACTATAAACATTAATAACACCTATTATCAGCCCGATTACATTTAAAATAGCAAAAATAAGATAGGGATAGGAAATTCGCCAGTCAACAAACTTATTTTTTATCAGTCCCCCTTTGGCCGTAACGTTAAAACGACCTTTTGCTGGCGCAAGTAAAGCTACAAGCGTTGGTAGCGTAATATACCAGGCCAGAACCATTTCATAAATCTCATTCCAGAATGAATGTCTGTATTTACCTTGTACTCTTGAATTAGTTAAAATAATAACAAATAGATAAGGTAAAACATAAGACATAATATCTGCAACTGATGCATCGATCAGATTGACCGAAAAGAAAATAGGACATAACGGTGCGAACAAGAAAATCAGGCGTGGCACACCTGATAAAAAATGCATCATGCTGCTGAGATAGCAAAGGCGCTGTGATAATGTCAGCCCCTTGCCCAATAATGGATTGTCAATACGCAAGATTTGAATCATGCCTCGAGCCCACCGAATCCGTTGTCCAATATGAGCAGACAATGTTTCGGTGGCTAGCCCGGCAGCCAGAGGATAGCGAAGATACGCAGAGCTATAACCTGCACGATGCAAGCGTAACGACGTATGCGCATCTTCTGTTACTGTTTCGACTGCAATGCCTCCAACCTCATCCAGAGCAGATCTACGGATGATTGCACATGAACCACAAAAAAATGAAGCATTCCATGTATCCGTACCATTCTGGATTAATCCATAAAAAAGGTGTCCTTCATTTGGCTTTTGCCGGAACTGTCCCAAATTTCGCTCAAAAGGATCGGGGGAAAAAAAATGATGTGGTGTTTGCAACATAGATAATTTTTTATCGGCGATAAACCAGCCCATCGTTTTCTTTAAAAAAGAAACTGAGGGTATATGATCGCAATCGAAAATAGCAACAAATTCGCCATTAGCTATTTTAAGCGCATTATTTATATTTCCGGCCTTAGCATGTTCATGTGTTTCTCTTGCGACATAGTAAATTCCTGACTCGTTCGCGAATTTCCTGAACTCGTCCCTGGCTCCATCATCAAGGAGCCAGATATTTAGTTTATCCGTTGGCCAGTCTAAGGCCAACGCACCATAAACTGTATTCTTCACGACTGTAAAGGGTTCGTTATATGTGGGGATTAATATATCAACAACGGGCCATTCTTCTTTATTCTCTGGTAAGGGTATACTTTCTCGGTTCAGCGGGAAGCAAACCTGAAAGTAACCAAGTAATAAAACAAACCATGCATACGTCTCAGCAACTAATAGCGTGACTGAAAATAAACAGTCTGGAAATTCATCCAGGATTACTGAAGAAGAGTAACGCCACCATAGATATCGGGATGATATGAGTATTCCAACACCCATTAGAATCAGAGTAATCATCCTTCCTTTGAGAAAATTAAGGAAGATAGCAGCGATACAAATAATAATTGAAAATAATGTTTGTTGATAAAATCCAAGGGGCTGTTCAACAATTGATAAAAAAACAAAACATAGCAGTATAGCAACAACCAAAAGGATTTTGTTTAATATTACTTTATTTTTTATGAGCATTGCACTTAACGATTCATTAATAATATAACTTGAACTGTGTGATTTTTGTAAACATCGATGACCAATGCCATGCAAATTAAAATATCAACACCACGTTATCTGTGCTCGGCCATTTTGCTTACTTTTATATAACCGTTCATCTGCCAGCAATTTCAAACGTTCAATGTTATTCATGCACTCATCTGTGCTGGCAACACCTATACTGCAACTACAATTTAACCCACCAATGGCGAAATGAACAACTCTGTGCAAAATTCTTGATAGCTTATTTTTATCTTTCTCATAATAAATAATAGCAAACTCATCACCGCCAAACCGGTATATTTCCCCTTCACGACGGGGTAACTCTTCTTTAATGATATTAACAAGTTTGATGAGTACTTCATCACCAAATAAATGACCAAACTTATCATTAATGGTTTTAAATTTATCCACATCAAATAGACACAGGTAGCCAAAACTTTTTCTCAGTATCTTGATTTCTTTATCAAAACTCCGGCGACCAGAAGCCCTGGTTAATGCATCACAAGTGCCAAAGTCATATATCTCTCGAATTGCATTAATCTCTTCCGTATTAAAGAATAGATTTTCTCCACGTAAATCATATTGATGATTCGACAATATAGATTCTTTTTCCAATCTACCCTTATTTATAATATCACGCAATAATTTAACATAATAAACATACATTATGACTGCAGATATTGCCGATGCGAAAACGAAAAACGCACATATATATAGATATTTACTTTTTTTATAGGCAACAATAAACATCATTTCTGGAAGATAAGAATACGACAGAGTGATAGCTGACATCTCAAATACTGCATCATTTATCAAAAAATCATCACCTGCGATTTTCTTTTCATTATCATTAATATCATAAAATGATACATAGATATCTTCTCGTTCCCCTGATTGATTTCTTATCAAAGATAAATAACGTTCAGGATCTACCACTGATATCAAACTTGTACGTTTTGCAATGGGATGAGCATAATAAACATAGCACTTATTTTTTAAGCTAATAATGCCTCTTTCAAATTCATTAATTACCCGAATAGAGGAAACTATGTCGTCACAAAAATTATCCCCTTTCGTTGTAACTTTGATACATTTACCATCGCTAATCATATAAGGACCGAGATCATACAAATATCCAGGGTTTTCATAGCCAGCAAAGCTATTGCGTATTTTTTTTAACAACTCTTCTGGCGAAACCTCAAGTTCATAAAATATATGATTAGATACTGAGCGGCGATACTCAGAAACATTAGCTATTGCAAGCCCACTATCTACAATAGATACCTTCACCGAATTAATGCGGCCTTTAACATAAATGGTGTATAAATAACAAGTTACTACAGCGACGCACAAAAAATACAAAAAACAGATCACTGCCGCCTTTTTTTTATATTTGAACATTGCTTTATTTTCTTTTTTTCGGTTTGTTGTCTATATGCCATTCTGAAAACGGTAACGGTTTCTGGTATAAGTATCCCTGAACATGAGAAAATCCTAATTTTTGTAACTCTCTAGCCTGATTTTCAGTTTCAACACCTTCAGCTATTACCGGCATATTTTCTTCACGAGCAAGACTGGATATAAAATATACAACTTTGTTAGTTTCATCGAAAATACCAGAGGTAAACTCTGAATCAATTTTAATGCTATCAGGTCTTACTTTATAAAGTTTTTTCAGGTCAGCTAATCCACTTCCGAAATCATCAAGGGAAATCTTGATACCATTTTCTTTTAAAATATTTATATTATTGTAAAAGCTATCATTTATATCTTTTACTGCTGATTCGGTGATCTCCAGGCAGATTTGTTCAGCATTTACACCAAATGCATTAATTAAAGTAAGAACACGAGTGTGGAAGTCAAATTCATTTAATTGCCAGGGAGAAACATTGATATGCAGGAGAAAATCGTTAGCAACCTCATATTCACAACTAAACACCCCAAATTCGCTAATAGCTGTTTCGAGAACAAAATCACCCAGTTCTTTAATTAATCCTATTTCTTCAGCAACAGGTACAAAAATTGATGGCGGTATTACCCCATTTTCGCAGGACAACCAGCGACATAACGCCTCCGCGCCTACAACCCTATTATTATCCATATCAACAATCGGTTGATATACTAAATAAAGCTCATTACTCGCAATCGCTTTTTTTATATTTCCTGCCACCCAGACCTTTTGATCAAGTTCATGGACTTTGATGTCATCATAAAAAATAAATTCAGATTCTTTATTTTCCCGCATAGCTGTTAATGCCAGTTTCAGTTTCCTTTCATAAATCGATACATTTTCCCCTGAAAAATTTTCGCAAATGGCAATCTTGTGGATATATATATTTCTTATGCAAAATATATGTTCAGGAAAGTTTAAAACCGATAATTTTTCGATGAACTCTTCGCAATCAGTGTGACATAGCAACAAGTATGTTTCAGTTGAGATTTTTACGATATCACAATATTTTGAATATTTTTGTGATATCTTAGATTTTATATCATTAAAAATCTCATGAAATTTCTGACTTCCATATACCGCTTCAACAAAC
>NZ_PTRD01000051.1:0-8697 GCF_002965005.1 Escherichia sp. MOD1-EC7011
ACGGTTCTTCAGAAGCCTGAAAACAGAGTGGGTACCGGATAATGGCTACGCGAATTTTAGTGAGGCCAGCACGGCAATAACGAATTACATCACAGGATATTACAGCCAGCTCAGACCTCATCAATATAATGGTGGTTTGACGCCGAATGAATCAGAACGATTGTTCTGGAAAAACTCTAAAGCTGTGGCCAGTTTTTGTTGACCACTACATAGCTCCGCTTCAGGATGCGGTTGATTTAGATATGGCAACAGATGATGAAACGAAACTGTTACTGAAATGGAAAAAATATCGCGTGCTATTGATGCGTGTTGATATAAAAAATACAGAGTGGCCGAAAAAACCAGAGAGCAATCTATAAGAGAAAACTCGTTATTGGATGAAAAACGAGGTGTCTAATTATAACTGTATATGGTTTTTATAATGATACTTCCTTCAAATTTATAGTATCTCATATACTCTAGAATATAGCTCTAAATTAGGATATCGTTGTATACGGCAACCACCCCATTTTTATTTCTGATAGGGATATAACCCGTCGAAAGAGACGGGTTATTCATTCGTTAGTACGTTTTATATAATAGCGGGCAACTTACTATAGGTTAAGTTTTTTGTTAAATACTAGTATTACTCTTTCTTCAAAGTTCAAAACTTCGTCAGGCTTACCTAATTGTTCTTGAATACCTGCAAGGCAGGATGTCATTTCTTTGCATCGTTCGGGTTCGTTAGCTACGGAAACGGCTATAAATTGTCGCTCAGGAGCAGAATTGAACGCCTCCTTGCTATGCCAAGAAGTCAGTGTCTGTTGTCTCACGCCAGTAAAGTCAATTTTCCCCGAATCAGCATTAAAGAAAACAGGAGTTATCTGTATGTCCCCACCAGATAACCAATTTACAGTCATTGACATATCCCAAAAAGAGCCGTACCCATAATGGAGATTATTTTTTTTTAAAAAATCAATGTATGATTTAACAGTCTTCTCCTGATCGTGTAATGGTGATGCATTATTTATGTAAGAGTTAATTGAACTGATTGAAAAAGAAAATGCGATTAGATAAAATAATATCTTTGCTTTTGTTGATGTGCCGATACAACACAATATCAGTGCGAAACAGGTAACATTCATAAAGAAACGCATGCTAATATAATCAGGAGATTTATAGCTCAGTATGAATGATGAGACAATACCTGCGATAGATAATAATGAAAATAACACAATATAAATGCGGTATTTGTTTTTTTTATTATCCGAAAAAACAAACCACGCAGATGTAATAATGGCAATGAACCAAATGACAAATGAGGCGTAAGATGTTGCGTTATTGTCGATAACTAATAAATTAAGACCTTTTCCTATTAATAGAATGCACCATTTTGCATTTAAAATTATATCATTGAGTGATACAATTTCAAATTGATGGGGAGGTATGTCAAGTAGATTTTGCAATACATTGGAAAGAGAGATTAAACATGCAAATAGTATTAATGCAGTATGCTTAAATAATTTTTTATCCCATACGGAGAATAAAAAGTAAGATATTAATAGTGGAATGAAAAATGCAGCCGTAAACCACGGATCGGATACGCTGGAAAATAATGCTGTCAAACTTAAGAGGAGAGTGATAAATATACTTTTATACTGTATGTTGAAAACAGATATAAGCAAGCATAAAAAGCCAAAAGCGTTTGTTGAATTATGAGAAAAAGGATGTGATACAAAACCATAAGTGTATGAAAAATATGATATTAGAGATAGAAGTATAATGGAAACCAAAGCAGGAGTAAACCCGAATGCCTTACGTAGCGTTAACATCGCTGCTATTACTATAGCAATAGAGAAAACTGCAGTTGATAATCTTAATGCTACTAAGCCATCATCACCTAACAGCATAAAAAATAAAAAGTTAATTGGGTAAACGGTGAAATACCAATTATCCACGGTTGGTTTCCAGTCGTGGATTGATGATATACCATTCTCTAAAATATGCCTCCATACAATTGGGCTGTTAGCAACATCCGGTTCAACTGGAAAGTATCTGGTAGTCAACCAAATTATTAGAAGTGCTGATAAAGCCAATAATATTTTTAATGCTGATTGTTTAATACATATGCTCATGGTTATTTTCTACCTTTTCTTTAAAATATACTTAGGTCTTGATTTTGTTTCTAAGTAAATTCTACCTATATATTCTCCGAGAACACCAATCCCGATCAGTTGCACTCCACCCAAGAAAAGTATTGATACAAGCAAGGAGGGATACCCGCGTACAGGGTTACCAAAGACAAGGGTATCTATAATCATCCATGCACCATATAAAAACGAAATGCTTGCAACAAACAAGCCTATATAAGTCCATACGCGAAGAGGAAAGGTTGAAAAACTTGTGATACCTTCCAGTGCCAGATTCCATAATTTCCAGCCATTAAATTTTGAGATGCCAGCAACACGCTCTGCGCGTACATATTCAACGACATCTGTCTGACCACCCACCCAGCTCAGTATGCCTTTCATGAAAAGATTGCGCTCAGGCAATAGTTTAATGTTCTCCACAACCTCACGAGACATGAGTCGAAAATCTCCGACATTTTCCTCGATCTTTGGGGTGCTTATTTTGTTGTGTAACTTATAGAACCACTCAGCTGTCTTACGTTTCAGTCGTCCATCAGTTGAGCGGTCTGAACGTTTCGCAAGCACCATGTCAGCACCAGCCTGCCACTTTTCAATAAGATGAGGGATAACCTCAATAGGGTCTTGCAGGTCGACATCAATAGGAATTACAGCATCGCCGCTTGCATGGTCTAACCCTGCAAATAAGGCTGGTTCTTTACCAAAGTTGCGTGTAAATGACAGCGGAACAACTAGCGGGTCTGAAACAGCCAGCGCGTTAATAATTGACTCTGTGGCATCTTTACTTCCGTCATTTATGAATATAATTTCTACTTCATATGGCTTCAACTCTTGGAATTCACGTACCGTCTTATAGAAAACAGGTATCGCTTCTTCTTCATTGAAGACAGGAACGACAAGAGATATTTTCATTTCGCATCCCTAAAGACAATGAACTTTGAATAGACGAAACCGCACACCAGGCTGATGGCGGAGAAGGTGATAAGAGTGACTATTGGAGGAAGTGAGCATTTATCAGCAGCCCAACCAACAATCGCACTTAATATTCCCATGAATCCCACGTATAACATGTAGCGCATCGCTGTAGTCGATGCTTTGAATGTGAATCTTGCATTCGCGAAGAAGCTAAAGCTCACAGCCACTACGAAACCTGTGAAGTTTGCCAGGGCCTGACTGGTATGTGCGGCATAGATACATACACCAAAAACCACCCAGTGTATAAGTGTGTTCAGCACACCTATAGATGTGTACTTTACAAATAACTTTAACATTTATTTAATCAATGAGCTCTGAAAGGCATGAAGTCTATCATCCAAGTCTCAATTGATCGATACTTGCTATGTCTGATGAGACAAAACTGAGACACATAAGGCCTCACAATGGCTTGCAAGGCTTTACATGTTTTGATGTGGTGGGACGTGAGAGCGCAGTGTTGATGGGATAATCCCTTGAATTACAAGCGGATTCTTATAATTCGTAATGCGAAGGTCGTAGGTTCGACTCCTATTATCGGCACCATTTAAATCAATAAGTTATCTCGCATTTAAGTAAACTACGTTCTCCTCCTGTGCCATATTTGGGACATTTCGACTCATAATTACGTCCAATAGCGCAGTTTGATTTACGATCTTCAGGGTTTATTCATGCTACCCGCGCTGCATATCTACTTGTTGTCATTCAAGATTGATGATGTTCGTGCTGTCTGTAGACGAAAGCGGCAGGAGAGTAAAAATGTCTTTATTTATCATCCGTAACCCATGACGCTTTGCGTTCGGTACAGCAACATGACGAGACTCGGACTTATCAAATTGCAACCCTGGCAATTTATCAAAATACATGCTCTGGCATGAGGCAGTGTAGGTGCAGATAATTAAGCCAATTGCTGTCACCATTCCTTGACGTGGTCAATCAGGGCGCGGAGCTTTGGTGCAATATTGCGACGCTGAGGGAAATACAGATAGAAGCCAGGAAATTGTGGAAGAAAGTTATCAAGCAGAGATACGAGCTTACCACTTTCAATATACGGCCTGAAAGTTTCCTGAGTGGCAATTGTTATGCCTCCGCCGGCAAGAGCCAGCCTCAACATCAGACGCAGATCATTAGTCGTAATCTGCGGTTCAATCGCAAGGTCGAAAGCTCTCCCGTTTTCTTCAAATGGCCAGCGATAAGGCGCAACATCCGGGGATTGACGCCAGCCGATACACTTATGATTCACAAGTTCACGCGGATGAACAGGTGTGCTGTGGGCTGCGAGATAGGAGGGAGAGGCAACCACCATTTCACGCTGCCTGGCGGTAAGGGGAACAGCAATCATGTCTTTTTCAATGACTTCTCCGAGCCTTACGCCAGCATCGTAACCTGCGGCTACGATATCGAATTCCTCATCTGTGACTACAATATCAAGCGTAACGGCGGGATTGGCAGCAGCAAACGAAGCGATTAGCGGACCTGAAAGAAATTCTTCAGCTATCGACGTCACCGCGATTCTGAGAAGTCCACGTGGCATATGGTCAGATACCATTTCTTCGAACGCCGCCTCAATACCGGATAAAGGTAATGACAGCGATTTGTGCAGCCGTTCTCCTGCTTCCGTCAAATTAACTGAGCGCGTGGTCCGCATTACAAGCATTGTCCCGAAAGTATCTTCAAGCCGTCTTATTCCCTGACTGACCGCTGAACGGGTAACGCCCAGTCGTGCGGCGGCTTTACTGAAATTACTCTCTTCTGCTACCGCGATAAAAATGGGTAAAAGATTAAGATCGATTTTCATTGTTTAATGCCGCTAACCACTGAGTACATTGAAAGCAGGATACTGGAACCAATCATAAAGTTCTATTATCTCTCCGAACACATTTGAAGGAGAACGTAATGGATAAGGTCATATTAATCACCGGCGCATCAAGTGGTATTGGGGAAGGTATTGCCAGAGAGTTGGGAACGACAGGTGCGAAGGTTTTACTGGGAGCACGCAGACTTGAGCGGATCGGAGCCATTGCAGCAGAAATCTGTCGCGCAGGCGGTATTGCTAAAGCGCGGGCGTTGGATGTTACAGACCGACAGTCCATGAGCGGTTTTGTGCAAGCTGCGCTGGATAGCTGGGGCCGGGTTGATGTTCTTATCAATAATGCGGGCGTTATGCCGCTTTCACCGCTTGCAGCAGGAAAACAGGATGAATGGGAGCTCACTATTGACGTGAATATCAAGGGCGTGCTTTGGGGAATTGGCGCCGTACTTCCGGTGATGGAAGCACAGGGTTCCGGTCAGATCATCAATCTTGGTTCTATTGGTGCTCTTTCTGTCGTGCCTACTGGCGCAGTCTATTGTGCAACTAAGTTTGCTGTACGGGCTATTTCTGATGGCTTACGGCAGGAAAGTTCGAAAATACGCGTGACCTGCGTAAATCCTGGCGTTGTAGAAAGTGAGCTAGCGTCAAGCATTACCCATGTGGAAACCATGAAGGCAATGGTCGCCTACCGTTCTGTTGCACTTCAACCCGCAGATATAGCTCGTGCAGTAAGGCATATTATTGAATCTCCTGAAAGCGTTGATACAACTGAAATTACCATCAGACCCACTGCGTCTGCAAACTGAAGGATAACGTTAATGTTTACATTCCCGTTTTATTCAATATATCGGGAGGAAAGTTTATATCCCTCTGTCGTGCATAGCAAGATTCACTAAATTATGCATTCTCACCCCGAGGGAGATAGAGTTTTAATTGCAGTAAAATGATTTTATCAGGGAATAAACTGTCGCTTGTTTAATTCCTTTGCATATAAAAAGCCATACTCTTAATTATCAGGATAATAACCATGAATACTACGTATTCTTTAATTGTCATTGCCGCTCTGTCTTTATTGTCCTTCAGTAGCGTCGCTAAAACTGTTACTGCCGTCGGTTCAACCATTGACAGTGCTGAGAAAGAAATATCTTTACAGGCAGAAAAACAAGGAAAATCATATAAAATTCTTGGAGTGTTTTTTAAGAACAGAGTTTATATGATCGCAAAGTTAACACCTGTCAATAAAAAACGCTTTATAAAGCAAATGAATTAAATTGTAATACATTACCAGAAAGCTTGTATATTGATTCAAAATTGTCATTCTTATGGCAATGGAATGCCTGACAAATGACTCTATTCCAACCTACTGTACCAGTTATTCTGCTAATTTTACGGATGCTTCGGTTTGGTGTGCTAAAGTAATATTTGCCACAGTTTTATTTACTCTCTCTTTCGCATTCTATAAATGAACAGGAATAATACATTCTTAAGTGGTTAATGCTGGTGTCATCAATAGGCCAGCATTAATCACAGATGATTATGTTGCCAGTCAGACAGATATTGTTAAACCGTCAAATTCATAATCAACAATTTTTCTTACGCCGCTAAATAGCTTGAAAAGCAGGGGGGTACATATTTTAAATATCACGCAAGTGAATTGTTTTATGATGTTATTAATAGAAATGGAGGAACAAATAGGCGTATTCTACAATTGCAACAAAAACAACGATATTAATCAGTTTATTACTGATTTGCTGTATTTTATTCTCTTTCATTGGTACTTCCTCGCTTTAAAAAAGAGTGCACTTCGTAAGTGCCCTTATATAAATAACGAGTTTGGTCAACCAATTTTTTGAGGTGTATCACAAATTTGAAAAGATGTATCACATCAGCCATCACTTATGACAGCAAAGTCATCGATATACATCACCTGAAATCATCTCCGTGGATGCGTCTGCTCTCATGAGTGACCAATTCTGGCGTCGATTGGCACAGGGGAAACATATCACAACTGTTCAGAATGTCGGATCTCTCAGGGTATTATACAAGATATCGTTATTGGTAATCAGAGGACGTATCGGGTTCTATTAAGCTGTCAACAGTGCCGAATATATGGAATAGTCATTACTGGATTACACCGCAGGCACGCCATATGCAAGAGTGTGCTGCGGCGACGGGTTAATTATCTAAAAGAGTTTGTGAACCTGAACAGAGTTCGAGTTTGCTTGATAGTTTTACTATTATGTGAACAACAGGTTATCGCCTCTCCAAAGGAAATAGATATTTAATCTATTAACGGAAACCAGCCAGTTCCTTTCGATGCCTGAATTTGATCCCATAGTTTATCCGGAATGGTTAATTCAGGAACGCGCTGTGGATTAAGGGTTGTTTGAATTTCATGACTTCTACCTGATTCAGCTAAAGTCACCCATTCTGGATTAATCACCAGCCCTTTACCGATTGCAACAAGTGGCAGGCCAACAGAAATTGCCTCTTGAGCCTGAGACGGCGTGCGTATTTTACCTGCGGCGATTACCGGTACTCTTCCTGCGATATGATTTAAAATCAACTCAATGGTTCGTGATCCATTTGGCGAATCAACGGGGTAGCTATCGTTAACACTGACCAGCGAGGTATGTATATACGAAATACCGGATGAAATTAGCCGGTCCAGGAGTTTATAAGTATCCTCTATCCGCAGCCCCCCTGTTGCAGATTCTTCAGGGGATATTCTGTAACCGATAGCAAAGGGCCTGGTCGCATATTCATAGACTACATTTTTTACTTCCTGTAATACGGCCAGCGGGAAGCGCATACGTCTTTCGAGATCACCTCCCCATCGATCATTACGACGGTTAAAGAGAGGAGAAAAGAAATTCTGCAGAAGGAATCCATGCGCGCCATGAAGTTCAACGCCATCAAAACCTGCTTTAATGGCTCTCTTTGTGACGTCTCCGAATGCTCTGATAGTTTCCTGAATTTCGTTTTCAGTCATTTCCCTGCTTTGTACCACTCTCTTCATAAAATCACCGGATTTTACGCTTGATGCGCTGGCACTAATAACATCGTGATTCGGCACAAGCTCTGGGATAGCTTTATTACCGGCGTGAAAAATCTGCAGGATTGCCGGAGCTCCGCCACTTTTGGCTGCAGCAGCTAATTTTTCAAGGCTGTTAATGAAACGGTCATCATATGCGGCAAATTCATGAGTAAACCCAATGCCGCTTGGCGTGACATAGGTGCATCCTGTTATTACCAGACCAACATTTTGTGAACGGCGTTTATAAAATTCTAGTTCCTGTTCAGAGATGGTTCCATCAGGATTCGCAGACCAGGTCGTCATAGGCGCCATAACGATACGATTACGTAATTTTATTTCTTCTGTCAGCATAAAAGGAGAAAACAATGATGGATATTTGTTTGTCATAGCAATACCTCAGATGTTTATCTGATTGTCAAACTATTTATTTGAAAAGGTTTTTACATGAAGCCGGGGTTATGTATTTTTG
The DNA here is from genome assembly GCF_002965005.1 of Escherichia sp. MOD1-EC7011. Lineage (NCBI taxonomy): Bacteria > Pseudomonadati > Pseudomonadota > Gammaproteobacteria > Enterobacterales > Enterobacteriaceae > Escherichia > Escherichia sp. MOD1-EC7011. Next base: position 8,418 of record NZ_PTRD01000051.1, read on the forward strand.
ATACCTGGCTGTTTAGTTCGATAATTATTATTTAAAGTAAGTTTAAGTATTATTGGTAACTCTACTGGTTTCATTAATTCTTGATTTATTAAACTATATTTATTTCTCGTGCTTAGTAAAAATTTTGGCGCCGGCAATCAAGAATAATACTCTTTAAATTCAACTTATTACCGTAAAGGTGAATATCAGGGAGATAATGTATCTCCCTGCAGTATTCTTATAAATGTTTTTTATAAAAATGAATTAATTTATCGAGCGCCTGTTTCACGTGGTCTGGCTT
>NZ_PTRD01000052.1:0-30269 GCF_002965005.1 Escherichia sp. MOD1-EC7011
CGGTGATTTCCAGCACTACCCCTCGCCCAACAACACTGTTCTCCGCCTGCTGCGTTCCCCGGACCGCTGTATCCTGCGCGTTACCCGCGTCCAGCAGGTGAAACAGCGCCCCCGGCCCGTTCGTCAGCAGCGTCGAGGTGTCCTGGCGGATGCGCGGGCTGGCGGTGATTTCCGCCATTGAGCCATTACGCGGCCCCGGCCAGTTCACTTTTAGCGGCCTGACCGGGCCGTGAGCGTAACGCAGCACCTGCCCATCAATGTCAATCACCAGCTCGGTGATGGCCGGATCCATATCCACGACGCGGACCTGCATCGCCCAGGAAAACTTTTTCCCGCCTTCCCCGTTAAAAAAGACGCGGCGGATTTGTTCTGCCTCCTGAAACGGCACCAGATCTGGCCCGTGCAGCGTCATGTTGCCTTCGGTCGGTTTGTAACGCCACGGATTGCTGGCAATGTCCGCCAGCGGGGCCAGTTGTTTCGTCCAGAAGGCATCCAGCACCCCGCCGCTGGCAAAGATACGGTTAAAATCGTCCGCGCTGACCTCCTGCGGGCTGTCGGTAAAGGGATAGCGCCCGTCAATGGCGTCACGGCACTCATCACCGATCACCGCCTCCATTTGCGCATTCAGCACTTCACCCGTTCCGGCATTGATTTTGCGTGTCCCCTGCAGTGTTAAATCCAGCAGAATATTTTTCAGCGGCGCGGGTAGTTTTGCTGCCTCCAGTTGAAGTTTATCCGCCGCCGAAATGCGGCCCGGTAATGTGCTGGCCGCCAGTGCACTGTCTGCAATGGTGAGCTGGGTGTAATATTCATTGAGCATCGTCAGCAGCGAATTAAGCTGTGGTGCACCGCCCCCTTGTCCGCTGTCCATACGCCCGGAAACAACTTCCCGCAATGCGGCAAAACGATCATCCACCAGCGTTTTCTCCAGACGTTCTTCTGGATGGATGTCCTGGAACAGCTTCGCCGTCTGTACCACTTTTCCCGCATTACCGGAAAGCCGATCCTGCGCTCGCTGGGCCATCTGCTTTTGTCTGGCCTGTGCATCCAGCGGCGGTACCAGGGTGGTCTGCTCCACCACGGCTTTACTCAGCCGCATCAACGGTGAATCTGGCGAGGCCAGGGTACGGAGCACCTGAAGATCATAGGCCAGCCCCGGACCACCGTCCTCCCCGGCGCTGTTGATGCTGTGAATACTGACCAGAAAATCCTGCCACCGGCGGGCATATTCAGTCAGGTACAGGCGACGGACTTCACGGGTAACCGGGAGTTCCTGTCCCGGTAGCTGACTCATTACACTCTCAGTCGTTTTTTTTTGCGCATTTTCCCGCCCCATCACCCAGGCATCATTCGCTGACGCTGCGGCAACAAATTCAGGCAGTCGTTTGTCGAATAAGTCCCGGTAGCCTTCGCGGGTGAAGATGCCCGGTACGCCCCGCTCCAGCGGCGCGCCATCCGTGCGAACAAAGACGGTTCCAGCATCTGCCCCTACAGCGCGCACCAGCGAAAACTCCTGCGGTGCTTCACTCTCCATAGAAGCCAGTGCACGGGCATAGATACGCTCAGTGCTGGTGTGTCCATCGAGGAAAGTTCGCGCCTGGCGGATCAACCCCTCATCTTTTTCGTAGGGCGAATGCACTACGCGGCTACCGTCAAACAGAGCGTCGATATGTTCCAGCACGGCTGCACGACCACCAAACTCCGCCACGCTGTCGCGGTTGTCCAGGTCATTCAGTACCCATGAGTGAATTTCCGCCGCGTTGTATTTGTCCTCGTGGTCTTTATCGAGGTTCAGCAGCAGATAAACATGCAGGGTGTCATAGGCGGCTTTGCTGTTCTGACGTGCTATCGCTTCCGAAAGCACATATTCCATGCGTTTCACCAGCGGCGGCAACAGCAGCTGGTCCAGCAGGCGGTCGTACAGAGAGGCCACACTCTCCATCACCGGCGGAACGCTGTACAGCCCGTAACGCCAGGCCAGCGGCGGTGAGTCCGGATCCAGCCCCGGCCAGGCAGAGAGCGCCCGCGCCTGGTTCAGTAATGCGGGAACCGGGTGCATCGCAGGTTTTCCGGTATAGGCTTTGACATCAGTATCCAGTTTAGCCGTCCGGGTGGCGATTTCATTCAGATACCCGTTGTTACCCTGCTGGCTGCCCTGCATTCCCTGCCATAACCAGAAAGCCAGCGCCAGTACCAGCAGATGCCCGCCGGTACGCAGTAGCCGGTAACGCCATGCCCACTGGAGATTCGGCTCCACCAGGTGCGCTTCGCGGAAGATTAACTGTTTCAGTAGATCGTGGAGAAAATAGCTGCGGTTGCCGTCCGGCAGGGTATGAGACGGTGAATCCGCCTTCCCTTTTATTGCCCGGACAAAACGCGGCCAGATGCCCGTATGGTCTGCCACGGCGTCCGCCTGCGCCTGTGCCGCGCTGGTGAAAAATACGCCGCGCAAGGTGTTGTTAAGCTGGGTGGCATCGAATTTTGAATCGAGGAAGATCTGTTCAATGGCTTCCAGCAATGGCGCGCCCAGCGCGGCAAATTCACGCGGGAAGCGATACAGCCGCTGGCGGCTTTTAAGGTCGTACTCTTCCTGCAACCGGGTATCCAGCCCCTGATCCAGCCGCAGCGTCAGATTTGCCAGTTCCTGCCCACAGAGCGCATGTCGCGACTGCAGATCTGCGGAATTACGTTTCCGGCTGTAAGGCAAAGTAAAGCCCCATACCTGGGTACGAAGGTGACTGGTAAGACCACGAAAATACTCCGTAAAGCCCGGCAACAGATCCATTTTTGTGACAATAAGATACACAGGAAAACGGATCCCTAGCGTCTCTCTCAGTTCTGCCAGCCGTGCACGCAGGGCTGCACAAGTAGCCAGGCGTTCTGCCGATGACTGCGCGGTTAGATCTGCCACGTTCAGCGTCAGAAGCACGCCGTTCAACGGCGCGTTGGGGCGGTGTTTTCGCAGCAACCCCAAAAATCCTTGCCACTCTCCGGCGTTACGCTGTGTCGCGTTCGTTTCGCCGCCATCATCGTGGCGGGCATAGCGCCCAGCGGTATCGATAAGTACCGCTTCGTTGGTAAACCACCAGTCGCAATGCAGCGTGCCACCACCAGGTACATTCAGGATATGTACGGTCTGTTCCATCTGTTCTGCTAGTGGGAACTGCAATCCAGTGTTGAGCAACGCGGTAGTTTTACCATCGCCCGGACTGCCGATGACCATAAACCACGGTAACTCGTACAGAAAACGCTTTCCTTCCAGTTCCTTACGCCAGAATGGCTGATCTACTCGTAGTTGTTTTAGTTGCCGGATGGCGCGGGTGACAATATTGCTGACGGTGCGCAAATCAGCTTTAATTTCCCCGGCCACCGGCACGTCTTCCCCGCGTGGATGCAGGAAACGGCGCAGCAATTGTTCATCCAGGCGCAGCGCCCGCCACAGGCGGTACAGGCCGTATAGTGCATAAGTCAGCAGGATCAGGCCGATAAGCGTCAGACGCAGCCACAGTGGCGCAAACGGGCGAACGTCGCCAAAGGCCAGCAACGGTGACACAAAACCGATGATCAGGCACAGAACCGTAACGCCAATAATGCTCATTGACCAGTTCACCAGCCACAGGATGAGCAGCATCAGTAATAGAACGATGGTCACCCCCCTACTGCTCACGGACACCAGCGGATGCAGGGTGTCAAACGCCACCAGCGGTCCGATAAACCAGACCAGCAGCACAAGCATCACCACGCCGACAATCGCCAATGCGCGGCGGGAAAACAGCAGACTGAGAAATTTTTGCATTATTGTTCAGAGCTCCATGCGATAATCAGTAATAGCAAAATACCCAGGACTGAAAACCCCTTTCCTGTACGTGATACTGAAAGAAAATAAAGAACAATCTGAATAGCCGCTGAAATAAAATAAATTAATCTTCTGATTACCTCTCTATTTCCATTTCTCTGAGGCAATGCTGTTATTGAAGGCTCCATATCCTGCATCCACTGATACTCATTCCCGGAAAAAAGCATGATAGTGACCAACCCCATAATGAATAATAACCATCCTGTTATCTTAATTATTTTTCTCATGAGGACTCCCAGACAGTCATTAATAAACCAGAGAAATGCAACCAGTTGTTGATAATAAAATCGCCATAGCTGGTATCTTTCTTTATTTTTTCCAGACTAAGAGAAATACCTCGATTATAACGAGCTTCAATAATTCTTATTTGTTCTTCTGTCAGGTGAGGTAAGGATACCTGAAAGCCATCTTTGTCAGCCAATTGATAACGATGCCTTGCAGCTAATTTTATATTAAAAACATCATGTTGGAGGTAATTTTCCAACTCACGCAACTGAGAATTATCCATTTTAGTCTCATCAAGCCCGAGTGTTTTGGCTGCAGTTCGCAATTGCATACTCACCGCACCAAAAGATGTTTTTTCTGGTTTCGAAGCTATTGTGATATGTTCATCAACCCACTCAGGCCCACTCCAACTCATAGCACGAAATTCAAATACCAACGTGTCTACAATCTGAGGATCTCCCACTACTTCAATCCAACAAACTCCAGCAAGCAAGGGAGCAGGTAAATGCCAGGCATTTGCAGCTGCATTGATCAAAAGGCTGTTATGCTTCACCCAACCATCTTTAAAATAACGCCCAAATGCTACTCCTCCCCCCCATTTTTTAGGTGCCAGTTTCCAGAATATAAATTCTGTTACTCCCCACACTGGCGAATGGTTAGACGCATTACACTCCAGCTTTTCCATTATTAATTTACTCCACCACCAGAATTTCCACCCGGCGATTCTGCGCTCGTCCGGTTTTATTGCGGTTATCAGCCACCGGCACGGTATCCCCCTTCCCGACAACCCGGATTCGACTGGTAGAAACACCACCGGACTTCAACAGCGTAGCCACTTCCGTCGCCCTTTTTTCCGATAACTCCTGGTTAGATGGGAATTCCGCAGAATGGATCGGCTGGCTGTCAGTGTGACCAGTCACCGTCACTGCGCCCCCCACTCGCGCAATCTCGCGCGCGGCCTTATCAATCACCGGGCGGAGCGCGTCATTCACGGTTTTCTGCCCCTGCACAAACATCGTGTCGCCCCGGAAGACCACCCGACTGTGATGCTCATCTTCCTCCACCGTCAGCAGACCACGGATGATCTCGTTCGCCAGCAAGATTTTCAGTCGCAGTTTATGCACGGGAACGGGTGGTGGCGGCAGATTTTTACCAATGGCATCGATACGCTGCTGTACGGCTTCTGTGGCGAGACTCATCCGGTGGTTGTAAAAACCAAATAAGGTCAACATCACCAGCAGGGCTATTCCGCCACTCAGCCAGACAGGCACTCGCTGCATCCGCCGAATCCGACCGCCGACGGCACCGGTGAAACCAGGCGAAAGTGTTGGTGTTACCGGATCGCGGCGCTGGATCAGTTGAGTCAGCAATTGCTGGCGGATATCATCCAGTTGTTTACGCCCGTCGGGGCGCACGCTGTAACGCCCCTCAAAACCCAGCCCCAGTATGTGGTAAATGATTTCCAGCACATCGCTGTGCTCCTGGAAGCTGGAGGCCAGACGACCAATTATCTGAAACAGCTTGATGCCACCTTCACTTTCGCCATGAAAGGTGATCAGCAGGCTTTTTCCAGCCCAAACCCCACGTCGCCCCCAGCTTGTATTGTTGGCGGCTTCATCCAGCGCCGTACACAAGCAATAGCGAACCGCCAGCACATGCTCGCGGCGCAGGTTTGCCTGGTCGCACAGCGTCTGATATCGGCGAACCTCCCGCTCTAGCAGGGCGCGGTAATGTTCGATAAAACCAGGGGCGAGTTCGCGGGGCATCTGCGCCAGTGCACATAACAGAGGACTTGCCGCCGCCAGCAGGGGATTAGTGGCGGCAGTGATTTCAGCCAGCCGGAGTTTCATATCCGGGCCGTCCTCAACGACCACCTTGCTCTCCTCCTTGCGAAGAGTGTCCTTTATGGCCGCGCCGTAACCGTCATTGTCGGGTGTCTTTCCCCCCCCGGTTGATGGCTGAAATGGCAGGGTATTCGCCGCCTGCGGCGTCAGGATATCGTCGGTCATTTATCACGCACTCCCCACAGAGCCATCTCCAGCCCCGGAAACTCTCCGGCAGTGTGCATGGCCATGCCTCCATAGCGGGCAATATGTTCCCAAAGCACGCCATCGCGGCGAATGTCGTAATAGATGTACCCGGACTGGAACGGAATCTGACGCGGGGGCACCGGCAGCACCTGCAAAGTCAGCCCCGGCAGGTGCGAGCGGATCAGTTCCGGCAGGCGTTCGGACGGCCCGATTTTGGTCTGGGCGGAAAAATATTGCAGCAGGGCGTCGGCAGACATCTGCGCCTTCACCGTCAGCACAAGCGCGCTGAAACCCGATAGTTCGGAAGGTTCAACCACCGCATTGAGGATGCCATAAGCCCCCTCTTCCAGCGGAATCCGCTGCGCCCCCCGGATCAGCACGGCATTCAGCAGGTACTGTACCTCGTCCACCACCGATTTCAGCCCTGCATAAGGCGTCAGGTGTTTATATTCTTTATATTCTTCCGGGCGGCGAGTTTGTGGTCGCACATAGGTCGAGAGTTCACCGGCTAGTTCGGACAGGTTACGATAGAGCACTTCCGGCGACAGCGGCGTTTTCGCCAGATGGATCAGTAATGGGCCAAAACGATTGAGAATTTGTAACAGCAGGTAATCCGACACTTCCGCTGCCTCATGGCCGTGTTTATCACTGCCCGTCAACCGTTCCGCCAGTGAATCTGCGCGCATTTTTATCAGATCGTTGATCCACGACAGCCAGGTGCATATCAGTGAACTTGCCTGGTAGTTCACCACTGGCGGGATCAAATCTTTGTCAAGCTCGATCCGGCCATCGGGATGCAGAGCCGTAATGCGCGTCAGCGGCAGGCCGATCCACGCATCCGTCACTGCTTTTTCCGGCAACAGGCGCAGGCGCAGGTGGCTGAGCTGCAACAATTGTGCGCCACGCCCCAGCGAGTTGGCATCGCGAATTTCATTTTCATGCACCGAAAAGCGCGCCAGCGATTCCGGGTTATTGTCGAAGCTGGTTTCCTCGCTGTTCGGCGTGCGTACCGGCACTGCCAGGCAAATCTGCTGGTTAAGATGCTCCGGCAGAATGGCCAACGGCGGCGGCAGCGGCGTATGGCCCGGCGCATTAAACGGCGTACCGTCCGCAAACACCCCGGCAGCCTCTTTCAGTACCAGTTTGCCGATGTTCAGCGCCTCACTGTCAATGCTGTATTCACTGAAGCCCCAGAAAAAGGGGGAAAGCGGCAGACTGCGGTAGTGAATAACGTGTTCCAGATAGCGTTCCTGCTGCTGAAACATCTGTGGCAGCAAAAATTGTCCTTCACTCCAGACCACCCGGTTATTCCAACTCATAATTTACTCATCCCGTTCTTTAATCACGATGGCGCTTTGCTCTATGTCAGCATCCAGTTCGACTTTTTTCTTCGGCATAAAGCGGCTGTACCAACTTTTTTCCGGTGGATCAGGAATTTTATATGTGGCTCGCCAGACCGATTTTCCCAGATTGCGGTATCCGGCGAGGATCCCCAGCGTGGTGGTTTCCTTATTGAGAGAGCGGCGCAGTTTTTTCTCCTCGCCCGGGCGCAAGATAAAGCTGTCGCGGTGCAGTAAATCATCGGCAAGAACAGCCTTGTCATTGTCCTGAAGTGACCACCAGTCCGCCGCCGTGAAGGCTGCATCATTTTTCAGTTCATAAACGCGTATCTCTATGGGCGCGGCTTTTTTCTGATTGTCAGGATTCACCTTATCGGAAGCCTTAATCACCAGATCGAGTCTTTGTGACATCAGGTCCGGCACGTCGTCGCTGTCAATGCTGCACCCGGAAAGCAGGCAGACAAAAGACAAAGCTACCGCACATAACCACCCACCGGGGTTACGCCATTTATTCACTATAATTTCCTTTAAAATCAAACAATAAAAACCAGCCCGGCTATTTTCCGGGCCGGAAAAGTACCGCTTAAATTTCTTTATTGGCCTTGAAGTCGTAGCCTGCGGTGATGGTGCCGCCGCTGCCACCTTGCTGGTTCTGCACCACGTATTCCTGCTTCACGGTGCTGAAAGAGAGTTCGACTCTCTCGCGGGAAGCTATCTCGCCCTCCTTGCTACCACTGGGGGAAACCACAGCCACAATCAGGTCAGTAAAGGTGTACTTGAGGTATTCCAGTGGATTGCCGCCTGCTTTACGCATGACAAGGATGGACTTCGGAATATGCTTACCGGATGCGCAGTATTTGAACAGATTCGGGCTGGCACGATCGATGTAATGTTCAAACTCCAGGTTAGTCACGGAGACTTTACCGGATCCCAGACCGCTGCCTGCGTGCATGGTGGACTCCTGATGGATATTCCAGCGCCAGCTCAGTACCTCAATTTCATTTTTATGTTTGTCATCCATTGACTCGCCATCAATGCCGTCAATTTTCAGAAAAATGTCATAAGCCATTTTCATTTCCTTATTAAGAATTACTTAAAAATAATCTCTGATTTATCTGTACATCTGGATACAGGTAAATCATTGCCGTACAGAACCCCCTCTCCTTAATTTCAGAAGAACAGAAGGCTGTATAATTTCCGGTAATGAGATACCGGCATGTAATTAATTCATAAACTGAATGGATTATATTTATTTACATATCACAGATACCGGTGACTCTCCTTGTTCCCGCTGACCCGGCAGAGAAGATGCCTGACACCGTGTCGCCGATGCAGGTACTGGTTGTGATAACCAAACCTGTCCGTGGTTATAAATACAGGAAACCCAGTAACGTTCACTATCCTGATTACTGTTCATTGTGGTATCCCATATTTGCCTGGTTTCACCCTTTATTTTCTCTGTCTCTGGTTTTAGATCTACCCGGTTTTCAGGTTTTCCCTGCGACATCCCTACGCCGTCCAGCCACAGGCGGGGTTCATAGCGGGAAGATTCCTGCCACGATGTAGGTACATCCGACTCCAGTACTGTCGTTGAGGATTTTATATTGATAAACACGGGACAACTGACTTCCCACGCTGCAACATATTGTGGATAAAACAATATATAACCCAATAACAGAGAAAAAATAAAACGCGTCTCCATAGCATCTATTCTCTACTCAATAACATAAAAAGCTTCCGCATTATTACTGGCATCAGGATAGGATCCATCACTGCGCATTCCGCCTTTTCTGGAGATTTTGCGCGCCGATACATTCGAGGCTTTACCTGTCCACTGGTCCATAACATAAATATACGAATCATCTTGTTCGAGATAGAAAGCAGCATGTTTATGAGCATCTTCCCTCGGTGGATATTTCCCATTCACAAAAGTCGCGATTGCTGTTCCTCTGCGGATCGATTTATCTCCGAAAACTTTCCGCCCCTGCTTCCACGTTCCGGTATGCCCTACATGTGCATATACCTGAACTAAGAACACACATTCCTTTCGGTCTCCTGCTCCCGCCATTCCCACCATTTCAGTGCCCTGCAATGAATCTACCAGGCCATAAACATATGACATATCTCCCCCTGAGTATTATCTGACATCATTCATTAAAATATTCATAAAAATCAGGCAGTACCCTGTTTTACTGACGGCAGTTTTGTGACCAGACGCAGCGACCCCGTTAATCCTTCAAGCTGGAAATGCGGGCGCAGGAAGAATTTGGCATCGTAATAACCCGGATTACCTTCCACTTCTTCCACCACCACTTCAGCAGCCGCCAGCGGCCGACGAGCTTTAGTTTCCTGTGAGGAGTTCACCGGATCGGCATCAACGTAGTTCATGATCCATTCATTGAGCCAGCGCTGCATATCTTCACGTTCTTTGAACGAGCCGATCTTGTCGCGCACGATGCACTTGAGGAAGTGCGCAAACCTTGAACAAGCGAACAGATATGGCAACCGGGCTGAGAGATTGGCGTTGGCCGTGGCGTCCGGGTCGTAATATTCCTGAGGTTTTTGCAGCGACTGTGCGCCAATAAAGGCGGCGTAATCAGAGTTTTTGCGATGGATAAGCGGGATAAAGCCATTTTTTGCCAGTTCCGCTTCACGGCGGTCAGAGATGGCGATTTCCGTCGGGCATTTCATGTCCACGCCGCCGTCATCGGTCGGGAAGGTATGACAGGGCAGATTTTCTACCGCCCCACCAGATTCCACACCACGGATCAACGTACACCAACCGTAATGTTTGAAAGAACGGTTGATATTTACCCCCATTGCATAGGCGGCATTACTCCAGACATATTTGCTGTGATCTGCGCCATCCGCATCTTCTTCAAAATCAAACTCATCGACAGGGTTTGTTTTCGCGCCATAAGGCAAACGGGAGAGAAAACGCGGCATCGTCAGGCCAATGTAACGAGAATCCTCGCTTTTACGCAGTGAGTTCCACGGTGCATATTCGAGGTTCTGGGTCACAATTTTGGTCAGGTCACGCGGGTTGGCCAGTTCCTGCCAGGAATCCATCTGCAACACTGATGGAGAGGCCCCGGCAATAAACGGCGCATGGGCGGAGGCTGCCACTTTGGCAATGGAGCCGAGCAGATCCACATCCGGCGGGGTGTGATCAAAATAATAATCCGCAATGATACAACCGTAAGGTTCTCCGCCTAACTGCCCATATTCGGCTTCATACAGCTTTTTGAACATGGGGCTTTGATCCCACGCGATCCCTTTGTAACGTTTCATATTTTTCCGCAATTCATCCTTCGAAAGGTTCATAAAGCGGATTTTTAATTTTTCATCGGTTTCAGTGTTGTAAACCAAATGTTCCATTCCACGCCAGGAGGACTCCAGTTTCTGAAAATCTGGATGACTCAGGATTAGCTTGATCTGTTCCGTTAATTTGAAATCGATCTGCTCAATAATCGCAGCAATACTTTTATAAGCATCGTCACTAACGATGACCGTATTTGTCAGAGCCTGTTGGGCCAGCGTCTGAACTGCAGCCTCAACCGCCTTTGCAGCCTGAGGAGTCTTGGGACGGAAGGCTTTATCCAGCAGCGAATCAAACTCCGTTTCCTGATAGGCAGTGGTTTGCGCAGTAGAGAGGTCGCCAGTCGCCAGAAGAGTATCGTTTACCATGAAAGTTCCTTAATAAAATCGCAGTTAGTCTGCTGTTCCCGTTTCACCTGATAAGACACTTTCCTGTTGAGCGACAGGTTTTGGCGCGCTGGCCAGAGCTTTCAGTAACGTTGGGTCTTGTAATAGTTTGTTGATCAGATTTTCTGCTCCCGCTTTACCATCCATATAGGTTTGCAGGTTGGCAAGCTGAGTACGTGCTTCCAGCAACTGGTTCAGGGCATCCACCTTACGGGCAATCTGCGCAGGCGAAAAATCGTCCATATTCTCTAACGTGATATCGACCATTAACTGCCCTTCGCCCGTCAGCGTATTGGGGACAGCAAATGCCACGCGCGGCGCAATGGCTTTCATCCGCTCGTTGAAGTTATCGATATCAATATCAAGGAATTTACGATCGGTGACCGGTGGCAGCTCTTCGCGTGGTTTACCGGCCAGATCGGCCAGCACCGCCATGACAAACGGCAGTTCGATTTTTTTCTCGGAGCCGTAAATCTCTACGTCATACTCAATCTGCACGCGGGGCGCGCGGTTGCGGGCAATAAACTTCTGCGCGCTGTTGTTGATAGCCATAATCCTTCATTTCCTTCTCAGTCAGCCGACGACACCAGGGGAGTGGTCCGACGGTACAGTTTAAAAATCATACGCAGAGAGTATTTTTATAATCTCTTTGTTTTCTTTGTACTTTTCCCGCAGCACAGGGAGTTATTTCCTTGCTGGAGGACACCAGGTATCAACCCCTTTTTCGATGTCTCTTTTATCCTTCTCTGGTAAAGAACTGTCCCATTCACCAGCAAGATGCTGGCACATTTCCGCATTACTCAGAAAATGCTGCACATCCTGTGGTAAAGGCGGTTCCCCCTGAACACAGGGGGCGAACATCATTAACAGGAATGTCAACAACATCGGATAACGAAATGCCATACTTAATGTCCATCAATTGACCAGCGCATGAGATATGCTCTGGCGGGAGGACGATATGTTGCAGAAATACAGCCCCTTGCACGCGCATTAGCAGGCGTGCGCAAAAATTTATCTACCGATGCACAAAAAGCCCCCTGCAAATCATTGGTGGAAGAATCTCCAGGAAAGCGACTAACCCACAATGCACCACTTAATTCTTTTGCAATAAGGATGTTCCATTAATCCGTTTCAAAAATAATCTGTTCATCCTCATCAACACGGATGCAGATTTGCGTGATAGCTGTTTTCTCTGTCATCGCCTGCAACCAGTAACGGGACAGTTGCGGCAGAATATGCTGCTCGATATAACCAATCAGCAAGCGTGCCCCTGTTTCGTGCATCGGGCAGTGCGCCACAATGTGCGTAATGAGTTCGTCGCCATAGATGAGTGAAACGCTATGCTGCTCCGCCATACGATCCATCAGTCTGCCAAGATGCAGACGGGCAATAACACCTCGCGCCTTCTCATCCAACGGCAAATAAGGGATAACCGTCACCCGCCCCAGGAAAGCCGCTGGGAAGTGTTTGCGTAACTCCGGCATTAACGCCTCTTTTAGCCCTGCTGAATCGGGCATCAACGCCGGATCCTCGTAGAGCTGGCTGATAAGCTCCGCACCTGCGTTAGTGGTCAACAACAGCGTGGTATTTTTGAAATCGATGTGGACACCTTCGCCATCCTCCATCGCACCTTTATCGAATACCTGGTAGAACAACTCGTGGACGTCGTGATGGGCTTTTTCAATTTCATCCAGCAACACCACGCTCCAGGGATGACGGCGTACAGCTTCCGTCAACACACCGCCTTCGCCATAGCCAACATAGCCAGGCGGCGCGCCTTTCAGCGTGGAGACGGTGTGAGACTCCTGAAACTCGCTCATATTGATAGTAATCAGATTCTGCTCACCGCCGTAGATTGCTTCTGCCAGCGCCAGCGCGGTCTCGGTCTTGCCAACACCGGACGGCCCGGCCAGCAAAAAGACGCCCACAGGTTTGCGCGGATCACCTAACCCCGCCCGCGCGGTCTGGATACGCTCACCAATCTGCGCCAGAGCATCCATCTGCCCGGTAACACGTTGCGCCAGGCGGGCAGGCAGTTCTAGGATCTGGCTGGCTTCATCTTTTACCATGCGCCCAGCGGGAATGCCGGTCCAGTCGGAGACAATCGCCGCTACCACCGCCGCATTAACTTCCGGAAACACGATGGGGTTTTCACCCTGCCAGACTCTTAATGCTGCTTCTGACTGTTGCAGTGTGATTTCATCACGCTCGCGGGTTTCTGCAGCACGCTGCTCCTGTAACCTGTTAACCAGCTCTAGTTCTTGCTGCCAGCGTTCATCCGCATCAAATAGTTCTCTTTTCAGCGATATAATCTGCGACGCCAGTGTGTCGCCTCGCTCTGCGCGGAGTCCCATTTTTTCCTGTTTTAATAGCAGTTCCTGCTCCATTTCAGCGGCTTTGAGCCGTTGACGCAGAAACTGGATATTCACTGGTGGAGTGTGCAGCGACAGCGCCACGCGGGCTGCGGCTGTATCCAACAAACTGATGGCTTTGTCCGGTAGCTGTCGAGCCGGGATATAACGGTGAGAAAGCTGTACAGCAGCACGCACGGCTTCATCAAGGATGAGTACGCTATGGTGCTTTTCCAGCGTAGTGACTAACCCGCGTACCATCTCAACAGCGGCAGCCTCTTCCGGCTCTGCCACCTGCAACACCTGAAATCGCCGGGTCAATGCCGGATCTTTCTCTATATGGCGTTTATACTCACTCCAGGTGGTCGCCCCAATCGTTCGAAGACTGCCACGCGCCAGCGCCGGTTTCAGCAGGTTGGCAGCGTCACCTGTACCGGATGTACCTCCGGCGCCTACCAGGGTGTGAACCTCATCGACAAACAGAATCACTGGCTGCGGCGAGCACGCAGCCTCTTCCAGCAGCGCCTTCAGGCGGGATTCAAATTCGCCTTTCATAGACGCTCCCGCCAGCAGCGCCCCGACATCCAGCGACAGCAACCGCACGTTACGCAGTGAGGGCGGCACTTCCCCCTCGGCAATCGCCAGCGCGAACCCTTCCACCACAGCCGTTTTCCCGACGCCTGCCTCGCCAGTTAGCAGCGGATTGTTCTGCCGACGGCGCAGCAGAATATCCGTCATAGTACGAATTTCGTGCTCTCGACCGGTGACTGGATCGATGCCACCTTCGCGAGCCTGTGCAGTCAGATCCTGACAGTATTTCGCCAGCGCGGATTTCCTCCCTGCTGATTTACTGGAAAATGCCTGACTGCTTTCTCCCGGAACCGCAGAATTCAAATCCGAACCATCATATGGAATCTCTGATATTTCAGGGGATGATGAGATTAAAGACGGAAGAATATCCAATAGTTTATTTACCGGTAACCCAGCCAATGGCGCACAGATATTTTTTAACACTCGATACAATTCTGGTGTGGTTAACCAGGCTAGTAGTAACCATCCGCTACGAATTTTGTGATCGCCAAAACGGATGCTTGCCAACATCCAGGCTTTTTCAACAGAAAGATCTATATGGTGGGAAAAGTCGCTAATTACGCTAGCTCCGGCAGGCAATATATCCAATTGCTGAATTAACGCATTCTCTACATCAAAAGATGTTATTTGGTAATGCCGAAGAACATGGTGAATATCATTCTCTGGTTGTTGTATTAGCTGATGCAACCAATGCGTTAGTTCGACATAAGGATTAGCGCGTAATTTACAGAACGTTGTCGCAGACTCCAAAGACCTGAATAAAGGTTTTGTTAGCTTTCCATATAGTGCACTGCGTGAAACAGGAGTGTCCATCTGTTACACCTGATGATGTAAGAACATATAAATGATACATAAACATAAATGTACCGATTAGAACTTCTAATTAATAGAATCATCAAAATTCCAGAATGAAACAATGATGCATATCACAGAACGCAATGTAATATAGCGGTTAGTATCTTTTTTATGTTTTTTTTCAATACAGAAAATCAATCACATATACATTATGAATATATTACATCAAAATTATCACAATACATTTCCGCAGGAATTAATATTGATAAAATAAATTGTTCAGCATTACTTATCTAAAAAATTGAAATTATTCTTCTATTGAAAAGAACATTCTATACAGCGATACGTAATGAAACGAAATATTTCCTGGGGACTACAAAAAATACAGGCGCACGGGGTTACCGATAGCACAATTTACGCGACTGCAGGAACACAGATTATCTTCACCGTCAACGCGCCCTGGCTTCCTGTTTTTGAGGTGGATGAGAATGCGAAAATTGCTCTCAGCCTGACTCGCCACGAAGAGGCGTGGTGGATAATCAATCAGTCCGATGAATATTGTTGCACGGTAAATGATCAGATTGTCGAGCCGCATCACCGTATGCGCCTGAATGAAGGGGATCTGATTGAATGGGGATTATCTTCCTGGTGTCTTGTTCGTAACAATCCGACGTCTCTTACTCCACGTGAGGAAAAGACGACACCACAGACTGCTGTTTCGCTGGAAACAATAAGCGAATATCTCGATCTTGACTGGTTTCGACAACAGCAACGGCAGTCGCAAAATCCGTTTGATATCATTCCGGTTCATGGCACAGTCGCCACCGAAGGCACCCCAGAAACAGATAACCCACTAACCCTACTTTACCAGGAATACCGCCAGGCATTATTGTCCCCTGAACAAGATATCCATCGTTATGCCGATCCATTTCCCCTTAATGAAGAGGCAGTTACGCTGGATCTGGCCTCATTGCGCAATCTGACCACTGAAGCTGATTCATTGCAGGATATGGTCACAGGAGGGTTAAGCATTGACGCTATTCTCGATGTCCTGGATACCACCGGCGAAGGAGAAACGATCTGGCCTACCGAAACGGTTCTCCCCGATATTCTGCACTTGCTTTCCCCGGAATACGCATCGGAAATGGTGCATAGCGCCGTCTTACCCGATCTGACACAACGTGAGCACCGCATCATTGGCATTGACAGCCATTACCGGGTAAACCCGGTACAACACGGAGATATCTATCATGACAAGCAATAACGTGCTACCGGCTACCTTGTCGGCACTGCTGCGGAATTATTCTGTAGCGGAAGGTATTCAGATGGCTGAGCAACAAGTAAAGATGCACCCAACTAAGGCTTTCCATCGGCACAGCCTGTTTCAGTTATTGTGCGTGCTCGGCAACTGGTCACGAGCGCTGCAACAAATCCAACTGTGCGCCCGACTGGATGCAAATTATACCCGAGAAGCGCAGGTATTTGGGGAGTTGATTCGCTGTGAGATATACCGCCAGTCCTGCTTTCATGGTGAACAACGTCCCGGCTTTATTCTCCCTCCGCCCGTCTGGATGGAGGATCTGCTTGTCGCCCTCGCCTGTAACGCCCATGGTAAAACGTCAGATGCCGATGCCCACCGCAGCCGCGCGTTTGAGACCATAACAGACACTGCCGGACAGTGGAATGGCGGCACATTTGACTGGATAAGCGACAGCGACTCCCGTACCAGCCCAGTGCTGGAACTGGTCACTGGTGGCATGTATATCTGGCTGCCGCTTTCGCAAATTCGCTCACTGAAATCGCCCCCGCCAGCGAGTCTGACCGATCTGATCTGGAAACCCGTCAATATCACACTTCACAATGGTGATGTGCATGGTGCCTGGCTATTTTCCCGCTACAGCGGTTCAGAAAAGGCCTCCGATACCCTGTGTCTGTGCCGCAAAACCGTCTGGCAGGATGGTTCCGGAGAAACCCTGGTACAGGCTCTGGGGCAAAAAATGTGGCTCACCAGCCACGGAGATATCAGCCTGCTGGATTTGAGCACCTGCACCTTTAATTCACCTGAAGGCCAAGATGCATGAATGCCTCCCACCAGCGCCCGGGCAAACACTTACTACCCACTCTGTTTGACCGCCTGTGCGACGACACCCCAAACCAGAAGCGCGACCACGATATCAGTGTTAGCCCAGCTCAGCTTAAAGAGATCATCCGCCGGGATTTGTCGTTTCTGCTCAACACCATCAGCCATGAAGATGATATTGATGCCGCGCGTTACCCGCAGGCGGCTGCTTCCGTAGTGAACTACGGCCTGCCGCCGCTGGCGGGGAGCTTTTTGTATGAACATAAGTGGGATGATATCCGCAGAGCCATTTTGCGTACTATTACCCGGTTTGAACCCCGGCTGAAGACCTCCACACTGCAAATCATCCCGCTACAGGATGAACAACGCCAGAATGGCCATAACACATTACAGTTTGAAATTTGCGGTGAGATCCTCACGCAGCCGTATCCGACAGCATTCCGGGTACGTAGTGCGCTGGATATGGAGCACAGCCGCATTACATTTTATTAATATAGAGGGTGAGTGATGGATCCACGGCTACTGGAATACTACAACCGCGAATTGAGCTACCTGCGGGAAACGGGAGCCGAATTTGCCGCCCGTCATCCCAAAATCGCCGCCCGTCTGGGAATGCAGGGAGCGGATATTGCCGATCCCTATGTGGAGCGTATGATCGAAGCTTTCAGCTTCCTGACCGCCCGCACGCAGCTTAAAATTGACGCTGAATTTCCCCGCTTCACCCAGCGTTTGTTGGAGGTCGTCAGTCCCAATTACATCATCCCAACCCCCTCAATGAGCGTGGCACAACTACATCCCGATCCGGAAGAAGGTGATTTGGCGAAGGGATTCACCGTCCCACGCAACACTGCCTTTTTTTCCTCCATTCCGGAAGGTGAAAGCGCCGCCTGCCAGTTTCGTAGCAGCCAGGATGTGACACTGTGGCCGCTTGCCATCGAAGAGGCGCGCCTGACCGCCGCGCCGCCGGATATGCCCGCCCTGCACCGCTACCTGCCAGCTAACATTCACGTCGCCGGAGCACTACGCATTACCCTGCGCACCTTCGGTGAACTGACCTTCAGCCAGCTTGCCGGGCTGGACAAGCTGCCGCTCTATCTCTGCGGCGAGGAGCGCACGACCTCACACCTGTTCGAACTGCTGCACACCAGCGCCATTGCCACACTGGCTGGCGTTCCGGGTCATTTTGACGGCGTACTGGATGTGAATCTGAAACAGCCCGTCATGTACGAGGGTCTGGAGCCGAATCAGGGGCTATTGCCGCTGGCGTGGAACGTGTTCCACGGCCATAACCTGTTGCATGAATATTTTGCCTGCCCGGAACGCTTTTATTTTTTCACCCCGACGGGTCTGTCTGCCGGGTTACAAAAAATTCACAGCGGCGTGGCGGAAATTGTTATCTTACTGAACCGCCTGCCGCCAGACTGGCTGATCCACCAGACAAATGCTGCACAGTTCAGCCTGTTCTGTACCCCGGTGATCAACCTGTTTCCCCGCGTCACCGCCCGGATCGATATCACTCACAGCACGACGGAGCAGCACCTGGTGGTGGACAGAACCCATCCGCTCGACTATGAGGTGTTTTCGGTCCAGGAAGTGGAAGGGTTGGAAGCCGACACCACGCGGAAGATGACATTTCGCCCGCTCTACCACACCCGCAATAATGATGAAGGCAATCATGGGCGTTATTTTTCCCTGCGCCGGGAGCCGCGTCGGTTGTCTGAGAACGCCCGCCGCTACGGCACCCGCACACCCTATACGGGTTCGGAAGTATTCCTGTCGCTGGTTGACCAGTATGAAGCCCCATACCCGGAAAATCTGCGCCATATCACCATCACTGCCATGGTCACCAACCGCGATCTGCCCTGTCTTATCGCACGCAATGGCCGGGACGATCTGACCGTGGATGCGGCCATCCCTGTGGCAGGTGTGGGGCTTATCCGTCCACCTCGTCCACCACAGCCACCACTGGCGGAACGTGAAATGGCCTGGCGGTTGATCCGCCAGTTATCCTTTAATTATCTGCCGCTGGCCGATCTGGATCACCGCACCGGCGGTCAGGCACTGCGCGATCTGCTGAACCTGTTTATTCCGGCGCATGACAGTCCGCAGTCGCGTCAGGTACGCAGCCTGATTGGCTGTAAAACAACGCCTGTTACCCGCCGTCTGCCCGGTTCCGGGCTGCTGGTTTATGGTCGCGGCGTCAGTTGTGAGCTGACGGTGGATGAAGACGGATTCTCTGGTATTAGCCCGTATCTGTTCGGTCTGGTGTTGGAGCAATATATCGCTCGTCATGTTTCCATTAATACCTTCTCGCAGATGACGCTGCACAGTATGCAACGTGGGAAAATTATGACCTGGCCGGTCAGAGCCGGACTACGGGGAAGTGTATGAGCGGCGATTTCACCCAAGCGCAGAAAACGCCCTGGCGCTATGGTTTTCTGAACCTGATGCGCCGCGTGGATGTGCAGTTGTGTACCGTCCCTGCAGGTAGTGCCTGGCAACCAGGTATGGAAAAATTTCGCCTGGGACAAACACCTACACTGACCTTTGCGCCACGGGAAATCGCCAATGTGAGCTGGCAGCAAGGACGCCTGCACCTTAGCCTTTACAGCCTTGGACTGTGGGGGCCGAACGGTCCGCTGCCACTGCATTACACTGAGCTCGCGCGCAATCGGACCGAAAGCCGCTGCGATCCGACCCTGACCCGTTTTACCGATCTTTTTCATCACCGCTGGCTGACGCAGTTTTATCAGGCATGGCGCAGCGCCCAGTCCGCCGGGGGCGGTCTGGATAAACAGGAATATGACCGTTTTGCCTTTTATATCGCCAGCCTCAGCGGGCAGGATTTACGGGAAAGTGCAGATAGCTCGCTGCCGGATCACGTTCGCCTGGCGGCATCGGCCCATCTGGTGCGCGAATCCCGCAACCCGGACGGCTTGGCCGCCACGCTGGCGCACTATTTCAGTGTGCCTTTCCGGATACAAGAGTATGTCCTGCACTGGATAACGGTGGCTGATGATGAAATTACCCGACTGGGGATACCAGCCCCCTCTTCCGTCATTGGCAACGGCGCACTCATCGGCCAGGCCGTGCCGGACATGCAATATAAGTTCCGGCTGGTGATTGGCCCGCTGACACTGGCTGACTACCGGCGTTTCCTGCCTGGTGGTAATAACCTGCCAGTACTAACGGAACTGGTTCGTGCATTTACCGGGTTTGAATACTGCTGGGAAATTGAGCTACAGCTTAAACCACACGCAGCCCCTCCGGCTGTTACTGGCGGTCCATATCAGCTTGGCTGGACCGCCTGGGCAGGGAAAGCCCTGCACGACAACCCGGTGACGGGCATGATTTTCGAACCTGAACACTATCTGGCACACTGAGGATAATTTAATGGATACCCCCCTGTCTGACCCTATTTCGGCTGAATGCCCCTGCGGCCCGGATCTGGAGTATGATCCAGAGTACCTGTTGCTGTTCACCCGCGCCTTAGCGCGTGAAGAGGCGCAATATGGCGATTTTGTCAGTACACCGGAAACTATTAACTGGGCGGAGCTGGAGCGGGACGCCCGCCGCCTGCTGGCACGCAGTAAAGATATCCGCATCTTGGTTGTCCTGCTGCGTTGCCGTATCCAGCAGGCCGGAGCCAGAGGGCTGCTGGAGACACTCACGCTTCTGGAAACGTTGTGTGTCACAAACCCGGACACCATCCATCCACAACTGCTTACGGCTGAAGATACCACCGCCGAAGATGCGGCTGTAGCACGCAGTAACGCGCTGTCGGCGCTACTGGACCACGAAGGCGTAATGGCTGATATTCGTGGCATTACGCTATCAAACAACGCCGCCATGCGCCTTCAGGTTCGGGATGTGGAACGTTCGCTGTCTGCATCACGCCCGGCGGATGCGCTGGCACCGGAATCAGTACGTCAGCAACTGGCCGACCTGGAAGCACGCGGCGCACTGCCGCTGGACGCATTTCGCCAGGCCGCCGAGATCACTGAGCGACTGCAACACCATGCTCGTGAAACGCTGAATGACCTGGCCCCGGACTTTTCGCGTCTGACGCAACTGCTGACCCTGTTGCCTGGGGCGGTACAGACAACTACGCCAGAAATCCCACAACCAAAACCGCAGGCTGATCAGCCGAAGTATGCTGCTATCGATAATACCGGACTGACACTAGCAGGGCATGTCGCTCCCACAGTGGATATACCAGCCGAAACGACCGCAAAGATCATCGCAGAGCCACAGCAAATCAGCGATCGGAACGACGCACTGAAACGCCTGCGAGTCATCCGCCGCTGGTTTGAGCACAGTGAACCAAGCAGTCCGACCATTCCTTTGTTGCGTCAGGCGGAACGACTGGTCGGTAAACGCTTTTCGGAGATAATCAATGAAGTTCCAGCAGAACTGCTGGAGAAGTGGGATGCGCAGGAATAACCAAAATGACCAGAACTTATAACTACTGGTCATTATATGGTGTAACTATTTTCTGGATTAAATCCATTTAACTTCCGGGGTGAAAAATCCCGAAAGCCAGAAACGACAAAAGCATGAACCATTGCTGATTCAGGCTTTCTAAATATTGGCGGAACGGACGGGACTCGAACCCGCGACCCCCTGCGTGACAGGCAGGTATTCTAACCGACTGAACTACCGCTCCGCGTTTTATTCCGTTGGGAACGAGGCGAATACTACGGATTGCCTCGCCCTTCGTCAATTGTTTTTCTCATCTTTTGAATCGTTTGCTGCAAAAATCGCCCAACTCGCTATTTTTAGCACCTTTTACATGTATTTATGCCCGCCAGAGGCAGCTTCCGCCCTTCTTCTGCACCAGATCGAGACGAGATTCATGCGCTGCTAGCTCTTCATCCGTCGCAAAAACAACGCGTAACTTACTTGCCTGGCGCACAATGCGCTGAATTGTTGCTTCACCTTGTTGCTGTTGTGTTTCACCTTCCATCGCAAAAGCCATCGACGTTTGGCCACCGGTCATCGCCAGATAAACTTCCGCAAGGATCTGGGCATCGAGTAATGCCCCGTGCAATGTACGCTTGCTGTTATCTATTTCGTAGCGGGCGCATAACGCATCGAGGCTGTTGCGCTTACCAGGAAACATTTTCCTCGCTACCGCAAGGCTATCGGTGACCTTACAGAAGGTATTGGTCTTCGGAATATCGCGCTTGAGCAGCGAAAACTCGTAGTCCATAAAGCCGATATCGAACGCTGCGTTATGGATCACCAGCTCCGCGCCACGAATATAGTCCATGAACTCATCAGCTACTTCGGCAAACGTAGGCTTATCGAGCAAAAACTCATCGGCAATACCATGTACGCCAAAGGCTTCCGGATCCACCAGCCGATCGGGCTTAAGATAAACGTGAAAGTTATTGCCCGTCAGTCGACGGTTCACCACTTCAACGGCACCAATCTCAATGATCTTGTGGCCTTCATAGTGCGCACCAATCTGGTTCATACCGGTGGTTTCGGTATCGAGAACGATCTGGCGTGTAATTGCAGTGCTCATAGCGGTCATTTATGTCAGACTTGTCGTTTTACAATTCGATTCAATTACAGGAAGTCTACCAGAGATGCTTAAACAGGTAGAAATTTTCACCGATGGTTCGTGTCTGGGTAATCCAGGACCTGGGGGTTACGGCGCTATTTTACGTTATCGCGGACGCGAGAAAACCTTTAGCGCAGGCTACACCCGCACCACCAATAACCGTATGGAGTTGATGGCTGCTATTGTCGCGCTGGAAGCGTTAAAAGAACATTGCGAAGTCATTTTGAGTACCGACAGCCAGTATGTCCGCCAGGGGATTACCCAGTGGATCCATAACTGGAAAAAACGTGGCTGGAAAACCGCAGACAAAAAACCGGTAAAAAATGTCGATCTCTGGCAACGTCTTGATGCCGCGCTGGGACAGCATCAAATCAAATGGGAATGGGTAAAAGGCCATGCCGGACACCCGGAAAACGAACGCTGTGATGAACTGGCTCGAGCTGCGGCAATGAATCCCACGCTGGAAGATACGGGCTATCAAGTCGAAGTTTAAGCCTGTGGTTTACGACATTGCCGGGTGGCACCGACCGCCTGGCGAATTCGCGGTTTGTTTTTACTCTGTTTCATCGGATTTAGCGTTAAAGGAATAGTCCGTTTCCGGGCAACAATAAGTTGTAAGCAACCAAGCGCAGGAATGTGCGTGCTCAATAGTTTTCCACCGTGCTTGTTCCACGGGAGAACATGGAAACGGCTGGCGTGTAGCACTTCAAAATTCAACAAAGAGAGCCAGTCCAGTTGCCGCATCAGAGTAAACATCCGGCTGTTATAGGGCGATGTTTTTCGCAATACCGGCACAAGTTTGCGTAATCCCATTAAACTGATGGGATTGAAGCCGCTAATAACCAGCCAGCCATCATCAATCAATACCCTATCGGCTTCGCGCAATAAACGATGCGGATCGGTGCACCACGGCAATGTATGCGCCAGTAGACAAACATCGACGGATTTATCGGCAAAAGGAAGGTGAAGTGGGTCCGCCTGCACCTGGACGGGCATTCCTTGCGCTGAAACATTCACTTGATGAGAAACCGCGCACGCTTCGCAATTGATTTCTGCGCTTAAATTGCCAATCTTAAGCAGATGAAAACCATACATTTTAGCGAACCACGGGTTGAGCTGGCGTTCCAGCGCCTTGCGATAAAGCTCTCCCCAGGGCAAATCGCCCCAGCAATCAGGAGCCACGACAGTTTGGGGGATCCTTGCCGGTTTCATCACAACCTTCCGTTTCGCACTGAGAGGTAATATATGAATCTTAACAGTATTTCCGCCTTTGATGACAATTACATCTGGGTTTTGTCTGATGAAGCAGGTCGTTGCCTGATTGTCGACCCAGGAGAGGCAGAACCCGTATTAAAGGCGATTTCAGCTAACAACTGGCAACCAGTAGCGATTTTCCTCACCCACCATCACCACGATCACGTTGGCGGTGTAAAAGAACTGGTAGAAAAGTATCCGCAAATTGTGGTGTATGGGCCAGAAGAGACACAAGATAAGGGAACAACGCAGGTAGTCAAAGATGGCGATACTGCCTTCGTTTTGGGGCATGAATTTAGTGTAATTGCTACGCCAGGTCACACTTTAGGACATATCTGTTACTTTAGCGAACCTTATCTATTTTGTGGCGACACTCTGTTTTCTGGCGGTTGCGGTAGACTATTCGAAGGCACTGCATCACAGATGTATCAATCACTTAAAAAATTAAGTGAACTTCCTGACGATACTCTGGTGTGTTGCGCTCACGAATATACTTTATCAAATATGAAGTTTGCTTTGAGCATTCTTCCGCACGATTTGTCTATAAATGATTATTATCGTAAAGTTAAGGAGTTACGGGCAAAAAATCAAATAACACTACCCGTAATTCTGAAAAATGAGCGGCAAAATAATGTTTTTTTGAGAACAGAAGATATTGATTTAATTAATGTAATTAATAAAGAAACATTATTGCAACAACCTGAAGAACGTTTTGCCTGGTTAAGGTCAAAGAAAGATAGATTCTGATAAAACTTTCTTGTCATCAGCTTCGTTCGCCGTTATGATCGGTCGTCTTTTAAGCAACTATTGACACACACATGAAGGCAAAAGCGATATTACTCGCCTCTGTCCTGCTCGTGGGTTGCCAGAGTACTGGTAACGTTCAACAGCACGCACAGAGCCTTTCTGCAGCTGGTCAAGGGGAAGCAGCAAAGTTTACAAGTCAGGCACGATGGATGGACGATGGGACGTCTATCGCGCCGGATGGTGACTTGTGGGCTTTCATAGGCGACGAGCTAAAGATGGGAATTCCGGAAAACGACCGGATTCGCGAACAGAAACAGAAATATTTACGCAATAAGAGCTATCTCCACGATGTAACTTTACGGGCAGAGCCGTATATGTACTGGATAGCCGGGCAAGTTAAAAAACGTAACATGCCTATGGAACTGGTACTACTACCCATAGTGGAGAGCGCTTTTGATCCTCACGCGACGTCTGGCGCCAATGCCGCAGGCATCTGGCAGATCATTCCGAGCACGGGGCGCAATTATGGTTTGAAACAGACCCGCAATTATGACGCGCGTCGCGATGTTGTTGCTTCAACAACTGCCGCGCTGAACATGATGCAGCGTCTGAACAAGATGTTTGACGGCGACTGGCTTCTGACCGTAGCGGCTTATAACAGCGGCGAAGGTCGGGTCATGAAGGCAATTAAAACGAACAAAGCGCGTGGGAAATCCACGGACTTCTGGTCGTTACCGTTGCCGCAGGAAACGAAGCAGTACGTGCCTAAGATGCTGGCATTGAGTGATATTCTCAAAAACAGCAAGCGTTATGGTGTACGTCTGCCGACGACCGATGAAAGCCGTGCTCTGGCGCGTGTACACCTGAGTAGCCCGGTTGAAATGGCGAAGGTTGCAGATATGGCGGGAATTTCCGTCAGCAAACTGAAGACCTTCAACGCTGGCGTGAAAGGCTCCACGCTGGGCGCAAGTGGTCCACAGTACGTGATGGTGCCAAAGAAACATGCAGATCAACTGCGTGAATCTCTGGCTTCAGGCGAAATTGCTGCCGTACAGTCGACACTGGTTGCCGACAATACGCCGCTTAATAGCCGCGTTTACACCGTACGCTCTGGCGACACGCTTTCAAGCATCGCTTCACGTCTCGGCGTAAGCACAAAGAATTTGCAGCAGTGGAACAATCTGCGCGGTTCTAAGCTGAAACCAGGTCAAAGTCTGACAATTGGCGCTGGTAGTAGCGCACAGCGGTTGGCAAACAACAGCGATAGCATTACGTATCGTGTGCGCAAAGGTGATTCGCTTTCAAGCATTGCTAAGCGTCACGGCGTAAACATCAAAGATGTGATGCGCTGGAACAGCGATACTGCGAATCTGCAACCAGGCGACAAGCTGACGTTGTTTGTGAAAAACAACAATATGCCAGATTCCTGACAAACCAGATAACAGAAAGGCACCGATTCCCCCGGTGTCTTTTTTATTTATGCCGCTTTATGTGCTTCAACCATGATGATATCACTGGTGAAAGAGCCATCATTCTGCAAGGCAAAATACGTTTTCACCTCTGTCGATGCGCTCTGTTGGTAAACGCGAATAGCGTCCACTAACACTTCTGGCGTACGCATTCTCGCAACCCACGAAGAGAATTCCAGAGGTAATTTATCGGTGATCACATTATCGACAAGCAGATATGCTTCATTGATTAACGTCAACCACTCACCGCTGGCGTAATTACGCACGTGAGAAGCATCGCGCAATGCTTCTATCGTCTGTAACCAAATATCGCGTACCGGGTGACCCGGAGACATTACGTCCATCACAATCAGCATACCGCCGGGCTTCAAAACCCGATTCACTTCACGCAATGCCGCACCGACATCATGCCAGTGGTGAGCAGAATAACGACTAATAACAATATTAAAAGTGTGATCGGCAAAAGGCAGGCTTTCGGCATACCCCTGGCGGGTGGTGATATTTTTCAGTTGTCGGGTATCTGCAGCCTGTGCAACAACATCCAGCATTTGGGAAGATAAGTCATACGCCACCACTTCCTGCACGTTTTGCGCAGCGACAAAGCTGGCATGTCCTGCTCCACAGCCCATATCAAGTACGCAAGCGTCAGGATACTCTGCCAGACACGCCGCCAGGCGCTGTAAGTCGCGCCCGGATGCATGCACGGCACTGGTTAAATATTCACTGGCCTGCGAGCTAAATTGCTTTTCTACGTGCTCATGGTGGGATTGTGTTGTCATTGCACTGTCCTTTTGTTGTTTGAGTATAAAAAGGCAGCGCCAAACGTTGGTCTGCCCTGTGGCAGACCTGACATACCTTATTTATCAGGCTTGCCGGGACTGAATTCAACGAGTAGCGGATTGTGATCAGAAGCGCGCGTAACCAGTACGGAAGCTTCGCTGACATTCAGACCACGGTAGAAAACAAAATCGAGCGGGCGACCAAACGCCCGGCGGCGCTGATCATCAGTAAAACGCACCTGGCGCAGCGACATTTCTCGCGCAAAGCGATATAACGCGTTCATCCTTCTACGGCTCCAGGCATTGAAATCTCCCGCCATAATGACCGGACCGCTGTGGTGGGCTATCTGATCGCCAATAGGAAGCAACTGCTTGCTATAAACATCCACGCCCAGACTGAAGTTGACCGCATGGATATTGACTACCATCAACAGGCGGGTGTCAGGTAATGGATAGACCGTCACCAGTGCCGATTTCGCCAGACGTAAAATAGGTTCACGTTCGCGTAACGGGCAGCAATACACCGGATGCGCTGCCGAAAGGGTCATTACGCCGGAAGGATGTTGTGGCAGAACAAAAGCGGGCACCTGATCGGCAGCAAGATAGTTAGCGGTCGCAAACTGCACTAACTCTGGCGTTGTCTGCGCTTCCTGCAATAACACCAGATGTGCATCTTTGCCGTAGTTCTTTAATACCGACAACCATTCAGCGCGTTGCTGTTTGTAAATGTTCCACACCAGGATCCGAATACGCTCTTCGGTACTTAACGGTTCTCCGGGTGGTAATGCCTGGCCGATGCTCGCAAATGACCCCGGCGGTAAGATCCTTTCCGCAGGTTGTCCGGCTACATAGCGCATGGCATAGGTATTTTTTCGCACTTTTGACTTTGAAACCTCTATTACGTCAACCCTTCCGCACTCGGGAGGGTTCTACTGTTATAGGGATTTTAGCTCACTCTTTCAACGAGCAATTGTATATTGTTATGTAAGCAAGTGCTTACACCGCACAGAATTTTGCTCATTATTGAGAACATTAAATCGGATGACATATTACGTATCCTGATGGTTTAATAACAAATAAATTCAAAATATCTCTTCTATTTTGCAACAGGAGCAAAAATGAAAGCCACGTCGGAAGAACTCGCCATTTTTGTTTCGGTCGTCGAAAGCGGCAGCTTTAGCCGGGCAGCGGAACAATTAGGGCAAGCAAACTCAGCAGTCAGCCGTGCGGTAAAAAAGCTGGAAATGAAACTTGGCGTCAGCCTACTTAATCGAACCACACGACAACTTAGCCTGACGGAAGAAGGCGAGCGTTATTTTCGTCGCGTACAGTCAATTTTGCAGGAGATGGCAGCGGCAGAATCAGAAATTATGGAGACGCGTAATACACCGCGCGGACTGTTACGGATCGATGCCGCAACCCCCGTGGTACTACACTTTCTGATGCCGTTAATTAAGCCTTTCCGCGAACGCTATCCGGAAGTCACTTTATCGCTAGTCTCCTCCGAAACGATTATTAATTTGATCGAAAGAAAAGTGGATGTCGCGATACGCGCCGGTACGTTAACGGATTCCAGCTTACGAGCCAGGCCGTTATTTAACAGTTATCGAAAAATTATCGCCTCCCCCGACTATATTGCCCGCTACGGGAAGCCAGAAACTATCGACGATTTAAAGCAACATGTTTGCCTGGGATTTACTGAACCCGCTTCCCTCAATACCTGGCCGATAGCCTGTAGTGATGGACAATTACATGAGGTGAAGTACGGTTTGTCATCCAATAGTGGAGAAACACTGAAACAGCTTTGCCTGAGTGGCAACGGGATTGCGTGTTTGTCCGACTATATGATCGACAGAGAAATTGCTCGTGGTGAACTGGTGGAGTTAATGGCAGATAAAGTGTTGCCAGTGGAAATGCCCTTCAGCGCCGTCTATTACAGCGACCGCGCGGTAAGTACTCGCATCCGGGCCTTTATCGATTTCCTTAGCGAGCATATAAAAACAGCTCCCGCAGGAGCTGTCAGAGAGGCTTAATCCCATTCAGGAGCCAGACCTTCCGGACTTACGAGGCGGTCGTTGCAATCCAGTTCGGCGATCGCTTTTTTATCTTCTGCATCAAGCTGTAAACTTTGTGCCTTAAGATTACTTTCCAGGTTTTCACGTTTAGTGGAAGACGGTATTACTGAGTAGCCTTCCCCCATTGCCCACGCCAGAATTACTTGTGCCGGGGTCGCATTGTGTTTAGCTGCGATACGAGCAATAACCTCATCTTTCAGAGCCTTCCCATAAGCCAGCGTCATATAGGAAGTAATATGAATGCCGTGCTGTTTAGCCCAAGCGACCACTTTACGGTTTTGCAGATAAGGAGAGAGTTCAATCTGGTTGGTAGCGATGTTTTCAGCGCCAACAGCAGCAATTACCTTTTCCATCAACGGGATCGTGAAGTTGGAAATACCGATTTCACGCGTCAGCCCTTGTTTTTTCGCTTCCAGCAACGCCTGCATAAACTCTTCAACAGAGACTTCATCGTTTGGTGACGGCCAGTGGATTAGCGTCAGATCAACATAATCGGTACGCAATTTTTGCAGGCTCTCTTTCAGACTCGGGATCAGTTTGTCTTTGCTGAGATTTTCAATCCAGATTTTAGTGGTGATGTAGAGTTCATGACGTTGCACGCCACTTTCTGCAATCGCCTGACCTACTGCAGCTTCGTTATCATAGATTTGTGCGGTATCAATTGCGCGATAGCCAAGTTCAAGCGCCGTTTTCACAGATGCAATAACAACGTCGTCTTTGAGACGGAAAGTACCTAAACCAAATGCAGGGATAGCCATAATATGCCTCTTCTAATGCTATGTTCGTTAACTGAGATGATTATGGGCTTCAGACTGTTGCGGAAAAAGAGCGTAAAATGCAGAGGATTTTTGCGATTTTGGCAATAATAGAAATACAGACGAAAAAAAACCTCGAGCGTTAACTCGAGGCTTCTTAATAAGTGGCGGAACGGACGGGACTCGAACCCGCGACCCCCTGCGTGACAGGCAGGTATTCTAACCGACTGAACTACCGCTCCACCGAATTCTTTTACAACCACCAGTTTTATGACCGGCTTACTGCTTAATTTGATGCCTGGCAGTTTATGAATCACTTCGTGATTCACCCTTCGGGCCGTTGCTTCGCAACGTTCAAAAGCTTTCGCTTTTGTCCTACTCTCTTATCGAGTAGTGAACTGCCTCAAAGGTCAGTGCCATTCTTCGTAATTTGATGCCTGGCAGTTCCCTACTCTCGCATGGGGAGACCCCACACTACCATCGGCGCTACGGCGTTTCACTTCTGAGTTCGGCATGGGGTCAGGTGGGACCACCGCGCTACGGCCGCCAGGCAAATTCTGTTTATCAACACGTCATGTTCTGACCTGTCGATTTAATCTGTATCAGGCTGAAAATCTTCTCTCATCCGCCAAAACAGATTCGCCGTTG